>JAXDGI010000231.1:0-24617 GCA_034665145.1 Solirubrobacteraceae bacterium
CAGATGATCTCCGCTCCGGCGCTCGGCGCGGGCGAAGTGGGCTATGTCATCACCGGGATCAAGGACGTGACCAGGCTCCGTGTGGGTGACACGCTGACGAGCACGACGCGGCCGGCCGCCGAGCCGCTTCCGGGGTATCGGGAGGTCAAGCCGATGGTCTTCTGCGGACTGTTCCCGATCGACTCCGACGATTACCCCGACCTGCGCGACGCGCTCGAGAAGCTCACTCTCAACGACGCCGCGCTGAGCTGGGAACCCGAGACCTCCGAGGCGCTGGGCTTCGGCTTCCGCTGCGGCTTCCTCGGCCTTCTCCACATGGACATCGTCCGCGAGCGCCTGGAGCGCGAGTACGACCTCGAATTGCTCGCGACGATGCCCAGCGTCGAGTACGAGGTGACCCTGACCGACGGCACGGTCCTGCCGGTCCACAGCCCCAACGACATGCCCGACCCCGCGCGTGTGGCCGAGGTCCGCGAGCCGTTCATCCGCGCCTCGATCCTCACCCCCAAGGAGTACGTCGGCCAGATCATGGAGCTCTGCCAGGACCGCCGCGGCGACCACGCGGGCATGCACTACCTGTCGGCCCAGCGCGTGCAACTCACCTACGACCTCCCGCTGGCCGAGATCGTGCTCGACTTCTTTGACCAGCTGAAGTCCCGCACGCGCGGCTACGCGTCACTCGATTACGAGTTGCTGGGGCTCCGCGAGTCCGATCTGGTCAAGCTCGACATCCTGCTGGCCGGGGATCCGATCGATGCCCTCTCGATGCTTGTGCACCGGGCCAAGGCGCAGACGGCGGGCCGGACCCTGACCGAGAAGCTGCGCGAAAAGATCCCGCGCCAGCAGTACGACGTGCCGATCCAGGCCGCGATCGGTTCCCGGATCGTGGCCCGCGAGACGATCAAGGCCTACCGCAAGGACGTGATCGCCAAGTGCTACGGCGGTGACATCAGCCGCAAGCGCAAGCTGCTCGAGCAGCAGAAGAAGGGCAAGCAGCGGATGAAGCAGGTCGGCCGGATCGAGGTCCCCCAGGAGGCCTTCCTGGCCGTGCTCGAGTTGGGAGAGAAGTGACCGCGAGCCCTAGAGCCAGGATCCGCCGGGGCGCCGGCGCGGCGGCGGCACCCCGCGGTAATGACGGGCGGCATACCCGCGGCCGCGGCGGCCGGGGCCGATCCAGGGTCCGCGTCCGCTGTGGCTGAGGACCATGGCCACGACCACGAGGACGGCCCAGATGAGCGTCACGGCGACCAGCAGGGCGAAGGTCAGCGCCACCCCGGGAAGCAGGACCAGCAGCAGCATTGGATTGGCCCGGATGCTGCGCACCGTCCAGCGCGCGACGGGCACGGCCGGGTGGCGCGAGCGCGACGCCTTACGCGGCTGACTGGGCAGGTCGGCCACCGTGGCATCAAGCTCGGCATACGTGCGGGCCTTGAGCGCGACGCTGACGCGCTGCTCGAGCTCATCGGACCCAATCCGGCCCTCGGTGGCGGCGCGATGCAGGCGGTCGACGGTCGCATCTCGGTCCGCGTCAGAAGCTCTCAAGGCACCACGCCTGGTCACGTCACTCAGGGTACCGCGCGCCACGGCCCCCAGCAATGGTCCGGACGAGCCTAGGCGCCCGTGATGCCGATCCCGGAGAAGAGGGCCGAGCCGTCAGCGCCCGAGGCGCCGGCGACTCCGCCGCTCGCGGCGCTCCCACCAGACGCTCGGCGGGGCCGATCTGAGTCACGCGCCCGAGGTGGGCTGGCCTGAGAGAATCAGCGCCATGGACCTCGGCCTTCACGAGCGTGCGTGCATCGTCAGTGGCGGCTCGCGGGGAATCGGACTCGAGGTGGCCCGCCAGCTGCGGGCCGAAGGCGCCCGTATCCTGATGCTCGGTCGCAACGGGGACGCGCTGCGCGCCGCGGCCGACCAGCTGGGCGGTGGCGACGCGGTGGCCTGGCTGGCCGCCGATGTCATTGCCCCGGAGACTGCTCAGCGGGCTGTGGACGCCTGCCGAGACCGGTTCGGGCGTCTTGACGCGCTCGTCAACGGCGCCGGCACCTCCACGGTACGGGCAATCGACGAGCTCACCGACGAGGACTGGCACTCTCAGTGGGAGCTCAACGTGATGGCCTCGATGCGACTGATGCGGGCCGTCGTCCCGGTGATGCGAGAGCGGGGGTGGGGGCGGATCGTCAACGTCAGCTCCTCGTCAGGCAAGCGTCCCGGCCAGCGCAACGTCGCCTACTCGGTGGCCAAGGCGGCTCAGCTTTCCCTGTCCCGCGCCTACGCCGATGCCTACGCCCAACATGGCGTGCTCGTCAACGCCGTGACACCGGGGCCGGTGGCCAGCGAGCTGTGGCTCGCCCCCGGTGGCCTGGTCGACCAGACCATCGCGGCTCGGGGCGGTACGCGCGCGGAGGTTCTCGACGCCGCCGCGGCGGGACTTCCCCGCCGCCGGCTGGCGGGGCCGGCGGAGGTCGCGGCCGTGATCGTCTTTTTGTGCTCGGAGGCGGCCGCCAATGTGGCCGGCGCCGCGTGGTCGGTGGACGGCGGGGCCGTCCCGGTCATCATCTGACCGCTCCCGCTCGTCATACTGCGGCGCCGTGGCCCTGAACTCCGACGCCATCGGCAAGAGCTACTCGCCCAGCGTGTACGCGGTCGGGCGCGAGAAGATCCGCGAATACGCCCATGCCGTGGGCGAGAGCGACCGCCTGCATCTCGACCCCGACGCGGCGCGCGAGGCCGGGTTTGCCGACGTGGTCGCCCCGCCCATGTTCGCCGTCGTCTACTCGGCCCCGGCCGTTGCCCCGGCGATCCTCGACCCGGCCGTGGGCATCGATTTCGCGCGGATGGTGCACGGCAGTCAGGAATTCCGCTGGGGCCCGCTCGTCGTGGCCGGTGATGAGATCGCCACGACGACGACGGTGCAGGACATCTCCGAGCGTGGTGGGATGGGCTTCTACGTGTTCGCGACGAGTTCTGTGAACCAGCGCGGGGAAACCGTCTGCACCGGGACCTGGACCAACATCGTGCGGGGGGGCTGACGATGACCGCATCCCGGCACGGGGGACGGCGATGAATCCGGGCGACGAGTTCGAGCTCAAGGTCACGCCCGACCGCTTCCTGACGGTTCGCTACGCCGGGGCTTCGGGCGACTTCAACCCCATCCACATCGATGAGGAGTTCGCCCGCCAGGTCGGCTTGCCCGGACGCATTCTGCACGGACTGTGGACGATGGCCCAGGTGGCCCGGGCCCACACCGAGGCCCTTGGCGGCCCCGATCGACTCGAGCGTCTGTCGGTTCAGTTCCGCGGCCTGGGCGCGCTCGAGCAGGAGATCGTGGTCCACGGGACCGTGCGCGAGGTGCAGTCCGGCCGGGCCCTGGTCTCGTCTGAGGCCGTGCAGGCCGGCAAGCGGATCATCCGCCACGGCGAGGCCGAGATCCGCCTCGACTGACGGCTTCAGGCGCCGGGGCGCCGACCTAGAATCGAAGCCGTGCTCACCGAACGCCAGGAACTGGTGCTGCGACGTCTCGTCGAGGAATACCTCGAGGAGGGTGCCCCCGTGGGCTCCAAGGCGCTGAGCGCGACCTTCGAGTGGGGCGCCTCGACGATCCGTCACGAGCTGGCCAACCTCGAGGAGCGCGGCCTGCTCGCCCATCCCCACACGTCGGCGGGCCGCGTGCCGACGGAGGCCGGTTACCGGTACTTCGTCGACCGGCTGTTGCCGGCCGAGCCGGCCGGGCCGCCGCTCTCGCTCGGCCTCGTCCGCCGCGAGCTCGACGAGGCCATGCGCGTGACGACTGAGACGCTGTCGCAGGTCACCGACCTGCTCGCCATTGTCACCGCGCCGCCGATCGAGACCTCCACCATCCGCCACGTGGAAGTGCTCGTGCTCCAGCCCCAGGTGCTCATGGTCGTCGTCATCACCTCGACCGGCGGGGTGAGCAAGCGGCTCTTCACCTTCCCGCGGCCGGTCGACACCGGTCTGGCTGAGTGGTCGGCAAGCTACCTCAACGAGCGGCTCGTCGGACTCGGCCTCGGAGCACGCATGCTCCACCAGCGGTTGGCCGATCCCTCCCTGCCCGTGACCGAGCATGAATTTCTGAACGCGCTCGCTCCCGCGTTCACCGAGCTCGAGGCCACCGCCCAGCCCAACCTCTACGTCGACGGCACGGCCAAGCTCCTGGCCGTCGGGCGCATGGGGGATGTCTCGGACCTCAACATGCTGATGGACATGCTCGAGCGGCGCGTCGCCCTGCTCGAGGTTCTCCGCTCGGCCCTGACCATGCCTCGCGACGTCGCGGTCCGGATCGGCGCCGAGAACCCCGAGCCGGCGTTGCGCTCACTGGCGCTCGTCGCGGCGAGCTACGGCCTGCCGCAACGTAGCCTGGGTACCGTTTCTGTGATCGGGCCGCTGCGCATGGATTACGGCGGCGCGATCCAGGCCGTGCGCGAAGCCGCCGCCCAGCTCTCCAACTTCGTCGCCGACGTCTACGACACACGATGACCACGATCCACCCCCGCCAGCGTTGAGCGCGTCCCAGATGCCCCGCGACTACTACGAGATCCTCGGTGTCTCCCGCGATGCTGCCGAGCCCGAGATCAAGAAGGCCTTCCGGCGCCTGGCCCGGGAGCTGCACCCCGATGTCAACAGCCACGACCCTCAGGCGGAGGAGAAGTTCAAGGAGGCGGCGGAGGCCTACGAGGTCCTGTCGGACTCAGAGCGCCGGGCCACCTATGACCGCTACGGGCACGACGGCCTGCGCAGCGGCGGCTATGCCCCCAACTTCGAGGGCTTTGGCTCGGTGTCGGACATCTTTGAGGCCTTCTTCGGCGGCGGTGCCTTCGGAGGCGGCTTCGGCGGCAGCCAGCCGGGTGGACCCGCCGCCGGCGGCGACGTCGCCGCCGGGGCCGAGATCACGCTGGCCCAGGCCGCATCCGGGGTGCAAACCGAGGTCAGTTTCGACGCCATCGAGCGCTGTGAGCATTGCCGGGGCAATGGGGCGGAGCCGGGTACGCCGATCGAGACCTGCCCCAAATGCCGGGGGGCCGGGCAGCTGCGGGCGGTGACCCGGACACCGTTCGGCCAGGTGGTCCGGGCGACGGCCTGCGATATGTGCGGCGGTGACGGCCGCGTGCCCACCGAGCCGTGTCACGTCTGCCACGGCCGAGGCCGGCGAGCCCAGCGGGTCAAGCTGTCCGTCGACGTGCCCGCCGGCATCGAGGACGGCCAGCGGATCCGCATCAGCGGGCGGGGCCACGCCGGCGAGCACGGCGGTCCCTCGGGGGATCTCTACGTCCAGATACGCGTCAGGGAGGACCCGCGGTTTGTGCGCAACCAGGACGACCTGGTCACGGTCGTCGACGTGTCCGCCCCGCTGGCCGCGCTGGGGACCACCGTGCAGGTGCCGACCATCGAGGGCAGCACCGAGCTCGAGATTCCGGCCGGCACGCAACCCCACGAGACGTTCGCCATCCGGGGAGAAGGCATGCCACCGCTGCGCGGGCGCGGGCGGCACCGCGGTGACCTCCAGGTGGTCGTCAACGTGGTCGTCCCCAAGCGCCTCAAGCGCGAGCAGAAGGAGCTGCTGCGCCGCCTGTCCGACAGCCTGACCGAGGAGAACCTGCGCACCGAGGAGGGTGTGTTCGGCAAGCTCAAGCGCGCCCTCGGCGGGTAGCGGCGCGCCGTGCTGCGCCTCGCCCTGCGGGTCCGCCGTGAGCAGGCCGAGCTGGTCCTGGCCGAGCTTCTCGATCTGGCCCCGAGCGGGGTGCAGGAGTCAGAGCCCGAGCCGGGCGTGGTCGAGTACGCCATCTACGGGGCACCGGGCGAGCTTCCCGCCCTGCCTGATCTGACCGCCGCCGCCGGGGGTGCGCTGGTCGAGGTTCGCACCGAGGAGATCGCCGACGATTGGTCTGAGCGCTGGCGCAGCTTCCACCGCCCGCTCGTCCTCGCCGACCGCCTCACCGTCCGCCCGCCGTGGGAGCCCCCGGGGCAGACCTCGATCGACGTGATCGTCGATCCGGGACAGGCCTTCGGCACCGGTGCGCACGCCACGACCCGGCTGTGCCTGGAGCTTTTGCTCGCCGGACCGCCGCCCGACGGCTCGCTGGTTGACGTCGGCTGCGGCTCGGGCGTGCTGGCCATCGTCGCCGCCAAGCTCGGCTGGGATCCGGTCCTGGCGCTGGATTACGACCCCGCCGCCGTTCTCGCCACGCAGGACAACGCCGCGCTCAACCGGGTGGCGCTCGACGTACGTCGCTTTGACCTGCGTCGCAACCAGGTCCCCGACTGCCGGCTGGCCGTGGCCAATGTGCTGGCGGCGCCGCTGCGGTCGTGGGCGAAGACCCAGGAGCGCTTCGGCCCCGAGCTCATCCTCAGCGGCGTGCTCAGCACCGAGGCCGAAGCCGTCGCCGCCGCGTTCGCCGCCCGCGGCGGCATCGAGGCGGATCGCCGGGTGCGGGGGGAATGGACTGCGCTGCGCCTGCGGTTCCCCTCTGGCTAAGCGCCGCCGCCGGAATCTTGTCCACGCGGCCGATGCCGCCCCGGCGCCGGTGACCGATCCTGTCTGACGTCGCTTGTGATCCAAGATCCTGGACGAAGGAGGTGAACAGTTGCCAAACCCACTCGCGATCGGCATGACTCTCGGTGGCCTGCTCCTCGATGTCGTCGCGCCGCGGCCCAAGCCTCGGGCCGGACTTGCGCAAGAGCCCTCTCTCCTCTCTGAGCGTGCCGTCCCGAGGACACTGCGGACGGCGGACCCGATCGAGGGGCACGACAGTCGGCCGGTCGTGAGCGGTCCTCGCAACTAAGTGCTTGCCGCTGTTGCGGGAGCACGGCTGCGCACGGGGCCACGCGCTACCTTCTCCGGCACGTGGCCCCGTCGTGGTCAGCTCTGCCTGACCCGCCCGGTGAGCGCATGCCACCGCGAGCCGGTGCGATCGATTCCGGTGGGGCGGGGGCTATCCTTAGCCGTCAGTGACGGTTGCCGAACAGGTCAGGGCCGACATCACGACGGCCATGAAAGCAAGGGAGAAGGAGCGGGTCACCGCTCTTCGTCTGGTGCTCTCCGAGCTGCTGAAGGCGGCCAAGGAGGGAGGCGACGATGAGCTCGGCGTGTTGCGCCGCGAGCGCAAGCGCCGCCTCGAGGCCGCCACCCAGTTCCGTGACGCCGGCCGGCCCGAACTGGCCGACCCCGAGATGCGCGAGGCGGAGCTGATCGCCGCCTATCTTCCGGCTGAGCTCAGTGATGCCGAGCTTGACACGGTGATCGCCGCCGCCGTGGCCGAGAGCGGCGCGAGCACCCCCAAGGACATGGGGCAGGTCATGAAGCTGGTGATGGCGCGGACGGGCGGCCGAGTGGACGGCAAGCGCGCCTCCGCACGGGTCCGCGAAGCGCTGGCGACGGCGAGCACGGCCAGGTAGCCGCTTGCGCAAGGCGATCGAGCTCGACAACGCCGTGGCCGCCGAGCTGGCCGGCAGCGGTGACGTCATCCTCCGCGCCCTTGAGGGGCATCTCGACTGCGATGTGTACCTGCGCGGCAACATGCTCACCCTCGAAGGTGATGAACGCTCGGTGGACGCCGCGGGCGCGGTTGTCCGCGAGCTCTCAGAGCTGATCGAGCAGGGCCACGAGATCACACCCGGAACGATCGAGGCGGTCAGCCGCGCGCTGGACCAGCACGAGTCACCCGCGCAGATCCTCGACGACGTGGTCTGGCGCCATCGCGCCACCAAGGTGGCGCCCAAGACCGTCAATCAGAAGCGCTACGTCGACTCGATCCGCAACAACACCGTCACCTTCGGGATCGGACCCGCCGGCACCGGCAAGACATTCCTGGCCGTCGCGCTGGCTGCGGCGGCGCTCAGCCGGCGAGAGGTCAACCGGATCATCCTCACCCGTCCTGCCGTCGAGGCCGGGGAGCGGCTCGGGTTCCTTCCCGGCGATCTCATGGCCAAGGTCGACCCCTACCTGCGTCCGCTCTTTGACGCGCTGCACGACATGCTCGATCCCGAGCGGGTCAGCCAGCATCTCGAGCGGGGGGTCATCGAGGTGGCGCCGCTGGCCTTCATGCGGGGACGGACCCTCAACGACAGCTTCATCATCCTCGACGAGGCCCAGAACACCAGTCCTGAGCAGATGAAGATGTTCCTCACCCGCCTGGGCTTCAACTCCAAGATGGTTGTCACCGGCGATGTGACCCAGATCGATCTGCCCCGCGAGCAGGACTCGGGCCTGGTCGTGGTCTCCGAGATCCTCCACGCGGTGGAGGGGATCGATTTCGTGCGTTTCGGCGAGGAGGACGTCGTCCGGCACAAGCTCGTGCGGCGCATCGTGGCCGCCTACAACGAGCACGGCCAGCGCCTCGCCCCCGAACTGCACGCGCGCAGCCGCATGACCCGGACGAGGCCCGACGAGACCAGGCAGCCAGATGACGCGGCGGCCGCCCGCTCGGGCGAGCCGGGATGGCGAGCGGGCGGACAGGCCGCGGCTGAGCGGGCCGTCAGTCCGCGCGCCTGATCGGCGCCAGGCCATGCTGGACGTCGAGGTGATCGGAATCGAGGCCGTCACTGTCGAGGGCCCCAGCGCGGTCGAACTCGAGGAGCTCTGCGCGCTGGCGCTGTCCTCGGCGGGCATCGAGGAGGGGCACGTGGCGATCGAGTTCGTCGACGAGGACCGCAGCCGCGAGCTCAACCGGGCTCACCGCCAGATCGACAGCGCCACCGACGTGCTCTCGTTCGGTGTCGACGAGGCCGGGGTCGCGGCCGGTCCGCGCGAGCTCGGCGACATCGTCATCTGCCCGCCCCGCACCGAGGACCTCCGCGAGGCCGTCGTTCACGGCGCGCTTCATCTCAGCGGCATGGATCATGAGACCGATGAGGGCGAGATGCTGGCCTTGCAGGCCGAGCTGATGCGATGGGTGAACTAGCCGCGCCGGCGACCCGGTCGGGCTTCGTGGCCCTGGCCGGCCGCCCCAACGTCGGCAAGTCGACGCTGGCCAACGCGATCATCGGCGCCAAGGTGGCGATCGTTTCCGACAAGCCCCAGACCACGCGCCGGGCGATCCGGGGGGTGGCCACCGGACCCGATTGGCAGCTCGTGCTCGTCGACCTGCCCGGGGTCCAGCGTCCCCGTGACGCGCTCACCGAGCGCATGCAGAATCGCGTCGAGCGCGAGCTCGCTGACGCCGACGCCTGCGTGCTGGTGGTCAACTGCGAGCAGGGGATCGGGCCTGGGGACCGGTTTCTCGCCGATCTGCTCCGGCCCGGAGCGGGCTCGATCCCGGTCACGATCGCCGCCAACAAGACCGACCGGACTTCCCCGGCGCGGATCGCCGCCACCCTTCAGGCGGCGGCTGACCTCGACGTGGCGCAGGACATCTACGCCGTCTCGGCCCGGACCGGGGCGGGCGTCGAGGGTCTCACCGACCATCTCGTCGGCCTGCTGCCGCCGGGCCCGTTCTACTTCTCCGCCGGCCAGCGCTCGGACCAGGAGCCGATGGTGCTGCTGGCCGAGCTGGTGCGCGAGCAGATCCTGGCCCGGACCCGCGAGGAGGTTCCGCACGCCGTGGAGGTCGAGGTCTTGGACATCCGCAATCCCCGTCCCGATCTGGTGCTCATCGAGGCCGTGGTCCTCAGCGAAACCGAATCGCAGAAGGGAATTCTCATCGGGGCGGGGGGGCGGATGATCAAATCAATCGGCGTGGCGGCCCGGCGCGCGATCCAGCGCGAGTTGGGTACACAGGTGCATCTGGATCTCTCGGTCCGGGTCCGCCGGCACTGGCGCACCGACGAACGTCTGTTGGACCGGCTTGGCATTGAGTAACCGGGTCTGGTAGGACATTCGTCATCCCTGAGCCCCCGGACGAGGAGCGACGTGAAACGGCGAGATGTGCTGGCCGTGATGGTGACTGGGGCGGTCGTCGTGCTCGGACTGCTCACCGTGTTTGCGATCGAGATCAGCAACACCCAGGCCAAGTCCAAGACAGATGTGGAGAATCGTGTGCACGAGCGCTCGGTTCTGGCCGCCGCGCTCATCGACAGCCTGTTTCAGACCTCGGCTCTGACCTCAGCCCGCGCTGACGCTCGTCTTCTCGGCGGGGCCACGGTCTCGGTGGGCCGTCTGAACCGGCTGGCCGCCACCAATCACTACGCGGTGCTGGTCGACCCATCCGGCCATGTCATCGCCCACTCCCGGGGCTTCACCGCCCAGGCCCGCAAGGACCTGGCTCAATCTGCGGCCATGCGGCTCCTGCGCACGGGGCGCCCCTGGGCGGTGGGCAACGTGCTGCCGTACCAGTCCGGCGGAGTCATCAACTACGGGCTCAATCTCGACACTCGCGCCGGGATCCGCTATCTGCTGACCGGACTGTCACCGCGGGCTCTCGGCGGCTTCCTGCTCGGCGAGCTGAAGGAGATCCCCGGCGTGCGTGGTGCCCACAACTTCGTGCTGGACGGCAACGGGGAAGTCATCGCCTCGACCAACCCGGCCCGGCCCACCGGATACATCTTTCACACCCCGACTCAGCTCTCGGTTCTCCACCACCGCAGTGGAAGTGTGCGCGGCCACTACTACGACCAGGTGCCCCTGGGCAACACAAGCTGGCGCATCCTGCTCACCGCTCCCGAGGGCCCGCTGTTCGCCAGCGTGTCCGGTTTTCGCAAGTGGCTGCCGTGGGTGATCTTCACGGCCTTCGCGATCGTCGGCGGCCTCGCCTTGCTTTTGGCCCTGCGGGCCCTCCGGGCCAGCGACGACGTCCGTGAGGCCCGCGATGAGCTCGAGGTGGCCAACCATCAGCTTGCGCAGAGCAACTCCGCGCTGGCCACCAGCAACGCCGAACTGGAGCGCCACACCCAGGAGCTGGCCCGCTCCAATGCCGCCCTGGACCAGTTCGCCTCGATCGCCTCCCACGATCTGCAGGAGCCTCTGCGCAAGGTACGGACCTTCACCGAGCGGGTCACGGCCACCGAGAGCGAGGCCCTCAGCGAGCGCGGACGCGACTACCTGCAGCGTGCCGGGGCCTCGGCCGAGCGCATGCAGCGGCTGATCGAGGACCTGCTCAAGTTCTCCCGGGTGACCCGGCAGAGCCGACCCTTCGTCGCGGTCGACCTGGCCCAGGTGGCCCGGGAGGTACTCGAGGATCTGGAGGAGCCGGTGCAGAGGTCCGGAGCGGCGGTTCGGCTGGGCTCGCTCCCGACCATCTCGGCCGACGCGCCGCAGATGCGCCAGCTCTTGCAGAACCTGATCTCCAACGCCCTGAAGTTCCGCCGTGAGGACGTCGCGCCGGAGATTGACATCAGCGCCACGACCGGGGAGGGGCGGGTGAAGCTGATCGTGCGCGACAACGGAATCGGGTTCGATCCCCAGTACGCGCAGCGAATCTTCCGCGTCTTCGAGCGCCTGCACGGGCGCAGCACCTACCCGGGCACAGGTATCGGCCTCGCCCTGTGCCTTAGGATCGCCGAGCGTCACGGCGGAACGGTGCTCGCTGAGAGCGTTCTCGGCCAGGGCTCGACATTCACCGTGGCCATGCAATCCGAGCGGTCCGAGGCGGTCCGCACCCCACCGCCGGGCGACCCGGCCAACCCGTCCGAACCGACCCAGGAGCCCTATGTCGCAGTCTGAGCCCAGCGCGCGGCCGTTGACGATTCTGCTCGCCGACGACGATGAGGAAGACCGCGAGCTGGCCCGCGACGCCCTACAGAATTCGCGCCTGGCCAACGAGATGAAGTTCGTCGTCGACGGGCAGGATCTACTCGATTACCTTCGCCGCCAGGGTCGCTGGGCGGGACCCGGCGTGGACGCACCGCGGCCCGGGATCATCCTGCTCGATCTCAACATGCCCAAAAAGGACGGACGCGAGGCCCTGGCCGAGATCAAGGCCGACGAGTCCCTGCGACGCATACCCATCGTCGTGCTCACCACCTCCAAGGATCAGGCCGACGTCCTGTCCACGTACGATCTCGGCGTCAGTTCGTTCATCGCCAAACCGGTGACCTTCGGTGGCTTGGTCGACGTGATGCGGACCTGGACCCAGTACTGGTTTGAGATCGTCGAGCTGCCCAACGGCGACGTTCCCGGCCACCCGCCCTACTGACCCCCGCTTAGAATCCACGCAGTGGACGACGCTGAAGTGGCATTCGACGAGCGCGGGCTCGTGCCGTGCGTCGTGCAGGATTGGGAGACCGGCGAGGTCCTGACCCTGGCCTACATGAACGCGGACGCGCTGCGGCGCACCCGTGAGACCGGTGAGGTGCACTTCTTCAGCCGGTCGCGACAGGAGCTGTGGCACAAGGGCGCCACCTCGGGCAACACCCAGGCCGTGCGGGCCATCCGCTATGACTGCGACGGCGATGCCCTGGTCGTCCTCGTCGACCCCGCCGGCCCCGCCTGTCACACCGGGGCGCGCAGCTGCTTTCACCGTGGTCAAGTTGATCCGCCGGCTCCGTTCTCGATCCTGCCCGAGCTCGAGCGCACGATTGGCGAGCGGGCCCAGTCGCGCCCCGAGGGCTCCTACACCGCGTCGCTGCTCGCCCAGCCCGGAGGCGCGGGGGACAAGGTGCAGGAGGAGGCCGAGGAGGTGGCCCGGGCCGCGCGCGAGGAATCCGACGAGCGGGTCGCCGAGGAGGCCGCCGACGTCCTCTATCACCTCGCCGTGCTCCTGCGCGGACGGGATCTGACGCTAGCCGACGCCGAGCGGGTGCTCGATGGCCGTCGCCGGCGCTGAGCCGCGGGCGGCGGGGGGGCGGGGGCCAGTTCCGTCCCGCGACGAGGTCCGGGAGCTGGCCCGCACCTACAACCTCATTCCCCTGGCCGAGACGTTCATCGATGACACCCAGACTCCGGTCTCAGCCTTTCTCAAGCTGCGCCACGCGCACCCCGGCGATCCGGGCTTCCTGCTCGAGTCCGCCGACCAGGGCCGCGTCGGCCGCTACTCGTTCATCGGCTACCGCCCGCGCAAGGTCCTGCGCTGGGCACTGGGTGACCCGGGTGATCCCTACGCGCTGGCCGCGGCCGAGCTGAACCGGTTCACGGCGGCGGGGCTGCCCACCGCCGGCCGGTCCGGCGGTACGCCCCCGCCGTTTTTGGGCGGAGCGGTCGGCATGTTCGCCTACGACCTCGTCCGCACGGTGGAGCCCCTCGGAGACCCCAATCCCGATCCGGTCGGGTTGCCCGACCTGGCCCTCATGTTCACCGATGGGCTGGTCGTGTTTGACCATCTCCTCCACACCGTGACGGTGATCGCCAACGTGTACGCCGACGGTGACCTCGAGACCTCCTACGACCGCGCCGCCGAGACGATCGCCGAGGTCCGCTGGCTGCTGGAGGGCCCGGTCCCGCGTCCGGCCCGCCCCCCCGCGACAGGGCGCAGTGCTCCCCACTTTAACGCCAACATGTCCCGCCCGCAGTTCGAGGCCATGGTGAGCCGCATCATCGAGTACATCTACGCCGGTGACGCCTTTCAGGTCGTCCCCTCCCAACGCTGGTCGGCGCCGGTACCGGTCGAGGCCTTCTCGATCTACCGTGGCCTGCGGGCGGTCAACCCGAGCCCGTACATGTACTTTTTGGACTTCGGCGATTTCGAGATCGCCGGGGCGAGCCCGGAGCCGTTGATCACCGTGGCCGGCCGGCGGGTGAGCACCCGGCCGATCGCGGGGACCCGGCCCCGGGGGACAAATCCGGATGAGGACGCGACGCTGGCCCGTGAGCTGCTCGCCGATGAGAAGGAGCGGGCTGAGCACGTCATGCTCGTCGACCTCGGGCGCAATGACCTCGGACGCGTCTGTGAGTACGGCAGTGTCGAGGTGGAGAGCTTCATGGCCGTCGAGAACTACAGCCACGTGATGCACATCGTCTCCAGCGTGATCGGCCGCCTGCGCGCCGGAGTGGGCGCGCTCGACGCCCTGCGCTCGGTGCTACCGGCGGGAACGCTGTCGGGCGCACCCAAGGTCCGGGCGATGCAGATCATCGACGAGCTGGAGCCGGTCAAGCGCGGGGGATACGGTGGGGCGATCGGCTACGCGAGCTACACCGGTGAGCTCGATACCTGCATCCATATCCGCACCGTGGTCGTCAAGGACGGCGTTGCCCACATCCAGGCCGGTGGCGGCACCGTGGCCGACGCCAAGCCCGACTACGAGTTTCGTGAGTCCGAGGCCAAGGCCCGCGCGGTCCTGCAGGCCATCGAGCTGGCCGTCGCCCAGCCCGAGTGGGCCTGATCTGAGCGTTACCGTTCGCTGCCGACCATGCGCGTGCTGGTTCTCGACAACTACGACAGCTTCACCTACAACCTCGTCCAGTACGTGGGTGAGCTCGGCGGCGAGGTCGAGGTGGTCCGCAACGACCGGGCCACCGTATCCGACCTGCTCATCCGCGGCTATGACCGCGTGATCGTCTCGCCGGGACCGTGCACGCCGAACGAGGCAGGGATCACGCTCGAGGCGGTTCGCCGGTTCCCGGAGGCAAAGATCCCGACGCTCGGGGTGTGCCTCGGCCACCAGGCGCTCGTCCAGGCGTGGGGAGGGAGGGTGATCACCCACCACCCGGTGCACGGCAAGACGACGACGATCGATCACGACGGCCGAACGATCTTCACCGGCCTGCGGGCGCCGCTCGTTGTCGGCCGCTACCACTCCCTGATCGCCGCCCCGGAGCTGCCGGCGGTGATGGAACAGAGCGCCGGTGCCGACGGCGTCGTGATGGCGGTGCGGCATCGCCAGCTACCGGCCGAAGGCGTGCAGTTTCATCCTGAATCGGTGCTCACCGAGCAGGGCCGCGAGCTGCTGGCCAACTTCCTCACCGGCACCCGATGAGCCCGGCCGAGGACCTGCTCACCGCGGCGATCGACGACCTGGCCAGCGGGCGCGACCTCGAGCAGGAGCAAACCGCCGCGGTCCTGGCCGAGATCATGACGGGCAACGCCTCCGAGGTGCAGATCGCCGCTTTCCTGATCGCGCTGCGGACCAAAGGGGAAACGGTCTCCGAGCTGGCCGGCCTGGCTCAGGCCATGCGGGCCTTGGCCGCGCCGGTCCGGGTGGCTCGCCAGGACCTGCTCGACACCGCCGGAACCGGCGGCGGCCGGCGTACCTTCAACGTGTCCACGACGGCGGCGCTGATCGCCGCCGGCGCCGGCTGCCCCGTGGCCAAGCACGGGAACCGGTCGGCCACCGGCCTGTCCGGGTCGGCGGACGTCCTCGAGGCCCTGGGGGCCCGGATCGACCTCGACCCGGCCGCGGTGGCGGTCTGCATCGAACAGGTGGGCTTCGGGTTCATGTTCGCCCCCGCCCATCATCAGGCCACGCGCTTCGTCGTCCCTGTCCGCCGGCAGCTGGGTGTGCGCACGATCTTCAACTTCCTCGGTCCGCTCACCAACCCAGCCGGCGCCGAGCGCCAGCTCATCGGCGTCTCGGACCCGCACTATCTGGAGACGATGGCCGGGGCCCTGGCCCGCCTGGGTACCCGGCACGCGCTCCTCGTCTCCTCCGACGATGGACTCGACGAGCTCAGCATCTCCGCCCCGACACGGGTTGTGGAGGTCAGAGGGGTCCAGATCACCGGCTACTCGGTCGGCCCGGAGCAGTTCGGCCTGAGTCCGGCCCCACCCGATTCAATCCCAGGTGGGGACCCCGCCGCCAACGCCCAGACGACCCGGGGAATTCTGGGCGGCGAACCCGGTCCAGCTCGCGACCTCGCGGTGCTCAACGCGGCGGCGGCGATCTACGCCGGCGGCGGCGCCGACTCACTGGCCACCGGGATCGAGGCCGCGGTGCGGGCGATCGACTCCGGGGCGGCCGCGGCCACGCTGGAGAGCTTTGTCTCCGCCACCCGCCGGCTCGCCCTCCAGGTGGCCCGGTGAACGCATTGGACCCGATCCTGAAGCGGACCCGGTCGGCGGTCGCCCGGCGCCGGGCGAGCGTGCCCTTGGACGAAGTGCAGGCGGCCGCCGCCCAGCGCACTGCGCGCGACCCGGTCCGGCCGTTGCGTCCCGTGCTGGCCGGGCCGGGGCTGGCCATCATCGCCGAGCACAAGCGTCGTTCGCCCTCGGCCGGGCTGATCCGCGACGACCTCGAGCTCGAGGACGTGGTCAGCGCCTACGAGCGCGGTGGTGCCGCCGCCCTGTCGGTGCTCACCGAGGCCGACAGCTTCGGGGGCAGCCTCGACGATCTGCGCCGCGCTCGGGCAGCGAGCTCCCTGCCGATCCTGCGCAAGGACTTCATCGTCGACGCCTACCAGGTCACCGAGGCCCGGGCGGCCGGCGCCGACGTGATCCTGCTCATCGTCGCCGCCCTGGCCCCCCAGGAGCTCCACGAGCTCCATGCCCACGCCCGCGCCGAGGGGCTGGCCACCCTGGTCGAAGTCCATGATGCGGCCGAGCTCGAGATCGCGGTTGCGCTGGAGCCGGAGGTGATCGGGATCAACAACCGCGATCTGACCACGCTGGAGGTCGACATCAACCGCACGCTGGCCCTGCGTCCGCAGGTGCCCGCGGGGATCCTCGTGGTCGCCGAGTCCGGGTTTCGCGCTCGCGCCGAGCTCGACCGCGTGGCCGCCGCCGGGGTCGACGGGGTGCTGGTCGGGGAGGCTCTGATGCGGGCGGGCGACATCGAGGCGGCCTGTCGCGACCTGGCCGGCGTCAGCGCCGGCCGGGCCTTGTAAGGCCGGCGTCGCCGGTTTCGCCGCTTTAGTTTCGCTTCACGCTCCCGGCCAGACTGGGGCGATGTCCGCCGGCACCCGCTCTCATCTGGCCGCCGCCATCGCCGGTGGACTCATCGTGGCCGGAGGTCTGCTCGCGTTGGGCGCCACGGGAAGCCCAACTCTGCAGACGATCATCCAGGAGGCCCCGGTCGCTTCGGCGCGAGCATCCGCCCTCACCCCTCACGCCATCTACGCGCGGGAGGCCCCGGCGGTGGTCCACGTCAGCGCGCGGCTGATCGAGCCCCGAGAGAACCCCTTTGACGTGCTGCATCAGGCCGCGACGGGCGTCCTCGGCGGCTCGGGGTTTCTCGCCGATCGCCGCGGAGATGTCATGACCGCCTACCACCTGATCGACGGCGCCAGTCACTCCAGCGGCATCACCGTGAGCTTTGAGGGCGGTGTGCAACGCCAGGCCAGCGTGATCGGTGCCGACCCCGGCCGGGACGTCGCCGTGCTCCGTGTCGACCTGCGCGGCGTGCCCAACGCCGATCCTCTGCCGCTCGGGACCTCCACATCGGTCCGCACCGGCGATCCGACCCTGGCCATCGGCAACCCCTACGGGCTGGACCGCACCCTCTCCAGCGGAATCATCTCCGCGCTCGCGCACGAGCTCATCGCTGCCGGCGGGGTCACGGTCAACAACGTGATCCAGACCGATCTGCCGGTGGACCCGGCTGGGTCGGGTGGCCCGCTGGTCGATGCCGCTGGCCGCGTCATCGGGATCGACTCTCAGCTGACCAGCCCCGACGGCACGACGGTGTCGTTCGCCACACCCGTCGACGCGGTGACCCGGATGCTCCACGGTGCCCAGCGGCTCGGCCACGTGCCCGTCGCCTACCTGGGGCTCTCCGCGGTCGCGGCCCGCCTCCTCCATCCCGCTGTGACGGTGACCGGCGTCACCCCCGGGAGCCCAGCCGCGCTGGCCGGTGTGCGCCGCGGAGACGCGATCGACCGGCTCGGAGGTGAGACGATCTCCCGTCTGAGCGATCTGAACCGGATGATCTCGACCAGCAGCCCCGGCCAGCACCTGCGGGTTGAGATCACCCGCCGAGGGCGGCTGCGCACCCTGACGGTCCGGCTCGGCTCCCGGTCGTGACCCGGCGCGGCCACCGGTTCGTACGATGTGAGGCGTGGACACACATGCGCCCAAGTTCAAGATCTGCGGCCTGACCCGGCCCGACGACGCCGAGCGGGCGGTGGACCTCGGGGCCTGGGCGCTGGGCATGATCCTGTGGCCTGGGTCTGCGCGCCGGTGCCCACCCGCTGAGGCGGCCGAGATCGGGGCCCGGTTCCGGCGCCGGGCGGAGATCGTGGGCGTGTTCGTCAACCCCACCCTCGAGGCGGTCAGCCACGCCGCGGAGGACCTCGCCCTCTCCCTGATCCAGCTGCACGGCGACGAGGGCCCGGCCTTCTGCGGGGAGGTGGCCCGCCGCACCGGCTGTCGCGTGATCAAGGCGGCCCGGGTGCGCAGCGGCGCCGACATCCAGAGTCTGGCCCCGTTCCACACCGATTTTCATCTGCTCGACTCCTACGTGGCCGGGGTCCCGGGCGGGACCGGGGAGACATTTGCCTGGGAGCTCGCCCGCGCCCACCGGGGGGCCCCGTTGATTCTCTCCGGGGGCCTCACCGCCGACAACGTGGGCCGGGCGATTGCCGCTGTGCGTCCGCACGCCGTCGATGTGGCCAGCGGCGTGGAGGTCGCGCCTGGGATCAAGGACCCGGCCAAGCTCGAGGCGTTCGCTGCCGCCGTCGGGGCCAGCGCGGTGGTCCCGGCCCGATGAGCACCATCGAGCATCGCTTCGGCCCCTACGGGGGCCAGTATGTGCCGGAGACGCTGATGCCGGCTCTGGCCGAGCTCGAAGCGGCCTGGGTCCAGGCTCGCGAGAATCCCGAGTTCCTGACCGAGCTCGACGAGCTCCTGCGCGACTACGTCGGGCGACCGTCACCGCTGTATCTCGCCCGCCGCTTGAGCGTGACCGCCGGGCGCGACATCTACCTCAAGCGCGAGGACCTCAACCATACCGGCGCTCACAAGATCAACAACGCCATCGGCCAGGCGCTGCTCGCCAAGCGAATGGGCAAGCGGCGCATCATCGCCGAGACCGGAGCCGGGCAGCATGGCGTCGCCACGGCCACCGCCTGTGCGCTGCTCGATCTCGAGTGCATCGTCTACATGGGCACCGAGGACATGCGTCGCCAGAACCCCAACGTCGAGCGGATGGGCCTGCTCGGAGCGCGCGTCGAGCCGGTGCCGGCCGGCGCGCGGACGCTCAAGGAGGCGGTGTCGGCCGCGATCCGCGACTGGGTCACCAACGTGCAGACGACCCACTACATCATCGGCTCGTGCGTCGGGCCGGCGCCTTACCCGGCGCTGGTCCGTGATCTGCAGCGCGTAATCGGCGACGAGGCCCGCGCGCAGATGCTGCAACGGGCCGGCCGGCTCCCCGCCCGCGTGATCGCCTGCGTCGGCGGTGGGTCCAACGCGATCGGCGTGTTCATTCCCTTCGTCGACGATGCCGAGGTTGAACTGATCGGGGTCGAGGCGGCGGGAGAGGGCCTGGACAGCGGCCGCCACGGCGCGCCGCTCACCGCGGGTGGAGTACCCGGCGTTCTGCACGGGGCGTACTCGGCCATCATGCAGGACGAGGACGGACAGATCCTGGAGGCCCACTCGATCTCCGCCGGCCTCGATTACCCGGGCAGCGGCCCCGAGCACGCCTGGCTGCGCGACCAGGGTCGGGCTCGCTACCTGGCCGTCGACGATGGTCACGCGCTGGCCGCCTTCGCCCAGACCGCCCGCGTGGAGGGCATCATTCCCGCGCTGGAGAGCGCGCACGCAATCGCCTGGGCGCTGGCCAACCCGGGCCCCGGCCCCGACCTGGTCTGCCTATCAGGCCGCGGGGACAAGGATCTCGCCGAGGCTCTGGCCGAGCTGGGGCATTGATGTCCGCCACGACCACGGGGGCCGAGCAGATCGCCGAGGCCTTTGCCCGGGCCCGGGCCAACGGGCGCCGGGCTGCCTTCATGCCCTATCTCATGGGGGGCTTTCCGGATCTCGACCGCTCGAAGGAAATTGGCCTCGCCTATGCACGCTTCGGCGCCGATCTCGTCGAGCTCGGCGTGCCGTTCTCGGACCCGCTGGCCGACGGCCCGGTCATTCACGCCGCCGCCACCGCCGCTCTCTCGGCGGGGGCGACGCTGTCCGCAGTGCTTGAGGTCGGCCGGGCGATCGCGGCCGAGGTCCCGGTGGTCGTCATGTGTTACGCCAACGTGATCCTGGCCCGGGGTCTCGAGCGCTGTTTGGACGGCGTGGCCGCGATCGGGGGCAGTGGCGTGATCGTCCCCGATCTGCCTCTGGAGGAATCCGAGCGTACGCGCGAGGCGTGCCACCAGGCTGGACTGGCCCTGGTGCCGCTCGTGGCCCCGACGACCCCCCCGGAGCGCCTGGCCCGGATCGGCGCCGGGGCGCAGGGCTTTCTCTACACGGTGGGCGTGACCGGCACGACGGGGGAACGGGAGGGCGTGGACGGAGGGCTGGGCGCGATTGTCAAGCGCGCCGCCGCCGTGACCGATGTCCCCGTGGCGGTCGGGTTCGGGATCGGCGCACCCGCCCAGGCCGCCCAGGCCGCCGCGGCGGGAGCCGACGGCGTGATCGTGGGCACCCGGCTCGTCCGCGCCGCCGGTGGGACCGACGACCCGGCCCGTGCGGTGGGCGAGCTGGTCGCCGCCTTTGCCGCTGCGCTGAGCAACGATGGGCCGGGCGGCCAGGACGCCTAACCCCTAAGATTCCCTCGCCATGGGCGTCATCCTCACCGCCGCCGCGGGTCTCTGCATCTGGATCGTCATCTGGGCGCTCAATGTGAGCGGCCTGGACGCGATCATGATCACCATCGCGATGGTGCTGGTCGCCATCGGCGTCCGGAACCTGCTGCCCTTCCTGCCCGGCCGGCGGAACTGATCTCCGCGCCGATGTTCGGCCGGATGCGGGCCAAGGGCCGCGTGGTGGGAGCATGCGCCGCCGTGGCGGTGGCTCTGGCCGGCTGCGGCACGACGAGCACGGGTGGCAGCTCGGTCGTCACGGTCCCGGGACGGACGCTGACGGTCTACGCCAGTCAGCCCCCCGGACCCGCCACGCCGCCGGTCACCGACACTCTGGCCGCCGAGCAGCTGGCCCTGCAGCAGGCGCAGAGCAAGGCCGGAAGCTTCAGCGTCCGGCTGGTGCCGGTCCATCAACACGAGCTGTCGGCCAACGCTCGCACCGCGATCGAGAATTCGAGCACGGTCGCCTACCTCGGCGAGCTCGTCCCGGGCACCTCGCAGGTCTCGGTCGAGATCACCAACCAGCAGGGCGTGCTCCAGATCAGCCCGGCCGACACCGCTGGCTATCTCACCGAGGCCATCCCGACGGTGTCGAGCTCCCTGAACGCCTTCTATCCCGGTCATTCGACCTACAAGCAGACCTTCGCCCGCGTCGTCCCGAGTTCGGGGGAGGAGGCCAAGGCCCTGGTCGGGGCCATGCAGGCGGCGCACGCCTCGAGCGTGTATGTGGCCGGCGACCGCACTCTGTACGGCCGGACGTTGTCGGCTCAGGTGGCCCAGGCGGCCAAGGCCGCCGGTCTGACTCCGGCCAGCGCCGCGAGCCAGGCGCAGGCCTACTTCTACGGGGCGAGCACCTCGAGTCCGAGCGCCCGGGCGGCGGCCGTCCAGGCCTTCGACAAGGCCGCCGCGGCCAACCCGGCGGCCAAGCTGTACGCGCCCTCCGGGCTCTACGATCCCGCGTTCGTCTCCGGGCTGAGCACCGCCGCGCAGGCCCGCTTGTTCGTCTCCTCACCGGGTTTTCTCACTCATGATCTGCCCGCCGCGGGCCAGACGTTCGTCCGTGACTTCACCTCCCGTTACGGCCATGCTCCGGCGCCCCAGGCGATCTTCGGCTACGAGGCGATGTCAGCCCTCCTCGCCGATCTGGTTCAGGCCGGGGCCAAGGCCGACCAGCGGGCCACCGTGGTCACCGACTTTCGCTCACTCAAGCGCTCCGGTTCCGTGCTCGGCGCCTATTCGATCAGCGGCGGCGATCCCAGCATCGCGCCGTTTGTCCTCGCCCGCGTCCGCGCCGGACAGCTGGTCGCGTTTCAGTCGATCTCGGCTACCGGCTGAGCGCCGACCGGCTCGAGCGCCGGGGGCGTGTTTAGTTTTCGTTACAAGACCGGCCTGAGCAGGCAGAACGCTTGGGGCGAGGTTGCTGCAGTCCGGCCGCGTCAATAGGCTGCGCGCACCGGGTCTCCGAGATTCCGGATCACAACCAGAGGAGGCTGTGTATGAGTGTTCTCAGCAAGGCGATGAGGGGCGGCCTCGTGGTAGGCACGGTTCTCGCGCTGAGCGCATGTGGGAGCAGCAGCAGTTCCAGTAGCGGGGGCAGCGGAGCCGGTTCGAAGAGCAGCGGTGGCAAGACCATCGACGTCTACTCGAGCCTGCCCCTCCAGGGCGCATCGAGCGCCCAGACGACCCCGCTGGTCAACGGCATCAAGCTCGCGCTCTCTGAGGCGGGCAATAAGGCCGGCCCGTTCACAGTCAACTACCAGTCACTGGATGACTCCACCGCCGCGGCGGGCAAGTGGGACCCGGGTCAAACCGCGGCCAACGCCCGAAAGGTCGCCGCCGACAGCAAGGCGGTCTACTACATCGGAGAGTTCAACTCGGGAGCCAGCGAGGTTTCGATCCCGATCCTCAATCAGGCCGCGATCCCGATGGTCAGCCCCGCGAACACGTACGTCGGCCTGACCACGAATCTCCCCGGTAGCGCTCCCGGCGAGCCACAGAAGTACTACCCGACCGGGAAGCGCAACTACCTGCGAATCGTGCCGATCGACTCGATTCAGGGAGCAGCGGACCTGATCGCCATGAAGAACGCCGGCTGCACGAAGGTCGCGGTGGCCGATGACAAGGAGGCCTATGGCGCGGGTCTGGCCAAGCTGCTTCAGTTGGAGAAGGGCTTCTACGGCGTGAACATCGTCAGCGAGACCGGGGTCGATCCCACGGCTCCGAACTTCCGCTCCTATGCGAGCACGATCAAGGGCCAGGGGGCCGATTGCTTCATGTTCGCCGGGATCGTCTCCAACGGTGCGGTGCAGATCACCAAGGACGTTAATTCAGCCCTACCCAAGGCCAAGATCTTTGGCCCCGACGGGGTCTGCACGAGCAGCTACACCAACCAGAAGAAGGGCGGTGTCCCAGCCAGCATCAACCCGCTCATGCAGTGCACCGTGGCCACGCAGGATCTGGCCGCCTACCCGGGCGGGAAGGCGTTCCTGAAGGCCTACAAGGCCAAGTACGGAGGGGCGTCGCCTGACCCGTACGCGATCTACGGGTACGAGGCGATGAACCTGGCCCTGGACACGATCAAGCAGTTGGGCTCCCAGGGCAACAGCAAGGCCGCGGTCCTCAAGGCCCTGTTCGCCATCACCGCCCGTCACTCGGTGCTTGGCACCTACGGGTTCGACAAGAACGGCGACACGACGCTGAAGTCCTACGGCCTCTACAAGGTCGACTCCAGCGGCGACCCGGTGTTCTTCAAGACCATCACGCCGACCAAGACGGTTCACTAGGAAGACAGCCGACGAGGGGCAGAGCGCTCACGGGCGCTCTGCCCGTAGTCTCTGGTCCGGTCGCCTGGTCGGCGTGACCCGGGCGCCCGGACCGGACTCGGCGCACTGAACCTTGGAAGCAAGCTCGCTCACCCCTCGATTGCCGGCTCCCGCCGCCCGGCCGCTGGCTGCGCTGCGGCGGTTCTCGGGACGGTGGGGGCTTCTCGTGGCCCTCGTCGCGCTGCCGATCTACTACGGGGTGCGCGATCTCACCCACGGCTACCAGGCCGGGGTGGTCCATGGTCACGCGATCTTCGTCCATGACCTCAGCCGCCTCGGCTTCAACTTCGTCCAGGGCCTCTCCAACGGAGCGATCTGGGCCCTGATCGCCATCGGCTACACGCTCGTATACGGGATCATCGAGCTGATCAATTTCGCTCACGGCGACGTGTTCATGATCGGCTCGTTCACCGCCGCGGGCCTGTGGGGGACCCTCGGGTTGGGTCTGGCCACCGGCCCGGTGGGCCTGATCCTGGGTCTCGTGCTCACTTTGGTCGTCTCGATGCTGGTCTGCGGCGTTCTCAACGTGCTCATCGAGCGAGTCGCCTACCGGCCGCTCCGGGGCGCGCCCAAGTTAGCCCCCTTGATCACCGCGGTCGGGTTCTCGTTCATTCTCCAGAACGTCGGCCTGCTGTGGCAGGGCGGCTCGCCGATCGGCGTTCCCGACCTGATCCACGAGAGCCAGACGGTGTTCAACATCTCCGGCGTGCCCATCGTTCGCGGGTACCTGCTGGCCCTCCTCGTCATGATCCCGCTCGTCTTCGCGCTCGGCTGGTTCATCTCGCGAACCCGCGCGGGACGGGCCATGCGGGCCACCGCCCAGGACCCCGAGGCTGCGCGGCTGATGGGCATCAACGTCAATGCCACCATCTCCCTGACCTTCCTGCTCGGCGGGATGCTGGCCGGTGCCGCCGGCCTGATCTACGCCCTGTACCAGACCAATATCTGGTACTTCCAGGGCTTCCAGGCCGGGCTGATCGCCTTCACCGCCGCGGTCATGGGCGGCATCGGCAACGTCTACGGCGCCGTCCTGGGCGGTCTCATCATCGGCGTCATCCAGGCCCTGTCGGACTCGCGCATGGGCCCGCAGTGGACCGAGGCGGTGGTGTTCGGTTACCTGATCGTGATCATGATCCTCCGGCCTCGCGGGCTGCTGGGAGAGGAGACCCGGGAAGCGGGATGAGCGAGCTTCGCGCGCAGATGAACGAGTGGCGCGCTGCGATCGTTGCGCGACTGCCCGACGCCCCCGGCTGGCTACAGGGCCGGGTGTCACGCGTACTGGCCGTGCTGCTGAT
>JAXDGI010000232.1:0-49406 GCA_034665145.1 Solirubrobacteraceae bacterium
GCCCTCGTCGCGCTCGCGGCGTTCGCGCTCACCATCGTTCCGGCCCGTCAGCGGGAGACCTGGCTGTGGGCCACCGCTCTGGTCTCCGTCAACCCCCTGGCCGTGCTGTTCAGCCGCAAGCTGTGGATTCAGTCCGTGCTCCCGCCCTTCGTCGTGGCCATGCTCGTGGGCTGGTGGCGCCGCGGCCGTCGGGGCGGAGCCTTTGCCTGGGGTCTCGTCGGCGCCTGGCTGGGCCAGATTCACATGACCGGATTCTTCTTCGCCGGGGGGTTCGCCGCCTGGACCGCCCTCTGTGATCGCCGCAGCGTTCGCTGGCGCTGGTGGTTGGCCGGATCGGTGGTCGGTGCGCTCACCCTGGTGCCGTGGCTGGTCCACACGGTCGCGCATCCGGGCAAGCCGATGCGCAGCTGGTCCAACATCCTCCCGCCCCAGTTCTGGGTCTTCTCGGTCTCCAACACCCTCGGACTCAGCCTGTTCCGCCTGCCCGTCGTCGGGTCCAAACAGGGCTTTTCCGGGCATCTCCTCCGCTGGCCGACATTCCATGGCAGTTCGCTGTATCTGGTTGAGGTCGCGATCGTCGTGATCTGCGTCGCGGCCCTGGCCATCGCCGCGCTGGGGCTCGCCTTCGCCGTGTGGCCCCGCGTCCGCCACGCGCGCTGGCCGAGGCTGGGTCAGGCCTCAGATACCGGACTGTCCACCGCGGCCTTCGCGGTCGGCTTCGGGGTGCTGATCACGGGCAGCGGCGTGCTCATCTATCGCCACTACCTGATCGTCGCCTTCGCGCTGCCATTCGTCGTGGTGGCGGGGGCGGCGCTGGCGCGACCACGTTGGGGGCGCCCGCTCCTCGCGGTGCTCCTCGTCGCTCAGGCGGCGCTGTCGGTGCTGTATCTCGACTACGTCCACGTGCGCGGCCGAGCGGTCGGCGGGGATTACGGCGTTCCCTATGACCGTCAGACCCACGCACGGACACCGTAGGACCAAGCGCCGAGGGCCCCCGCGACTACGATGTTCACCACAACCACCGTGGATGAGGAGCCATATGGGACTCGCCGACAAACTCAGGGATCTCGCCAAGAAGGCCGAGGACGAGGCGGCCACGCATAAGGACGAGGTCCACAAGGCCGTCCTCAAGGCTGAGGCGACCGCTGACCAGCGAACCGGGGGCCAGTACCACGATCAGATCGTCAAGGCCGGCCGGAAGGCGGATGACTTCGTAGACGGTCTCAAAGAGCCCGAGTCGCCTGCCGGGCCTGCACCCGGTGAGACGTGATGGGGTAGGTAGCGATGGATCGGAGGCAGCGCCGTCCGGCCCAGGGTTTCGATTCGTGCCTCGATTTGGAACTCGGGCTAGGCGAGCATCAGATTGCTGGGCTCAGTAGCGCGACTGAGAGCGATCGACAGCTGCACTTGCCTGCCGTGTCACTGGGTCTCGTAACGGTCGCTGGTAGCCGGCCGTCGTTACCGGTCCTACCCCCTTAGAGGTTGACGGCCACGTACTTGGTCTCGAGGTATTCCTCGATCCCCTCATGACCGCCCTCCCGGCCGAAGCCGGACTGCTTGATGCCGCCGAAGGGGGCCTGGGCGTTGGACACCATGCCCTGGTTGAGTCCGACCATGCCGGTCTCGAGGCGCTCGCACACCCGGAGGGCACGCTTGAGATCGTTCGTGAACACGTAGGCGACCAGGCCGTACTCGGTGTCGTTGGCCGCAGCGATGGCGTCGTCCTCGTCCATAAAGCCCTTGACCGGTGCCACCGGGCCGAAGATCTCCTCGTTGAGGAGGTTGGCGTCGTCGGGCACGTCGGTGAGGACCGTGGGCTCATAGAAGTAGCCGGCTCCGTCGCGGGCCTGGCCGCCGACGACCGCCTTGGCCCCGCGCGAGATGGCGTCCTTGACCAGCTCGGACACCTTGGTCCGCTGGTCCTCGTCGATCAGCGGGCCGACATCGACGCTCTCATCGATTCCGCGCCCCAGTTTCATGGCGCCCATGCGCTCGGCCAGCTTGGAGGCGAACTGATCGGCCACCGAGTCGGCCACATGGAAGCGGTTGGCCGAGGTGCAGGCCTCGCCGATGTTGCGCATCTTGGCCAGCAGCGCGCCCTCGACGGCGGCGTCGAGGTCGGCATCCTCGAAGACGAGGAATGGTGCGTTGCCGCCCAGCTCCATCGACAGCCGTAACAGCGTCTCGGAAGCCTGGGCCATGAGCTTGCGGCCCACCTCGGTCGACCCGGTGAAGGTCAGCTTGCGCAGCCGCGAGTCGGAGATGAGCGGCCCGGTCGTCTCGCTGGAGGAGGAGGCGGTGATCAGGTTCAGCACGCCCCCGGGCAGGCCAGCCTCCTCGAGGATCTTGGCCAGCATGAGCATGGACAGCGGGGTCTGCTGGGCCGGCTTGACCACCATCGTGCAGCCGGCGGCGACGGCGGGGCCGATCTTGCGCGTGCCCATGGCCAGGGGGAAGTTCCAGGGCGTGATCATCAGGCAGGGGCCGACGGGCTGCTTCATCGTCAGCACCCGCCCCTTGCCGTTGGCGGCCACCACGTAGCGGCCGTCGATGCGGACCGACTGCTCGGAGAACCAGCGGAAAAACTCCGCCGCGTAGCTGATCTCGGCCTTGGACTCGGCCAGCGTCTTGCCCATTTCGAGGGTCATGATCAGGGCCAGGTCGTCGATCCGCTCGCTGATCATCTCGAATGCCCGCCGGAGAATTTCTCCTCGGTCGCGCGGCGCCATGGCCGCGAACTCGGGACCGGCGTCGACCGCGGCGTCCAGGGCGGCCTTGGCGTCCTGCACCGAGGCATCGGCGACTTCGCACAGGGGCTCCCCGGTGGAGGGATCCTCGACGCTGATCGTGCCCTTAGCGCCATCGCGCCACTGGCCGGCGATATACAGCTGCTTGGGAACCTGCTCGACTGCTCTTTGCTCTTGCGAGGCGGTGATCGTGCTCATGAACTCAACATACCCCGCCGCCCGCAGACAAACGGGCGGCGGGGCGGAGCAGCCGTTATCCGATCAGGCAGCGGCGGCGAGGGGAGCAGGCTCCAAGGCCACGTCGAGCACCTCGTCGATGCTCATCGCGAGGTGGAAGTTCATCGTCTCCCGGACCTCTTCCGGCACGTCATCCAGGTCGCCACGGTTGCGCTCGGGCAGGACCACATCGGTGAGCCCGGCGGCATGAGCGGCCAGGACCTTCTGCTTGAGACCGCCGATCGGGAGTACCCGACCCTGCAGCGTGACCTCTCCGGTCATGCCCACCGTGTGCTTGACGGGGCGGCCTGACAGCAGCGACGTCAGGGCCGTGACCATGGTCACGCCGGCGCTCGGTCCGTCCTTGGGGATGGCTCCGGCCGGGACATGGACGTGGAACGATCGGTCCTCGAAGCGGCCGGCGTCGACGCCGAGTTCTGCGGCGTGGCCGCGGACGTAGGACAGAGCGATCTGCGCCGACTCCTTCATCACGTCACCGAGCTGACCGGTGAGGGTCAGGCCGGGCTTGCCCGGCATCGCCGTGGCCTCGACGAACAGCACGTCACCGCCGGCTCCGGTCACCGCGAGTCCGGTGGCGACCCCGGGAACAGCCGTGCGGATGGCTGACTCCTGGAAGTGGCGCTGGCGGCCGAGGGCATCCCGGATCTGCTCGATCTCGATCGTCACCGGAGCGACGGTTTTCTCCGAGGCGATCTGGGTCGCCGTCTTGCGCAGCAGCGTGCCGAGGTCGCGTTCAAGCTGACGAACGCCGGCCTCACGCGTGTACTCGGTGGTGACGGTGGTGAGCATCTCGTCTGAGATCTCCACTTCGTCGACGCGCAGGCCATTTCGCTCGAGCTGGCGCGGCCACAGATACCCGCGGGCGATGGCCACCTTCTCTGAGGTGGTGTACCCGTCGAAGCGGATCACCTCCATGCGGTCCAGCAGGGGGCCGGGGATCGTGTCAGCCACGTTGGCGGTGGCGATGAACATCACTCCACTCAGGTCGAGCTCCAGGTCCAGATAGTGGTCGCGGAACGAGTGGTTCTGCGCCGGGTCCAGGACCTCGAGCAGGGCCGATGACGGGTCACCCCGCCAGTCGGCACCGACCTTGTCGACCTCGTCGAGCATGATCACCGGGTTCATCGTGCCAGCATCGCGCAGGGCCCGAACCAGGCGGCCCGGAAGCGCGCCGATGTAGGTGCGCCGGTGCCCCCGGATCTCCGCCTCGTCACGGACGCCGCCCAGCGACATGCGGACGAACTTGCGTCCCGTGGCGCGGGCGATCGACTCGCCGATCGAGGTCTTGCCGGTGCCGGGCGGTCCGATCAGGGTGAGGATCGCGCCAGAGCGCTTGTCCTCAGTGATGCCGCGATCGACGCGCAGCTTCTTGACCGCGATGTACTCGACGATCCGGTCCTTGACATCGTCCAGGCCGGCATGATCCTCGTCGAGGATGGCCCTCGCGTGGACCGGGTCGAGCTTCTCCTCGGAGTTCTCCGACCACGGCACGGCGATCAGCCAGTCCAGATAGGAACGGATCATGCTCGACTCGGCGGACTGCTCGCCCATGCGCTCCAGCCGGCCGAGCTCTTTCTCGGCCTGCTCGCGGGCGTGCTCGGGCATCCCCGCCTCTTCGATCTTGGTCCGGTATTCCTCGACGACCGACGCGTCATCCTCGTCGAGCTCCTTCCGGATCGAGTCCATCTGCTTGCGCAGGAAGTACTCGCGCTGCTGCTTGTCGGCCCCGGACTCGACATCCTCGCGAATCCGCTTGCGGACCTGAAGCTCGGCCAGGCGCTCACGCTGGTAGCCCAGCGCGGTCTCCAGCCGCTCGGTCACATCGAGGGTGAGCAGAAGCTTGACCTTCTGCTCATAGGTTAAATCTGGGCTGTAGCCGCTGGTGTCGGCCAGGCTCCCGGGCTCGCTGATCGAGCGCAAGAACGCCGACACGCGGCCCTCGTCTCCGCGGAGCTCGAGGATCTCCTCAATCACGGCGCGGTACTCGCGCTCGAGGTTGCGGGTCTTGCCGTCCACCGGGATCGGGTCGGGGCTCTCCTCGACCTCGACGAACAGGCGGCCATCGGGAAGGGTTTGCGCCGCGCCCGCGACGCCGCGGTGCAGGCCCTGCAGGGAAACGGCGCGGCCCCCGCCGGGAAGGCGGACGCGGTCAGTGATCTCAGCGACCGTGCCCACGGCCGCGAATTCGGACTCATGACGCGGGACCAGCAGGACCCGCTCCTCATCGCCGGCTTCGATGGCCAGCGTGAGCGACATGCCCGGGAAGACGACCACGTCCTCCAGCGGGACCAAGAGAAGTCGGCTCATCAAGTTTTCACTTTCAATAGTTGCTTACGGCAGATAAGGAAAAGATACCACCGCGACCAGCGATCTCAGTCGTGCGGACTGAGATTATCAGGGTGGCCATGTGTGGCCGCAGGGTCCGGCCACGTCCGGACGAGCGATGTGGGAACATCGGGGCATGGCGCAACCACGAGCTCCCAAGGACGACGCCGCCCCGGGAGGGCCTCGGAACCCTGACGACGCTCCGCATGACGTTCTCGCCGCCGAGGAGTTCGGGATGGGCACGCCCGATCCCAGGCTGCATGTCGAGCCGGCTCACGACGTCCTCGCCGCGGAGGAGTTCGCCGTCGGCGACTCCGACCCGGTACTCCACCACCACGGGCCCGTGGCGCTCCCCGGCGACCCGACCGGGATCGCCGAGCCCCACGATGTGCTCGCCGCCGAGGAGTTCGCCATGCCCGCCCCGCGGGGACAGGCGTCGGTGCTCGGCCCCGATGCCCCCTCCTCGGGCACCAGCCCGTGGCGGGGACGCGCTCTCGCTGCCGGCGGCGTGCTGGTCCTGTTGCTTCTGCGGCGCTTTCGGCGCAACTGACGCCGAGACTTAACCGGGCTCGCCCGGGTGGCGCATTCTCGTTCCCTGAGCGGGAACGTGGTTTCGCCACGTCACCGGAACCCCTCGCCCAAGCGGCAATCCGCTTCGCCGAAGAGGAAATCCCCCTCGCCGAGGAGGCAAATCCCCTAGCGGGCCGCGCTTGACCGGCCGCGCGGCGGCATGAGGTCGGTGATCGACCCGTCGGCCATCTCGGCGGCGAAGCCGACCGTCTCTGACAGGGTGGGGTGGGGGTGGATGGTGAGGGCCAGATCCTCGGCGTCGGCACCCATTTCGATCGCGTGCACGGCCTCCGCGATCAGGTCGCCGGCGCCCACGCCGACGATGCCGCAGCCCAGTACCCGGCGCGAGTCGGGCTCGACCAGCAGCTTGGTGTACCCCTCGGAACGGCCCAGGGCCAGCGCCCGGCCTGAGGCCGCCCAGGGGAAGACGACCCTGTCGAACGCGACGTCGCCGGCCCGGGCGGCGGTCTCGGTCAGGCCCGTCCAGGCCACCTCGGGGTCGGTGTAGGCCACCGAGGGAATCGAGCGGGGATCGAACGCGACCGACCGGCCGGCGATCACCTCGGCCGCCACCTTGGCCTCGTGGGTGGCCTTATGGGCCAGCATCGGGCCCCCGACGATGTCGCCGATCGCGTAGATGTGGGGCACGTTGGTCCGCATCTGCTCGTCCACGGAGACAAAGCCGCGCTCGTCGACGGCCACGCCGGCTGCGTCGGCGCCGATCGCCCGGCCGTTGGGCACCCGCCCGACGGCGATCAGGATCTGATCAAACAGCCGTGATCCGATCCCCTCGATCTCCACCTTGAGGCCGTTCTTCTGCGCCTTCACCGCGGCGACTCGGGCGCCGAGCATGATGTCGGAGTAGCGGGATTCGATCCGCCGGGCCAGGGGCTTGACGAGATCGGGGTCGGCGCCGGTCATCAGCTCGTCGAGCATCTCGACCACGGTCACCTTGGCCCCCAGCGCGTCGTACACGCAGGCCATCTCCAGGCCGATGATCCCGCCGCCGATGACCAGGAGCCGTCCCGGAATGGCCGACGGGGACAGAGCACCGGTCGAGTCGACAATCCGTGGGTCATCGGGCAGGTCGGGAATCATCGCCGCCTGTGAGCCGGCGGCGATGATCGCGCTGTCGAAGCTGATCTCGCGCTCGCCGACGGCGAGCGTGTGCGGGCCGCTGAAGGTGGCCGATCCGTGCACGACCTCGACCTTGCGCTGCTTGGCCAGGCTGGCCAGACCGCCGGTCAGCTGAGCGACGACCCCGCTCTTCCAGTCGATCAGCTTGGTCAGGTCGATCGTCGGTGTGCCGAACGAGATCCCGTGCTCGGCCATCTCCTCGCTCTCGGCCAGGAGCCGGGCGGCGTGCAGGAGCGCCTTGGAGGGAATGCAGCCGACGTTCAGGCAGACGCCGCCGAGTCGCTCGTAGCGCTCCACGAGCACCGTGCGCAGGCCAAGGTCGGCGGCGCGGAAGGCAGCTGTGTATCCGCCTGGCCCAGAACCGAGGACGACCACCTGGGCGTCGCGCTCGCCGCCGCTCGGCGAGGGCGAGGGTGGGGGTGGGGCAGGCTCATGCTGCACGGACGCCGGCGACGGCGACTCGGGCGCGGCCGGCGCAGGGGAGGCACCGTTGCTCTCTAGGGTCAGCAGCACGCTTCCCTCCGACACGCGGTCGCCGATCGAGACCCGCAGCTGCGCGATCGTTCCGGCCGCGGGTGCGGGAACGTCCATCGTCGCTTTGTCGGACTCCAGGGTGACGAGCGGGTCCTCGGCGGCCACCTCATCACCGGGAGCGACGTGGATCTCGATCACCGGGACGTCGGTGAAGTCCCCGATGTCGGGGACGCGGACCTCGCTCACAGCAGAACCCGACGCAGATCAGACAGTACGCGGGCGAGATGGACCGTAAAGCGAGCGGCGTGGGCCCCATCGATCACCCGGTGGTCATAGGACAGCGACAGCGGCAGCATGAGGCGGGGCACGAACGCGCCTGTGGCTGGATCCCAGACGGCCCGCGTGGCCGAGCGCGTCGCGCCGAGGATGGCGACCTCGGGGGCATTGATGATCGGCGTGAAGCTGGTCCCGCCGATGCCGCCCAGCGAGGAGATCGTGAACGTCGAGCCGCTCATGTCGCCGGGTGAGAGCTTGCCCTCGCGGGCCTTCCCCGACAGCTCGGTCAACTCGCGGGCGATCTCGATCAGTCCCATCCCATCCGCGCCCTTGATGACCGGAACCACGAGCCCCCCGGGGGTGTCGGCGGCAAAGCCGATGTTGTAGTAGCGCTTGAGGACCAGGTCCTCACCGTCCAGCGAGGCGTTGAAGGCCGGGAACTGCTTCAGCGCGGCGGCGCAGGCGGCGACCAGGAACGCGACCATCGTCATTTTCACCCCATCGCCCGCGTGCTCGGCGTTGAGCGCCTGGCGCCACGCCTCGAGATCGGTGATGTCGGCCTCGTCGTTGTGGGTGACGTGGGGGATCATCACCCAATTGCGAGCCAGATTCGGGCCCGAGATCCGCTGGATCCGGCTGCGGGGCACGCGCTCGACCGGACCAAACTTGGCGAAGTCGACCTGCGGCCACGGGGCGAGATCGAGGCCGGCCAGCGACGCGCCGGCGCCCGGGCGCCCGATTGCGTCGTTCGCCCCCCCGTCGGCCCGGCGCTCGACGTCCTCCTTGGTGATGCGTCCCTTGCGTCCGGTGCCGTTCAGGCCGCTGAGCTCCACTCCGCGCTCGCGGGCCAGCCGGCGGATCGAGGGGCTGGCGTAGATCGGCCCAGTGCCGGCGCCGTTGCCCGTCGGGGGCTGCGCCTCGGCGCGCACCGAGCCGCCGTCCGGCGCCGCGGGGACTGGCGACTCCGCCTCGGGCTCAGCCAGCTCCGCGGGCGCCTCGTCGACCTTGGGCTCGGGCGCAGGCGCCGCCTCCGGTTCGGGCGCCGAGCCGTTGCCCGCGGCCTCGATGGTCATGAGCACGCTGCCCTGCGAGACGCGATCACCGATCTCCACGCTGAGGTCGCGCACCACGCCGCCGAACGGGGCGGGCACGTCCATGGTCGCCTTGTCGGACTCGAGGGTGACCAGGGGGTCCTCGGGGGCGACCGTATCGCCGACGGAGACGAGGATCTCGATCACGGGTACGTCGTCGAAGTCACCGATGTCGGGAACCTCGACCCTGCTGGCGGTGGCACTCATACCGTGGTGGGCATCGGGGCCTCGGGGTCGATGTCGAACGTGGTGATCGCCTCGCTGACGATTGATGACTTGATTTCGCCCGCGTCGGCCAGTTCCTTCAGCGCGGCCACGGCGATGTAGTGGCGGTCGACCTCGAAGAACCGCCGCAGCTGGCGGCGTGAGTCGCTGCGTCCGAACCCGTCGGTGCCGAGGACCCGGTAGGCGCCCGGCACCCACTGGCGGATCTGGTCAGCGAACGCGCGAATGTAATCGGTCGAGGCCACCGCCGGCCCGCGGCGCCCGTCCAGCACCTCGGTGACGTGGGCGCGGCGGGGCGTGGCATCGGGATGGAGCATGTTCCAGCGCTCGATCTCGAGCCCCTCGCGGCGCAGCTCGGTGAACGAGGTCACGCTCCACACGTCGGCCAGCACGCCGAACTCCTCGGCCAGCAGCTCGCCGGCGGCGATCACCTCATTGAGGATCGTGCCCGAACCCATGAGCTGCACCCGCGGCTTGCGCGAACGCTTCGGCGCCTCGGAGAGCAGATACATCCCCCGCAGGATCCCGTCCTGCGCACCCTCGGGCATGGGGGGATGAACGTAGTTCTCGTTCATCAAGGTCAGGTAGTAGAAGACGTCTTCCTGCTCGGAGACCATCCGTTGCAGCCCCTCCTGGATGATCACCGCTACCTCGTAGCCGAACGCCGGGTCATACGCCCGGATGTTGGGGACCACCGAGAAGAGCACGTGGCTGTGACCGTCCTCGTGCTGGAGACCCTCGCCGTTGAGCGTCGTGCGGCCCGCGGTGCCGCCGAGGAGGAAGCCCCGCGTGCGGCTATCGCCCGCCGCCCAGACCAGATCTCCGACCCGCTGGTAGCCGAACATCGAGTAGTAGATGTAGAACGGCACCATCTGCACGCCGTGCGCGCTGTAGGAGGTGCCGGCGGCGATGAAGGAGGAGATCGAACCGGCCTCGGTAATGCCCTCCTCCAGGATCTGACCGTGCTGATCCTCCTTGTAGAACATGAGCTGCTCGGAGTCCTGAGGCTGGTAGAGCTGGCCGACCGGGGAATAGATCCCGACCTGGCGAAACAGGCCCTCCATCCCGAACGTGCGTGACTCGTCGGGCACGATGGGCACGATGTGCTTGCCGGTGTCCTTGTCGCGCAAGAGCGCGGCCAGCACCCGGACAAAGGCCATGGTCGTGGATATTTCTCGTTCCCCGGTGCCCTCGAGCTGGCCCTTGAAGGTCTCAAGCGGTGGGACCTCGAGCGACTCGGCCCGGCGCCGGCGCACGGGCATCACACCGCCGAGCTCGGCCCGGCACTCGCGCAGATACGTCATCTCCGCAGAATCGTCGGGCGGCTTGTAGTAGTCGGCGTCGCGAACCTGCTCGTCGGTCAGGGGCAACTCGAAGCGGTCGCGGAAGGCCAGCAGGGCCGCATCGGTCATCTTCTTGGCCTGGTGGGTGATCATCTGGCCCTCACCGGAGACCCCCATCCCGTAGCCCTTGATCGTCTTGGCCAGGATGACCGTCGGCTGCCCGGTGTGCTTGACCGCAGCGTCGTAGGCGGCATAGACCTTCTGCTGATCGTGCCCGCCCCGGTTGAGCATCCAGATCTCCTCGTCGGTCATGTCCTTGACGCGCTCGAGCAGGCGAGGATCGCGGCCGAAGAAATGCTCGCGGACATAGGCGCCATCGCGCGACTTGAAGGTCTGGTAGTCGCCGTCCACGCAGTCCTCCATGACCTTGACGAGAGAGCCGTCGGTGTCGGCGGCCAGGAGCGGATCCCAGCGGCTTCCCCAGATGACCTTGATGACGTTCCAGCCCGCGCCCCGGAAGTCCGATTCGAGCTCCTGGATGATCTTGCCGTTGCCGCGCACAGGACCGTCGAGGCGCTGCAGGTTGCAGTTGACGACCCAGATGAGGTTGTCGAGGTGCTCCCGCCCGGCCAGGCCGATCGAGCCCATCGATTCGGGCTCGTCCATCTCGCCGTCGCCGAGGAACGTCCATACCTTGCGGCCGGTGGTGTCGGCGATGCCCCGCGCGCTGAGGTAGTGCATGAAACGTGCCTGGTAGATCGAGTTGATCGCGCCCAGGCCCAGCGACACGGTCGGGAACTGCCAGAAGTCGGGCATCAGCCAGGGATGGGGATAGGAGGAGAGTCCGCCCCCGTTGACCTCCTGGCGGAAGTTGTCGAGCTGCTCCACGGTTAGCCGCCCCTCCAGGAAGGCCCGGGCGTAGTTGCCGGGCGAGGAGTGGCCCTGGAAGTAGACAAGGTCACCGCCGTGGTCGGGACCCGGCGCGTGCCAGAAGTGGTTGTAGCCCACCTCCATCAGCGTGGCCAAGGACTGGAAGGTGGCGATGTGGCCACCGAGCTCGGAGGAGATCCGGTTCGCGCGCACGACCATGGCGATGGCGTTCCAGCGCACGATCGAGCGCAGGCGGCGCTCGAGCGCCGGATCACCCGGGAACCGGGGCTCACGCTCAGCCGGAATCGTGTTGATGTAGGCCGTGTTGAGGCTGGCGATCGTGCCCGTGCCGGCGTGCTGGGCGCGCTCGACGACCCGAGTCAGCAGCTCCCGCGCGCGATCCGGTCCGTCGTGCGAGACAACCGCGTCGACCGCCTCGAGCCACTCGGTGGTCTCGACCGCATCCAGGTCCGCGCCGCCACCGTTGCTACTAGGCGTTTGCACTCGATCTGTCATGTCGAGATATGTCCCCTCTCCTCACGCGCGGCCGGGCCCCGACTATAGCTCTGCGCCCGCAGTCCTCGCAGTCGCTCGTGGGGTAGTTTGCGGCGATGAGCTTGCACGAACTCGAAGGATTGCCCGGGGCTCCGTGGGACCGTCCCCTCACCGGCACGCTGGACCGCCTGACGGTGCAGTCCGAGCTGCTCGCCGACAACCCCCTGGGCGATCCGTCCCGGCGTCCACTGTATGTCTACCGTCCGCCCGGCGTCAGCGCCGAACCCGGGCTGCAGCTGCCGTCGGTGTACGTGATTCAGGGGTTCACGGGCCAGCTCGATATGTGGCTGGGGCGCTCGGCCTTCGAGCCCACCTTCGTCGAGCGGCTTGACGCGATGTTCGCCAGCGGCGAATGTCCCGACGCGGTGATCGTGCTCGTCGACGCCTGGACCTCGCGCGGCGGCTCGCAGTTTCTCAACTCGACAAGCACGGGCCGCTACCAGGACTATCTGTGCGACGAGGTGGTCCCGTTCATCGACGGCCGCTACCCGACCCGGGCCGACCGTGACCATCGCGGGATCGCCGGCAAGTCCTCGGGCGGCTACGGCGCGATGGTGCTGCCCATGATGCGCCCTGACGTGTTCGGCGCGCTCGCCTCGCACGCCGGCGACGCCCTGTTTGAGTGCTGCTACCAGCCGGAGTTCCCGCTCGTCGCGCGCCTCCTTCGCGACCATTTCGAGGGCTCCTGGGAGATCTTCCGCGAGCGGCTGGTCACGGCTGATCACTTTGACTTCGGACTGTTCGGGGTGGCCCTGAATGCATACGGGATGGGGTGCGCGTACTCGCCGGACCCGGCGCGCCCGGGCGAAGCGCTGCTGCCCTTCGAACTCGAGACAGGTCGCCTGAAGGACGACGTATGGCAGCGATGGCTCGACGTCGATCCCGTGCGGATGGCGCCCAGGCATGCCGACGCCCTGCGCAGCCTGCGGCGGGTCTACCTCGACGCCGGTCGCGCCGACGAATGGTTCCTCGATCTCGGTGCGCAGGCCTTCGCCTCCGAGCTGAACAAGCTTGGGGTCGCCCACACTCTCGAGCTGTTCGAAGGTGCGCACGGGGGCATCGGCTACCGATACCCTGGCGCGATTCGAGAGCTGGTCCTGGCCCTGGGCCAATGATGGAGGAGAACCACGGACGATGACCACGATGACCGACACCGACCTTGCCTTTGCCGGTCCCGCCGCACTCGCAGCCCAGGTGCGGGCCGGCGAGGTCAGCCCGCGGGAGCTGGTCGAGCTCTACCTGCGGCGGATCGAGCAGCTCAACCCTCGCCTCAACGCCTTCCGCACCGTGCTGGCCGAGGAGGCGCTGGCCGAGGCCGACGATCGCCTTGGCCACGACGGCCCCCTGGCCGGCGTCCCGATCGCCATCAAGGACGACGTGGACGTGGCCGGACAGGTGGCCACCCGTGGTTCGCGGAGCTTCGGGCCGCCCGCATCGGCTGACGCCGAGATCGTGCGGCGGTTGCGTGCGGCCGGGGCGATACCGCTCGGCATCACGGCCGCCCCTGAGCTCTTCATCTTTCCCTGGACGGCGACCGAGGCCAACGGGATCACTCGCAACCCGTGGAACACCGAGCGCACGCCGGGCGGGTCCTCGGGCGGCTCGGCCGCCGCGGTGGCCGCCGGCCTGGTCGCCGCCGCCACCGCGTCAGACGGCGGTGGCTCCATCCGCATTCCCGCAGCCTGTACCGGCCTGGTGGGCATGAAGTCCAGCCGCGGCCGGGTCTCCTCGGCGCCTGGGGATCCGGGATGGCTGGGGCTGTCGGTGCTCGGGGCCCTGGCCCGGACGGTGTCTGACAGCGCCCTGATGCTCGACGTGCTGCACGGCGTGGGGCCGGACGAACCCGAGCCCGCGCCGGCCTTCACCGGGCGCTACGTCGAGGCGGCCGGCACGCCGCCCGGGCGCCTGCGCATCGCCGTCTCGCGCAAGCCACCGACGGGTATCATCGCGCCCGTCGCCGCCGACCAGCGCGGTGCCTGGGAACGCACGGCGGCGCTGCTCTCCGATCTTGGCCACGCGGTCGAGGACCGCGACCCCGACTACGGCCTGATTCAGCTCGAATTTGTGCAGACCTGGCTGCGCGGCATACACGAGGAGCGGGAGAAGGTCCCCGACCCCAGCCGCCTCGAGCGCTACTCCCGGCAGATGGCCGCTGCCGGACGCCTGCTCGTCCCGCCGCGCCGCCGGCGACGGCTGCTGGAGCGCCGGGCGGCCACCACGGCCCGCATTCTCAAGCTATGGGACGACTTCGACGTGCTGCTCACTCCGGGCCTGGCGACGACGCCCATCGCCGCCGAGGGCGGCTTCGGGCGCTCGGCGCCGGTGGCGGTCAACATCGCGGGCCGGTTCACGCCGTTCACCGCCGCCTTCAATCTGACCGGGCAGCCGGCGGTGACCATCCCCGCCGGGCTCAGCGTGGACGGGCTGCCGCTCAGCGTGCAGCTGGTGGGGCGCCCCGGCGCCGAGGACACCCTGTATTCGCTGGCCGCCCAGATTGAGCAGGCCGCTCCGTGGGCCCAGCGACGTCCGGCCCTGGCGGAGTAGCGCGATGACATTGCGCATGAGTCTCATCCGGGCGTTCACCGTGACCCTGGCCCTGTCGGTCCTAGCGGCAGCCGGCGCAGCGGCGGCGGGCGCCAGGACGGTGTGGCTGTGCCGCCCCGGACAGCATCCCGACCCGTGCACACCAGGCCTCTCCACGACCTACTACTCGCCCCGGTTGCACACGCTCGGCGTGGCTCATCCCAAGGCCGCCGTCCATCCCAAGATCGACTGCTTTTACGTCTACCCAACGGTCAGCGACCAGAAGACCGTCTACGCCAACCGGCACGTGGACCCCGAGGAGCGCTCGATCGTCCTCTTCCAGGCCGCACGCTACTCGCAGTACTGCCGCGTGTTCGCGCCGATGTACCGCCAGGTGACCGTGCCGGCCCTTCAGGCCGGCAACCGCGAGACCCCGAGCGAGCTTCGGCGGCCGGTCAACGACGTTCGCCAGGCCTTTGCCGCCTACCTGCGTCGCTACAACCATGGCCGCGGCTTCGTGCTCATCGGCCACTCCCAGGGCTCGTTCGTCCTGCGCGAGCTGATCGCCCGTGATGTCGACGGCCATCCCGCGCTGCGCCGGCGCCTCGTGTCGGCAATCCTGCTCGGCGGCAACGTGCTCGTCAAGCGAGGGTCCAACGTGGGCGGCGACTTCAAGCACGTGCCGGGCTGCGCGAGCGCGACCCAGCTCGGCTGCGTCGTGGCCTTCTCCAGCTTTGATCAGGTGCCGCCCACCCATAGCGTGTTCGGACGGACGACGGTCCCCGGCGAGCAGGTGCTGTGCGTGAACCCCGCCCGGCTGGTCGGAGCGAGGACGGTTGATCCGATCTTCCCGTCCCGGCCCTTTGCGCCGGGCACGCTGATCGCCCTCGGGACGGCGCTCCTGCACCTCACCCAGCCGATGCCGTCGACGGTCTGGAGCTCGGAGCCGGGCGCGTACGCGGTGCGGTGCGCGACCGTCAACGGTGCTCGCGTGCTCGAGGTCACCGCGCTTCACGGCGCGCAGGTGGCCACGCCCAGCCCGGACCCGACGTGGGGGCTGCACCTGCTCGACGCGAACATTGCCCTGGGCAACCTGATCACCCTCGTCCGCCGGGAGGCCGGCGCCTACCGCTCGGACATGCCCCTTCGGCTCTCCGGCGCGGGTTGACGAAGCCACGCGGGTCGGGTACAGTGACGTACCGTGACTGCCCTGTACGCCCCCCAGGCGATCCCCGGCAGCGAGGGCATCGCGCCGGCCTCGGCCGCCGGCCCGGTTGAGCCCACCGAGCCGCTGCGCCTCCCGCCCCAGGATCCGAGGGCCCGCTGGCTGCAGACGATCCGCTTCAGCACACGGCCGCTGGCCTTCAACCTTCGTGCCCATCGGCGCTACGGCGATGTCTGGCAGCTGCGGCTCATCTCGCGGCGCGAGCCGTTTGTCGTCACGTGCCACCCCGACCATGTCAGTTCGCTCATGAAGGCCCGGCCGGCCGATGCGCCGTCGCTGACCGGCGAGTCGCCTCTGCGGCCGATCCTGGGCCCCAACTCCGTGCTGACCTCGATCGGGGACCGCCACATGCGCCAGCGCCGGCTGCTGCTGCCGCCCTTCCACGGCGAGGCCGTGCAGCGCTACGTGGAGATGATCTCGGCCGTGGCCGAGCGCGAGATCGACCGGTGGCCGCACAACGAGACCTTCGCCCTGGCACCCCGGATGCAGGCCGTCACCCTCGATGTGATCATGAGCGGTGTGTTCGGGATTGACGGCGGGCCGCAGCGCGGCTCGACCGGCGACCGGCTCCGGCGCATCGTCCGCCGGCTTCTCGGGTTCTCGAGCACCCCGCTGTTCGCCCTCGTCGAGCTCAAGAACGCGACGCGTCGGGAGCCGCGTGGAGTCATGGGGCAGATGTTGGCCATGGTCGATCGCCAGCTCTTTGCCATGATCCGCGAGCGCCGGACCGAGGGGGAGGCGTCGGGCCGCAACGACGTTCTCTCGCTGCTCATCGCCGCCCGCGACGAGGAGGGGCAGCCGCTCACTGACCAGGAGCTGCGCGACGAACTGCTTGGCCTCGTCCTGGCCGGCCACGAGACAACGGCCAACTCGCTGGCCTGGACGGTCGAGCGGCTGCTCCGGAGCCCGGCCGCCTACGCCCGGTTGCGCGATCTGGTCCGGGCCGGGGGAGAGGACGGCGACGCTTACGTCGAGGCGACCATTCACGAGGGCATGCGCAACCGACCGGTCATTCCCATGGTCGTGCGCATGGTCAAGCGTCCCTGGCGCTTTGGCGAGTACGTGGTGCCCGCCCGCACACCGGTCGCGGTGAGCATTGTCGCGCTGCACCATCGCTCCGACCTGTTTCCCGATCCGCTGGCCTTCCGGCCCGAGCGCTTTCTCGGCCCCCGGGAGGGAGACGGGGGCGGATTGGCGTTCATCAAGCCCGGGACCTACACCTGGATGCCGTTTGGCGGCGGGATCCGCCGCTGCCTCGGGGCCTCGCTGGCCATGGCCGAGCAGCGGGTGGTCCTGGCGGCGATCGCGCGTCGGACCGATCTGGTCGCGCCCCACCCCGAGCCCGAGCGCGGCCGCCAGCGCAATGTGACCACGATTCCCAACCACGGCGCCCGGGTCGCCGTGACCGCCCGCTACCCAGCGTGAGCGGGGCGCGGCGTCAGTCCGCCTCGCTACCGTGACCGCCATGCCCGCCCGCTCCGCACGCCCCGGTGCCCTCAGTGATCCCGCCAGCGGACCTGAGCCCGTCGGGCACCGCGAGCGGCTGATCGCGGCGATGGCCACCGCGATCACCGAGAAGGGCTATCGCGACACCACGGTGGCCGATGTGGTGCGCATCGCCCGGACCTCGCGGCGCAACTTCTACCAGCACTTCGAGGACCGCGACGCGTGTTTTTTGGCGCTCTTTGACGCCACCAACGACGCCATGATGAGCGAGATCGCGGCCGCGGTCCACTTCGACCAGCCGTTGGAGGACCAGGTTGAAGCCGCCGTCGACGCCTACATCGACAACGTGAGCCAGCGGCCTGCCCTGTACGCGAGCTTCGTCCGGGAGCTGCCCGGTCTCGGCCAAGCCGGCTCCGAGCGGGGCCTGGCCACTCTGGAGCGCTTTGCCGAGATGATGGTCTCCCTGGTTGATTCCGGCCGGGCGATGCAGCCCGAGCTCGGGGCCCGCCCGCTGTCGATGGACACGGCGATCATCATCGCCGGGGGACTGCGTGAGCTGATTGTCATCTCGCTGCAGCGTGGCCGTGACGTGCGTGAGCTGCGGGCCAGCGCGCGCGACACGGTCAAGTCGATCCTCACCGGCGCGCTCCTCTAGGGCCCGAGGGTCACCCCTCGGACGGCAGGAAGGGCTTGCCAGCGGGGCAGCGGTATGCTAGCGTACCGTCCAGCTGGTACAGACATGTACCGCAGAGCCGTCACGAGAACGAGGGAAGGACACGACCGAATGCCCGAGGCCGACCAACACTTCGAGATCGCTATCGCCGGCGCGGGTCTGGCCGGCGTCGGCATGGCCATCGCGCTCAAGGAGGACGGGCGCAATAACTTCGTGGTTCTCGAACGGGCCGCTGACCTGGGCGGGACCTGGCGTGACAACAGCTATCCCGGCTGCGCCTGTGACATTCCCAGCGTCCTGTACTCCTACACGGCGGAGCAGAACCCCGAGTGGAGCCAGGCCTTCGCCCGCCAGCCGGAGATCTGGGCCTACATGCAGGACGTGGCCCGTCGTCATGAGCTCCAGGAGCACTTCCGCTTTCACCACGAGATCCTCGAGGCCACCTGGTCAGCCGAGGATCAGCGGTGGGAGATCAAGACCACCGGCGGCTCCGTGACCGCCGACGTGCTGATCTCGGCCGCCGGCGCCCTGGCTGACCCATCCATCCCCGATCTGCCCGGCCTGGACGGCTTCACCGGGGCCGTGTTTCACTCCGCCCGCTGGGATCACAACCACAGTCTCGCCGGCCGGCGTGTGGCGGTCGTCGGCACGGGGGCGTCGGCCATCCAGTTCGTACCCGAGATCCAGCCTGAGGTCGGGCACCTGCGCCTGTTCCAGCGCACTCCGCCGTGGGTCTTGCCCCGCGAGAATCCGCGCATCCCCGCCCGCTGGCGCCAGCGCTTTGTCCGCCACCCCCGCCTGCTGGCGCTCGTCCGGGCCAGCGTGTTCTCGTTGCTGGAATCCTTCCATTTCGGTTTCCGGCATCCGGCCGTCATGCGCCTGGCCGAGCGCCGGGCGCGGGCTCACATCGCCAAGCAGGTGCCCGATCCCGAACTGCGAGCCAAGCTGACCCCGGATTACCGCCTGGGCTGCAAGCGGATACTCGGCTCCAACAGCTGGTATCCGGCGCTGTGTGCCGAGAACGTTGATGTGGTGACCGCCGGCATCAGGGAGGTTCGCGAGCGCTCGATCGTCGATGCCGACGGCGTCGAACACGAGGTCGACACGATCATCTTCGGCACCGGCTTCCAGGTGACCGACATCCCCATCAGCCACCGTGTGCGGGGGCGCAGCGGACAGACGCTCGCAGAGAGCTGGCAGGGGAGCATGAAGGCCCACCTCGGGGTCGGTGTCACCGGGTTTCCGAACCTGTTCTTCCTGCTCGGACCGAACACCGGGCTCGGCCACAACTCCGTCCTGCTCATGATCGAGGCTCAGATCACCTATCTGCGCCGGCTTCTGCGCCATCGTGAAGAGCGTGGCCTGGCCACGCTCGAGCCCACGCCCGCGGCCCAGGACGCCTACGTGGCCGAGGTCGACGCGCTCACCGAGGGCAGCGTGTGGACGACCGGTGGCTGCCTGAGCTGGTACGTGGATTCCACCGGCCGCAACTCGACGCTGTGGCCCGGTAGCGTCCGCGCCTACCAGCGCCGGCTGGCCGAGTTCGACGCTGGCGACTACCACGCCGAGGTGCCGGAGCCCACGCCCGAGCCCGCGCTGGCCTGACCGAACTGGAGAGACCGTGAGTAAGAAGAGAGTTGCCCTAGAAGGCCGGACCGCCTACGTGTCCGGCGCCGGGTCAGGGATCGGCCGGGCCGTGGCCAGGCTCCTGGCCGCCAGGGGCTGCCCCGTGGCCATCGTCGACCAGGACGAGGCCGGCCTGGCCGCCACCGCTGATCTGCTGGGACCGGGACCGGTCCTCAGCCAGCGCCTCGACGTCCGCGACCGTCAGGCCCAGATGGCCTTCGCCGCTGAGGTGGCACAGTGGTCGCCAGGTCCGATCGGCCTGGTGTTCAACAACGCCGGCGTGACGACAACGCAGGATGTCGCCGACGGAGCGGTCGAGGATGACGAGTGGGTTCGCCAGGTGAACTTCGAGGGTGTCGTCAACGGCACCCGTGCCTTTCTCCCGATCCTGCTCCGTCAGGACTCCGGCGTGATCGTCAACACCTCGAGCGTGTTCGGTCTCATCGGGTTCCCCGGCCAGAGCGCTTACTGCGCGTCGAAGTTCGCCGTACGCGGGTTCACGGACTCTCTGCGCCAGGAACTGCGCGGCACCGGCGTCAGCGCGGTCACCGTCCATCCCGGCGGGGTCAAGACCAACGTCCTGCGCAACGCCCGCTACCACGCGCACCCCACCCAGCCCGGGCTGGGCCACGAGGATGCGGCCCGGCAGTTCGAGGCCATGGCCCGGACCACACCCCAGCGCGCGGCGGAGATCATCTACGCCGGTATCACGGCGGGCAAGAGCCGGGTGCTCGTGGGACCCGACGCCTACTTCCTCGATGCCCTCGTGCGCCTCATGCCGACTCGGTACTACGACGTCATCGCTCGCCTCGAGCCGCTGGTCGCGCGCCGCGGCTGAACGCGTGGCACCCGGCGCCCGGCGCTGCAGCCGGTCTGCCGCTGTCCTCGCCATAATCGGCCGCCATGGCCTATGACGAGGATCTGGCCAACCGCATCCGCGAGTTGATGGCCGACGAGACCGGCGTGACCGAGAAGAAGATGTTCGGCGGCCTGGCCTTCCTCATCCACGGAAACATGTCGGTCGCGGCCAGCGGTCAGGGCGGCTTGCTGTTGCGCGTCGAGCCCGAGGAGACCGACGCGCTGAGTGCGCGCGCGCACGCCGGCCCGTTCGTCATGCGCGGTCGTGAGATGCAGGGGTGGCTGCGGGTCGCCGACGAGGGTGTGAAGACCAAGCGGCAGCTGGAGGCCTGGGTGAAGCGCGGCGTGGGCTACGCCCGCTCGCTGCCGGCCAAGGGCTGAGCTCGGTCGGGCGCGCACACGCCGGCGGCGGCGCTGCTATGCGGTCAGCTCGGCCGGCGCCGAGTCCAGGGCGGCCTGGATCGCTGAGACCAGCTCACGGGCCGAGGCAGCCGTCAGCTCAACGGCGACGCGGGCCGACGGACCCCGGGCCGGGTCGGCGAAGTCGATGTTGAGCGTGTGCTCGGCCATCGCGTGCACGGGATGGTCGAAGTACACCGTGCCGTCGGTGACGTGGAACCAGCTCGAGGCCGGACCCTTGGCGCTGCCGTCGATGGTTGTCTTGACGGTGGCGTAGGTGCACATGCTCAGGCTCCGAGGTACGTGGCGTAGAAGGCGGTGATCCGCTCCCAGCCGTCGTTGGCCGCCCCCACGCGGTAGGAGGGCCGGTCGACGGCGAAGAAGCCGTGTCCGGCCTCGTCGTAGCGGTGAAACTCGTGGAACTTGTTCTCGCGGTTGAGGATCTCGTCCAGTTCGTCGACGTGGGCGGGGCTGGGGAACGAATCCTCGTTGCCGAACAGGCCCAGCAGGGGCGCGCGCAGTCCGGGCAGCTGATCCACGAGATTGGTCACCTGAAGTGGGAAGCCCTCGGGCGGCGTCCCCGTGACGAACGCGCCGTAGCAATCCACGGCGGCGTCGAGATCGAGGTTGCACGCGGCCAGAACCGACTGACGTCCGCCTGAGCAGTAGCCGATCACCCCCACCTTGCCGTTACTGGTCGGCAGTGAGCGCAGGTATTCGGCGCTGCCGCCGACGTCTCCGACCAGGCGGGCGTCGGGCACGCCGCCCTGCGCGCGGGCGGTGGCCGCGGCATCATCGGGATCGGCTCCCGGGGCCTCGCGCCAGTACAGGTTGGGGCAGACGGCGTCATAGCCCAGCTCCGCGAACCGGCGCACGATCTCCTTGCTGCCGCGGTCATAGCCGGGCATGTGGTGAATGACGACCACGCCACCCCGCCGCCCCTCGCCGGCCGGGCGAGCGACATAGGCCTCGATCTCATCACCGCCATGTCCGGCGAGCGTGATCGTCTCGGCGCAGAGGGAGTCACCCATTGGGCGCCAATTCAATCACGAGCGCTCATCGACCCTTGACCGAAGGGGAGGTGGCCAGGACGCGGCCGCGGGTGTCGAGCGCCTGGACCGCCACGTAGGCCTGCGACCGGCTCAGCCCGATCGCCGTCTCGAACTCCGTCCGAGGATGGGAGGCCACCGCCCGCAGGTGCTGCCGGCTTGACCCGCCCAGGACCCGCCAGCGGGCCACGACCGTGGCGCCGTTCCAGGTCGCGTACACCGTGGTGTGTCCGTGACGGGTGCGCGCTGCCGCCGCCGGCGGGGTCGCGGGCTGCGCCCGCCAGCGGAACCGATAGGCGCGATAGCTCGAGTTGGCGCCGACAAAATGAGCGTCGAACACCGTCTGACCGTGGCGGTTGAACTCGGTCAGATACGGCTGCTGGCCCCAGCCGACGAGCTGATCTCCGCCCCTGAGCTGCTGGACGTTGCCCTCATAGAAAGCCAGCAGGCCCGGCCGATGCTCATCCTGGGCCTTGACGCTGACGCGCCGATGCTTGAAGTCGATGCCGAGGGTCAGTCCGCGCGATTGGTGGCGGACGGGGGGCGGCCCGGCGCCGTCGTCGAACAAGGTGATCGCATTGCCGGAGCGCAGCCGGACGTCGTGCTGGAAGGCAAACGTCGTGTTGGCACCCATGTGGAAGCTCGAATGCTTCCCACCCAAGGACCAGATGACCCCGCCCGTGGTGCGGTCGAGATCGTAGGCGGCCCAGGTGTCGCGCCCGGAGACCAGGAGACTGCCGTCACCCAGGGCCTGAATCGAGTTGATGTGAAAGTAATCCCACGGGTGACCCTTGGTCGTCGGAAACGGCTGATGGCTGTCGGCCGTGCTGACGTGATCGAGGCTGTCCCACTGATAGAGGACAAGCCCGGTGCGAATGTCGATCTCCTGCACGACGGAGTCGAGCACGATGCGCTGCCGCGCCGACTTGCCCGATCCGGTCGTCCAGTGGACCGGGTAGTAGGCGGTGATCAGCGCGGTTCCCTTCGGGGTGATCTCAAACTCGTGGAGATCCGCGTCCAGCCCGTTGGCGGCCCTGACTGTGGCTACAGGGCGGTAGGCGCTGGAGTAGATCTCGTCTGCGCCGCGGCCTGTGCCCGCCGCGCTCACCGATCCCTGCCACCAGGTCAGAACCGAGTGTCCGTTGAAGGTCTGGGTGCGAAAGTCGGTGGCCGACTGGCCCTTGGGCACCCGCTGAAACCAGACGAGGCCTCCATAGGGACCGAAGATCTCCGGGCCGTTCTGGACCGGACCACTCTGCGTGGCCACGAACAGGTCGCCGCGGGCAGCGTGACGGGGCAGATGATTGACGGTGATGGTGGCCGGAGCCAGGTCCCGGCGGGAGGCGAAGCGGGCCACGTCATCTCGCACCCGTGCCGCCCGCTTGCCCGGACCGGTGCGGATGGCGCCGGCGGGGTTGGCGATCGTGAAGTGGTAGCGGCCCTGGCTACCGCCGACGAGGTCGAGACTGGTATAGACCGTTACGGTCTCGCCGGCCGTGAACGGAACCGTGGGCAGGAAGCTGGCCCCGTCGTTATCGGAGTCGGCTTGCATCCGCCCCGCATGCAGGCCGCTCTTGGAGCCGACGACGCCGATTGCGCCCAGTCGCGCGGCGGGCAGGCCGCGAAACGTGATCTGGGTGGCGGGCGAGGCGACGCGTCCACCGGGGACGGGGAACACGTTGACGGGGGCGGACGCGGCGCGCGAGGCGCCGCTGTCAAGGCCGGCGATAAGCGCGGCCAGCGCCAGCGCCAGCACGCCGGCGAGCAGCGGAGTACGCCAACGTGGAGCCAGCGCCGCCAGGCCTCTCCAGGCTCGATGTGTGCTCACGACGTCCCCCTCAAAAGCAACCTGACGATGATGACCGATCAGGGGTCGCGACGCTAGGCCGTGGGGCATAAATACTCGGTAAGCGCAGCGCCCTTGCCTCGTTGGGCCTAAGCGACATGACCGGCCGACCAGCACCTGCTCTGCCCATGGCAGGCCTCGAGCCCGGCCAGCTCGGTGTGTAGCCGGGCCAGTTGCGATGGAATCAGACCCGCAGCAAGATTGTGCAGCTCGAACGGGTCGTTGCGCAGGTCGTAGAACTCCCGCTCACCGTCGCGGTACTCGACATAGAGAAAACGCGGAGTGCGCATCGCCTCGTAGCTGATCGGGTTGCCGCTCAGCCCGCTCTGGCGATCCGGATTGGCCGGACTGAGATCCGGTCCGTGGTGCTCGACGAGAATCGCGTTGCGCCAGCCGCCTGGCGAGCCTCCGTGCAGCAGGCTGAGGAGGCTGTGTCCGTCCGCGCTCATGGCCCGTCCGCCGATTGCCGTGAATGTCTCGGCCAGATCCACGTTCTCGGTCATCGCGTTGCTCACGGTCCCGTGGGCGACCCCCGGTCCGGCGATCACGAGCGGGACGTGAATGTCGGTGTCAAACGCGGTCAGCTTGCCAGGCATCAGCCGGTACTCGCCCGTGTGCAAACCGTTGTCGGAGCTGAAGACCACGTAGGTATCGCGGGTCAGGCCGCGACGGGCGACCGCCGCCTCGATCGCCGTCAGCATCCGGTCGGTCGACTGGACGTCCTGGACGCGGCGGCGAAAGACACGATTGACCTGGCGCAGACGTGCGGGGGTGAGCGGCGGGTGGTCGCCCAGCCAGTTCGGGGCGGCACGGGGCAGGACGTCGAAGTTGGGCGGACGCGGCGCCTTGACGTCGGGGAAGGCACGGATGTCGCGCGGCGCCGGGACGTAGGGGGCATGCGGTGCGAAGGTCGCCAGCTCCAGAAAGAAGGGCTGGCGCTCGCCGGCGGCTCGATTGATGAAGCTGACCCCGCGCCGGGTGAGGACGCTGGTCAGGTAGTCGCGCGAGCTATGCCCGAACTGGACCACCTTTCCGTTCTGGTTCATCGGGTAGTCGTACTCGGGATAGCCCCAGCCGGCCACGTCCCATTCGCTCCAGCCCGGCGGTACGTAGGTGTCGGCGACGGGTGAGCCCGGCTGGAGGTAGCCGTTGAGGTACTTGCCCATCATCGCCGTGCGGTAGCCGTGACTCTGCAGGTTGATGTTGAAGGCGTGACGCTCGTCGCCACGGTTGAAGAAGGCGCCGATGCCGCCGTCGGTGCCCGTGTTGTTGAACACGCCGGTGTCGTGCGGGAACTGACCGGTGAAGATCGATGAGCGCGACGGGCAGCACAGCGAGTCCGAGACGAAGTAGTTGCGGAAGCTCATCCCGCGCCGGGCGAGGGCCTTGACCGCGGGCATGTAGCGGACGAGGTCGCGCGAGAGGTCGTCGGTGAGCACGAAGACGATGTTCGGCTTGGCCCCAGCGGCCGGAGCCGCCCCCGGGGCCACGCCCGAGGGGACCGTGGAGGCGGGGATGGGGGCGCTTGTCGTCGGAGGCGAGGGGGCGGCCGTCGTCGCAGGGCTCGCCCGCGTCGGGGTCGAACGGGCCGCCGAGCTCCCCAGGCAACCGGCCAGGATGCAGACCGAAGTCACCCCGGCGGCAACGCGCAGGGCGGGGCTGCGTGGCGCATCCTCGCCGCGGGCTTTTCTCAGACCGATGAGCACTCCGCTGACAACACGCGGCCATCGCCCGAGTTCCGCTCTTGGCCGAGAATCAGGGCTCGGTTCGCGCCCCCGAGCAGGGCGAGGGCCGGTGGGACGCGTGATGTCCGCTGTCAGCTCGCCCCGGATCGGACGATGTTCTCCAGCGGCTGCCCGGCGCACCAGCGGGCCAGCTGGTCGCCGGCCAGCGCGGCCGCACGATCGTGGCCGGCCGGCGAGTCGCCGGCGATGTGGGGGGTGATGGCCAGCACACCGGCGGCGTCCCACAGCGGGTGCTCATCGGGCAACGGCTCGGGGTCCGTCACATCGAGGACGGTGCGCAGCCGCCCACTCTGCACCTCGGGTAGGAGGGCGTCCGTATCCACGACCGGACCGCGCGCCGCGTTGACCAGCACGGTGCCGTCGCGCATGCGGGCCAGCATCCCGGCGTCGAACAGGCCGCGGGTGGAGGCCGTCAGGGGAGTGAGCAGAACCACCGCGTCGGCGCCGGGAAGCAGCTCGGGGAGTTCGCCGGCGCCGTGCAGGTCCGCGCGGGCCTGGCTGGCCACACCGACCACAGTGGTGCCCAGGGCCCGCAGACGCTCAGCCACCAGGCGCCCGATCGAGCCCATGCCCACGATCACGACGGTCCAGCGTCCGAGGTCGCTCAGGTGCCGTGGGCGCCAGTCCCGCTCGCGGGCGCACTCGAGCAGCCCGGAGCTGGCTCCGAGCAACGCGGCCATTACCCACTCTGCCACCGGAGCATCGCGTGCCCCGCTGGCGCTGCACAGGGTGGCTTGGGCTGGAAGGTGATGTTCGATCCAGTCGGTTCCGGCTGACAGCAGCTGGACCACGCGCAAGCGCTCGAGGTCAGGCAGGACGTTGAGGATCGTGCGATCGCCGGCCCGCGGGACCAGAAAGTCCGCCTGGCGCAGATCGGCACCATCCTCGATGCGCTGAACCGTGACGCCGTCCGGGGCGCGGGCGGCCACGGCGTCGTAGGCGGCTGCCGCCACCGCCGCCCGGGCGCGGCGCCGGTCGTCGAGCGCTGTCTCGGGCGGCACCAGATCGACCTTAGCGCCGCCCGAGCGCTGCGTTTAGCCGCGGTTGCGGCTCACCGAGCGGCTGCGCTGGCGCCGGCGCGGGGGCTCGTCCTCCTCGTCGAAGTCCTCGTCCTCTTCGGCCTCGGGCTCGTCGTCGTCCTCTTCGGCCTCGGGCTCGTCGGTGTCCTCTTCGGCCTCGGGCTCGTCGGCGTTGTCTTCGTCGTCGAAGTCCTCGTCCTCTTCGGCTTCGGGCTCGTCGGTGTTGTCTTCGTCGTCGAAGTCGTCGTCCTCTTCGGCTTCGGGCTCGTCGGCGTTGTCTTCGTCGTCGAAGTCCTCGTCCTCTTCGGCTTCGGGCTCGTCGTACTGCTCCTCCTCCTGGCCGTCCTGGTCCTGGAGCCGCTCTCGAACCGAGCCCACGAGTTCACGCCCGCGGGCCGTGACCAGCGCCTGCCCCGCGGTGGCCAGACCGGCCCCGAGCAGAATCGCCCGACCGGTGGAGAGCATCGGTTTTTTCTGTTTTGGCTCGGGGGGTGGCGGCTGAGACCCCGACTGTTCCAGCGCGCTCTTGGCCACCTTGAGAACCACGGATCGCAAATCGGCTGCCATCGTGACCTCCGTCAGTTGTTGCTGCTGCGCGAGCGCGAGCGACGGTTTGATGATGTGCCGCCCGAGGAGCGTGAGCTGCTCGAGCTGCGACCGGAGCCGCTGCCACTGCCACTGCCACTGCCAGAGCCGTTGCCGCTCCCCGAGGAGCGCGAGCTGCTGCGGCGCGAGCCGCCGCGGCTGGAGCCACTGGCTGCGGATGACTCCCCACGCGAGCGCGATGACCGGCCACCGGAGCCGGAGCCGGAGCCGGACGACCCGCTGCCTGACCGGGATGACCCGCTGCCTGACCGGGATGATCCGCTGCTTGAGCCGGATGATGCGCGGCTTGAGCGTGACCGGCTGCGCGGCTGGCTCGCGCTCTCGTCACCCGAGCCGTGTCCGTTCGTGGACTGGCTGCGGCGACGGCGAGGCCGGGTTGCCTGCGGTTGTTCCTCCTCGTCTTCCTCGCCGGAGGGGGCGTCGTCCTCAGACTGCTCATCCTCGGACTGCTCGTCCTCGGACTGCTCCTGGTCGTCGCCCTCCTCATCCTCATCCGAGTCTTCGCTGGCCTCCAGGTCCTTCATCACCTGCTCCGGATCTGAGTACTCACGATCCTCGTCATAGCTGGGGTCGTGTTCCTCCACGACTTCACCGTCTTCGATCACGCCCCGCCAGGCGCCGCTTTCCTCTCCCGCCATCTCGATGAAGGCCTTGAAGCGGTGCAGATCGCCGCGGGCCGCGCGCTTCACGTGGCGCATCCCGCGAGCCATCTTCTCGATCATTCCGCCGGGTTGAACATCGATGGACAGCAGGACCCTGGTCAGGTTGGGAGCGAGCTCGTGGAAGGAGACGAGGCCGGCATGACTGATGCCCTGGCTGACCTTCCATTTGATGCGGTCGTTGGGCCGCTGCGTCTCGATCTCCGCCGTGAATTCACGCGTTCGTGTCCAGATCTTCACGTTGAAGTTCACCGTGTCGTCCTCGTCCTGGCTGGCGCTGACAACACGATGCATGAACTTGGGCCAGTCCTCGAACTGAGTCCACTGGTTGTAGACCGTTTCGATCGGCGCGCCGACGTCGATGCTCTGCTGCACCGGCATGCGGCGTCCCTTGCCCACCCCGAGACCGCCACCCTTGTCGCCGCCACCGCCCCCACCGCCAAAGGGCAGAACGCCCTTGACCGTGTCGGAGAGAATCCCGCTCGGCCCACCGGCCTCATCGACCTTCTCGCTGACCTTGTCACCGAGGTTGGAGCCCACCTGGCCACCCACGCTGGAGCCAAGGCCCTGCACGGCCTTACCCGGGGACTTGACCATGTCCTTGACACCGTCCATGCCCGCCTCGCGAGCCAGCCGGCCGAGGCCCTTTACCGCCATCGGTGCCAGGGCGGCCGCACCGAGACCCGCGGCACCCGCGGCCACACCCTTGGCCCCTGAGCCGCTCTTACCCGGCGGGCTTGGCGTCTTGTCCCCATCGTCGGTGGCATTCTTTCCCGCACCCTCGATCGTGCTTATGAGAAGCTCGCGAAGCGTTTCTTGAACGTTGGCCATCCCTGCTCCCTCCGTTTGGACGTACTAGAGGGCTACCCGAGGTAGCGAGGCGAAAACGAGGTCAAATCAGAAGTTAACTTCAGCTACGCACTCCGGAGTTGCGTTAATCACCGTGGTGACTGGACCGACCGTTATGCGGATCATGCTCAAGGTGGTCGGCCGATCGGTGACGTCCGAGCAAGCGCCGCCGGCTGAGCGCCTCGGCCCATGACGCGGGTATGCACGCGGACATGCATTCTCGGTGTCTGCGTGTAGAGCGCACGTGCGTCGGGTAGGGCATAAGCAGGCTTTTCCTGCTTGATGTCGAGGGTGGCGCCGAGCAGATCTCGATCTCGATCTCGATAGGGAGGACGAAATGGCTGTCGAGAATGAAAGCGGCGGACCACGTCGCAGCACGTCTAGGAAGCGCACATCGTCCGGGTCGAGCAATGGTTCCTCGGCGTCGCCAGCTCGACGTCGGTCGCCCCGCTCAACCAACGGCGGTTCAGCCCCGAGCGGCAGCTCGTCGTCGGGCCCTGCGTCGTCGGGCGCTGCGTCGTCCCCACGCTCGCGCGCCGCCGGCAAGAGCTCAGGCTCGGCCGCAGGCAAGTCATCGTCCCCGCGGTCAGGGGCCAGCGCGACGAAGGCGAGCTCATCCAAGAGCTCCGGGGGCTCGAAGTCGTCTCGCTCCGGTTCGGGAACACGGGCGCGTTCGGCGTCGGCAAGCGCTGCGCGCTCGGGTTCGGGGGGGCGCAGCGCCTCGAGCGGATCATCGGCGACGCGCAAGTCCTCGGGGTCCGGGGCCACCCGCAAGTCCTCGGGGTCCGGGACGGCCCGCAAGTCCTCGGGAGCCGGAGCTACGAGTAAGTCTGCGGGATCCGGAACGACGCGCGGGTCCTCGGGATCCGGGGCAGCGCGCAAGACTCCGGCAGCCGGAGCGGCGCGCAAGACCGCGGGTTCGGCCGCCGAACGGGTGGAGGGGCTGTTCAACAGTCGCAGCCTGAGCGCGACCGCCAGCTCCGGCTCCAGCCTGGTCAAGACTGCCTTCGACAAGGCGGCCGTCCCCCTGGCCACGGCCACCATGGGCGTCGCGGGCGGCATCGTGCTGGGCCGCACAGCGCTGCAGCGCAAGCGCAAGGCGCTGGGAGTGCCGGTTCCAACCGGAGGGCGCAAGATCGACTTCGGTGGCCTCGGCCAGCAGGTCGGGGAGGCAGGCCGCCAGTTCGCCAAGCTCGCCCAGGAGGTCAATGCGGTGCGGGATAAGGCGGAGAAGATCGGGCGAGCCATCAGCGGCTGACATGGCCACGATTGCTGCCAGCCGCCCCTCGGGCTCGTCCGCCGGCTCGGGTCCGAACCGGCGCCGACGCGCCGCCCACGGCCCGGGATCGGGCGGGTCGAGTCCGGGTCCGGGCACCAAGGCCCGGGCCAAGCCGCGGCAGCCGCCCGCCAAGGCGGCCAAGCCGTCGGCGGCGCGCAAGGCCGGCCCGCCTGCCAAGGCTCACAAGCCAAAGTCCGCCGGTGGGTCCGGGTCAGCGAAGGCTGTGGTCAAGTCGTCAAAGGCTGTGGCCAAGTCGTCCAAGGCTGTGACCAAGTCGTCAAAGGCTGTCGCTAAGGCGTCGGCGTCGGCGCCGTCCACTCTCACCGGCAAGGCCAAGCTCGCGCTGGCCAAGCACGTTGCAGGCCGAGCGCTGTCGTCGGGGGCCGACGCGGCGTCCGCGGTCTCGCGCCGCGGCCTGCAGCGGGCGGCAGGGGCCGTCGGCACTCTCCTACATACGACCCTCGAGGCCGCCAGCACGTCGGTCGACATCGACACCTCTCGCCGTCCGCCGGTCCAGGCTGCGGTCGATGCCGGCGTGCCCATCCGCGTGGCCTGGCAGGAGTGGATACGCCTTGAGTGGCTGCCCGAGGGCGTCGACGGTGTCGTGGACGTGAAGCGCAGGGACGACGGGAAGCTGCGCGGTCGTCTTCGCCGTGAGGATCGCAAATGGGCGGCGCAGATCCTCGACGAGCGCGAGGAGGACAGCTTTGCCTGGGAGTCGGTGCAGGGCTCCGATTGCGCGGGATTGATCACCTTTCACGCTCTGGGCGATCGGCTGACCCGGATTGAGCTCAGCCTCGACATCCATCCGGTGAGCATCGCCCAGGCGACCGCTCTCTCCGCGCGCTGGGCCGACCGGCGAGCGGCCGCCGATCTGCGCCGGTTCAAGGCTCGACTCGAGCTCATCAATCCCGACTCCTACGCGGATTCCGACGATGACGACTGACCCGGGGACGCGTTCCCGTTAGTCGATGACCCAACCGGCAATCACTTCACCAACCACCCAGTCAACGTCCAACGGAGGCCCATGATGTCTACCTCAGCACTTTCCCGCGGGGGCGGGAATTCGTACGTAGCGCGCTCGAACTCGAGCGGGCTCTACGACGTCCTCGATCTGTTGCTCGACAAGGGCCTGGTCATCGACGTGTTCCTGCGCGTCTCGCTGGTCGGAATCGAGTTGCTCACTGTCGACGCGCGCATCGTCATCGCCAGCGTCGACACCTACCTGCGCTTTGCCGAGGCGGTCAATCGCCTCGATCTCGGCAACGCCCAGGGGGAGGGGCTCCCGGATCTCATGAATGACATCACCGAGGGCGGGGCGTCAAGCAAGACCAAGGGCGTGCTCGAGGGAGCCAAGGAGAAAATCTTCGGCTCCGACGATGATGACAGCAGCGACAAAGACAGCGACAGCGACGACAGTGAATCGAGCAGCGGCGGTTCGGGCAGCAGCCGGCGGTCGGCCTCGCGCTCGGGCAGTGGTTCGGGGTCACGGTCGCGGGCGCGTGCCTCGCGTGGGCGCTCATCATCGTCGAGTTGACCCCAACGGACGAGTCGGTGGCCGTCAAGTACATCTACGGCGTGGTCTCGTCCGAGGCCGAGCCGCCGTCGGTGGCGGGCATCGGTGGCGCCTCGCTGGAGCTGATCCGTGCCGATGGTGTCGCGGCGCTGGCCAGTGACGCACCCGATGGGGACCTCGTGATGGGCCGCGAGGAGATGACCACCCACGCGCGTGTGCTCGAGGCGGCCCACGCCACGTCAACGGTCCTCCCGATGCGCTTCGGCGTGGTCATGGACGACGAGGCGCACGTGGTCGACGACCTCCTCATGGCCCGCCACCAGGCGCTGCTCAGTCAGCTCCAGCAGTTCGCGGGCAAAGCCGAGCTGAAGTTGCGGGCCACCTATGAGGAGGAGCCCATGCTGCGCGAGGTGGTCAGTGAGGATCAGGACGTGGCCCGGCTGCGTGACTCGCTGCGGGGCGCGCCGGAGGAGGCAACGTATTACGGGCGCATCCAGCTCGGGGAGCTGGTCGCACGCGCCATCGAGCGCAAGCGCGAAGGTGATGCCGACCTGATCATGCAGACGCTGTCGCCCCTCGCGCTGGCCACTGAGCTGACCCCGCCCACGCACGAACGCATCGTTATCAATGCATCATTTCTGGTCGAGCAGACGGCGATGCCCGATTTCGACGCCGCGGTCGACCGCTTGGGGGAGAGCCAGGCCGGACGAATGCGTTTCAAGTACACCGGGCCGCTGCCGCCGCACTCGTTCGTAACGTTCGGGGACGAGAGCTGAAATGGGTCTCTTCATTGGCCTGCTCACGCTGCCCCTGGCTCCCGTGCGCGGCGTGGTCTGGGTCGGCGACCAGCTTGTCGCCGAGGCTGAGCGGGAGCTCTATGACGAGGATCGCATCCGCGCCGAGCTCATGCAGCTGGAGTTCGAGGCTGAAGAGGGCGCCCTCAGCGAGACCGAGGTTCACGCCCGCGAGGATGCCTTGCTCGAGCGCCTGGCCATCAGCCAGTCCCGCCGAGCCGGTTCTGCCCCCGGATGGCGAGTCACCGACCTGGAAGGAAACGATCCGTATGCCTGAGCAGAAATCAGCCAAGGGCGGCGGCGGGTCGGGCGGCAAACGCCTGTCGGCTCGCGACGCGGTCCAGCGTGTCCGTGAGGAGCTGCCCGAGCTGCTCGGGCGCCCGGTCGAGTCGATCCTCGGCGTCAAGCGCAGCGATAACAACGGCTGGGAGGTGATGGCGGCGATCGTGGAGCTGGCCCGAATTCCCAATTCGACCGACGTGCTCGGCGCCTACCGCGCGGTGCTTGACTCCAGCGGCGAGCTCGAGGGCTATGAGCGGGTGCGCCGGTACAACCGCAGCCAGGCCGACGAGGACTGAGCCCCGTGTCGTCATTCGATTCCAGTCGCGTACCGCAGACGTATGGTCGTTCCGATCTGACCGCGCGCGGAGGCGGCCCGGCGAACCTCGCCGACATCCTCGAGCGCGTGCTCGACAAGGGGATCGTCATCGCCGGCGACATCCAGATCAATCTGCTCGACATCGAGCTGTTGACGATCAAGATCCGTCTGCTCGTCGCCTCCGTTGACCGGGCGCGGGAGATGGGGATCAACTGGTGGGAAAACGACCCCGCGCTGACCACCAAGGCGCAGGACCTGGCCGATGAGAACCGGGAGCTGCGTGAGCGTCTTGACCGGCTGGAGCGGCTGATCGGCGAGGGCGACGGCGCGAAGGAGTCCGGTGGCCAGCGGAAGTGAGGACGTAAGGCGGCTGCGCGAGGCCCTAGCCGGACTCGTCGCCGACGACGTTCCGGAGCTGCTGGCCGAGGCCCGCACCGAAGCCCGCGCTCGTGTCCGCGCCGTGCTGGCCGAGGTGATGGCGGAGGCCATGCTCGAACAGGTTCGCCGTTCCGGTAGGCCAGGCCCCCCGGCCCCCACCCGGCCGGACGTGCCGTCCCGCGTCAGTCCGTCGCCCGCGGGCCACGAGGATTCGCTGGGCTACTACCTCTACGGCGTGACGACCTCAGACGGCGCCGCTCCCCCCGACATGGGCGGCGTTGATCCCGCCCACCCGGTGAGCGTGCTGATGGGCGCTGATCTGGCGGCGCTGGTCAGCCGTGTGCCGCTGGCCGAATTCAACGAGGAGCGCCTGCGCGAGCATCTCGGTGACATCGCCTGGGTGGAGACGATTGCCCGCCGTCACGAAGAGGTTCTCGAGGCCGCCGCGGCCCGGGGCACCCTGATCCCGATGCGGCTGTGCTCGATTTATCGCGACGCCGGCGGGGTGCACGCCATGCTCGAGCGCGAAGCGGAACCGATGCGCGCCGCTCTGCACCTCGTCCAGGGGCGGGCCGAATGGGCGGTCAAGGTCTTCAACGCGCCGCGGCCGGCCTCGTCCGCCCCCAGCCCCGACCAGGCGCAGCCCGACAGCGGGGCGGCGTACCTCGAGCGGCGACGCCAGGCGCAGCACCACCGTGAGGCGGCTGACGAGCAACAGGCGGCCGCCTGCGAGTCGGTCCACTCACGCCTGGGCAACCTCGCCGCCCGAGCGGCCGTCATCCCGCCCCAGCGCCCCGAGGTCAGCGGCCACGACGGCGAGATGTTGCTCAACGGTGTCTATCTCGTCGACGATGCGGCGGTGAGCACGTTTCAGGACGAGGTTCGCGTCCTCCAGGAGGAGTTCGCTCCGGCCGGCGTCGAGCTCGTGATCACCGGTCCCTGGCCTGCCTACAACTTCGTCCCCGATGCGATCGGGGTTCCAGCGTGAGCAGCACCGGCGCGGTCACCGTCGAGCATCGGGCGCGTAACGTGGCGCTCATAGATCTGCTCGACCGCCTGCTCCAGGGTGGGCTCGTCATCAGCGGCGACATCACCCTGGCGGCCGCTGACGTCGATCTCGTGCGGCTCGACCTACGCATCCTCGTCGCCGCCATCGATAAGGCGATGGGAACATGAGCCTGCTGCTCTACGCCATCACCGATGCCGAGCTCGGACGCGACCCCGAGCTGCGTGGGATCGACGGTGCGGCCCTGCAGGCCATCGAGGCCGGTGGGCTGGTGGCCGTTGCCAGCGGGCACAGCACCACCCCGCCGCTCGACGAAGCGATTCTGTGGCGCTTTGAGCAGGTGATCGAGTCCCTGATGCAGCACGGCGCCGTCCTGCCGGTTCGCTTCGGGACCACGATGGAGACGACGGACGCGATCGTCGCCATGCTCCAGAGCGGGCGGCCCGAGCTGGTGGACAAGCTCGACGCTGTCCGTGGCGCCGTGGAGCTGAGTGTGCGCGGGATCTGGCGCGACTCGCCCGGCCCGGCTTCAGCCGGCGCGGCACTCACCGGGACGGATTACATGCGGGACCGCCTGGCCCCGCAGCTCCGCGCCCAGGCACTGGCAGCGCAGCTGCATGCCCACCTCGACGGTCAAGCCCGGGCCTCCCGCCACCGGATACTGGCCCGGCCCGCGGTGCCGGTCAGTGCCGCCTTTCTGGTCGCCCGTGGCACCGAGGATGAGTTCGTGCGCGCAGTGACCCGACTCGACGCGCAACTCGATGGCGCCGACCTGGTCTGTACCGGACCGTGGCCGGCTTACAGCTTTGCCGGAGACGCGCTCGGTGACTGACAAGCTCCTCTCCGGTCCCGCCACCTGGCCGTCCGAAGGCGAGCTGGACCGCATCGAGTCCGCGCTCACCCGCAGGGTGCAGACCGACCCCGAAGGGCTCGAGAAGGGGCTCGCCCAACTCGTGCTCACCGTCATCGAGCTGCTGCGCCAGCTCATGGAGCGCCAGGCCGTGCACCGGATGGAGGCGGGAAATCTGTCCGCGGATGAGGTGGAACGGCTGGGCCGGACATTCATGGCCCTGGCCGAACGGATGGAGGAGCTCAAGGAGATCTTTGGCTTAGAAGACGAGGACCTGAATCTGAACCTGGGCCCCCTCGGGGACCTGATGTAGAAAGGAGTCGCCGTGCCTGCCACGCAAGAGCGCTACTTGGACATGCTGATGGAGCGCATCCGCGAAGACCGGTATCCGAGCTCGCAGCTGCTCGACCGGATCGAGGCCGCCTTCTGGACGCCCGAGCAGTTTCACGCCTACCTGGAGCTGCTCGTCGACAAGGCGGATGAATCCTGGTACATGAGCCCCCAACTCCTGGACCGTATCCAGCGGCTGCTGGCCGTGGCGGCAACGGTATGAGCGCTGCGGTCGGGACCGTCGGCAAGGCGGTGGGCGAACGCATCTCGGGCGGCCGTCCCGGCCCCCTCAGGGCCTTCGCCGCGGCGGCGGTGGTTGGCGCTGCCGCCGCCGTCGTCGCCTACAAGGCGCTGCGCCACTAGTGCGCCGGTCGTCACGGCCGGGCGAACGCAGCCCGCGCCGCGTGCGCCCGCGGCTGCGCCGCGCAGCCGTCGAGATGGTCGTTGACCAGGCCCATGGCCTGCATGAACGCATACACCGTCGTCGGGCCGACGAAGCGCCAGCCCCGACCCTTGAGGTCCTTGGCCAGCGCCTGTGACTCGGGGCTGGTCGTGCGTTGCGCCAGCGCGGCGCGGTCGAGGCCACCCACTCGCGGCGCGGGCTCAAACCGCCACAGATAGGCCGCCAGCGACCCCTCCTGCGTGACGAGCTCGAGCGCCCGGGATGCGTTGTTGATGGCCGCCTCGATCTTGCCCCGGTGGCGGATGATCCCAGCGTCCTGCAGCAGGCGCGCGACGTCACCGTCGTCAAAGCGCGCCACCTGGGCGTAGTCAAAGCCGGCAAAGACCTCGCGAAAACGTGGGCGCTTGCGCAGAATCGTCAACCATGACAGCCCGGCCTGGAAGCCCTCGAGCGTGAGCTTCTCGAACAGCCGGACATCATCGGCCACGGGAAAACCCCACTCGTTGTCGTGATAGGCGCGGTATTCGGGGGCAGAGTCCGCCCACCAGCAACGGGCCACCCCATCCTCGCCGGTGATGACTCCGCTATCGGGCATGGCGACCATGCGCCTGGGGAGTCTCGCGCATGGATCGGCCGCCCGGCTGAGTCGGGATCGATCTCGTGGCCTCCCGGGCGCGGAATCGATCCCGGCGTGACAGCGCCGGGGTCCAAGCCGGAGAGACTTTGCGTGTATGTGCTTGAACATGCAGATTCAGGCATAAACGTGTAGGATCGGCTTCGTGGCGATGCTGACCGACGAGCGGCGTTCCCTGATCCTGGATCGCCTGCGCGAGCACGGCCGCGTGCTCGCCGCCGACCTCACGGCGGAGCTCGAGGTGTCTCCGGACACCATCCGCCGCGACCTGCGCGAGCTCGACGACGCGGGACGCCTGCGACGCGTTCATGGCGGTGCGCTGCCCCGGCACGGGGACGCCTCACCGTTTTCCTCGCGCGCGCGCCGGGCGCCCGAGGCCAAGGCGTCCATCGCCCGTCGGGCCGCGGCCTGCGTCCGGGACGGCCAGGTCGTGATTCTCGATGGCGGCACGACGACGCTGGAGCTCGCCCATGCCCTGCCTGACACGCTCCGCGCCAGCGTCATCACCACCAGCCCCCCGGTGGCCATCGCTCTGGCTGACCGGCCGGGACTCACCGTCACGGTGGTGGGGGGGACGCTTCGCCCTCACGCCCTGGTCACGGTCGGGGCAGCCGCCGTCGACGCGCTCCGTGTGATTCGCGCCGATGTCGTCTTTCTCGGGGTCTGCGGACTGCATCCCGAAATCGGGGTCACCACCGCAGACCTCGAGGAGCGGCATGTGAAGGCCGCCATGATCGACGGCGCTGCCGAGGTCGTGGCGTTGGCCGATCACGACAAGCTCGGCACGGCGATGCCCGTGGTCGTCGCACCGCTGACCGCGGTCACCCGGCTCGTGACCGACGCCGAGGTCGATGCGGGCGCGCTGGCGCCCTACCGGGCGGCAGGGATCGAGGTGCTGCTGGCGTGAGCGCGCTCACCGCGATCCGGACGGTGTTCTTTGTCAACGGAGCGCTGTTTGCCTCGTGGGCGTCCCGGATTCCGGCCCTGTCTGATCGCGTCGGGGCGAGACCGGGGGCGCTCGGCCTGGCCCTGCTGGCGCCGGCCGTCGGTGCGATCGTGGCCATGCCGTTGGTCGGCCGTCTGCTGCCGGGTCGCTCCACGCGGGCCTTCTGTCGCTGGGCGATCGTGGCGCTCGGCCTGGCCCTTCTGCTCCCCGGTCTGGCCCGCAGCGTTCCCGCCCTCGGCGTCGCCCTGTTCGCGGTCGGCCTGGCCAACTCGACGCTGGACCTGGCCATGAACGCCCAGGGGGTGACGATCGAACGTCATCTCGGTCGACCCATCCTCTCGTCGCTGCATGCCGCGTTCTCCTTCGGTGGCTTCGCCGGCGCGGGCCTCGGCGCGCTGGCCGCCGCCGCCGGCGTCGCCCCGCTGCCGCACATGGCCTTCGCCGCTGTCCTGTTCGGCAGCCTGGGCATGCTGGCCATCGGCCCGCTGCTCGCCGTCGATGAGGATGCTGACGCGCATGCGCCCAAGCTGCGCTGGCACCGACTCCCGTCTCGTCTCCTGCTCCTCGGGGCGGCGTGTTTCTTCTGCCTGATGGCGGAGGGAGGAGCGTCGGACTGGAGCGCCAAGCTCGTCCGCGACGACCTGCACGCGGCCGCCGCCCTCGGGGCGATCACCTATGCCGTGTTCAGCGTGGCCATGGGCGCCGGCCGGCTGAGGGCCGATCGGCTCTGGGCCCGCTGGGGGTCGGCCGGGCTGGTGCGGCGCAGTGGCCTGCTCGCCGCGGTCGGGCTCGGCGCCGGCCTGGTCATCGGCACGCCGGCTTCGGTCATCGCCGGCTTCGCCGCGCTCGGATTGGGGCTGGCCGGCATCGTGCCGACGCTGTTTCGCTCCGGTGCCGACCAGCCCGGTGTGTCCACCGGTCCCGGTCTGGCTGCGGTCAGCGCCCTTGGCTACCTTGGCTTTCTGGCCGGACCGCCCATGATCGGCGCGGTAGCGCAAGCCACCTCGCTGCGCCTGGCCTGCGGACTGATGGTGGCGGCGGGCCTCCTCGTGGTCCTCCTGGCCTCCAGCGCCGAGCCGGCGCGGACGCACCGTCGCTCACCGGTTCAGGCGGCCGCAGGCTAGGCAGACTCGAAGTACTGCGCCGCCCGGCTGTTCATCTCCCGCTGTGAGACGTGTTCGATCCGCTGGCTCAGCATCCACTGCTGGCCGAACGGGTCACGCAGCCGGCCGCCCCGCTCGCCGTAGAAGTGGTCGGCCAACGGATAAACGATCTCGGCCCCGGCGGCCAGGGCCCGATGCCAGGCGGCATCGACGTCCTCCCAGTAGGTGGCCATGATCGCTGTCACCGGTCGGTCGCCGGCGGCGGGCGACGCGTCCAGAGCCTCATCGACACCCGCGTCGGTGATCATCACCACCGAACTGCCAATCCGGATCTCGGCATGGATCACCTTTCCCTCGGGGTCAGTGAACGGCTCGTCAAGCGGCTGCGCTGCGAAGGCGGCCCGGTAGAAGTCGATCGCGGCCCGCGCGTCGCGCACGATCAGCCGCGGGGTCACGGTGCTCAGATGCTCGGGGATGGGTGGGACCGACACACGTGCCTGACTCGGCATGGCTGCTCCTCTCTCGGCGCTTGGCCTCATCTTCGCATCACCCAGAAGCGGCGGGGAACTGAGCCTCATCGAAGATCGTTGATATGAGCGCCGGCCTCTGGTAGGTTGACGACCGCGTGTCACAGCAATAATCGTTGATATGACCAGTTCGCTTCCCGTTCTTCCCGCCGGTCCCGCCGCGGCGGGCTGCTGTGCAGCCTCGGCGGGTTTGGATGAGGCGCTTCCCGCTGGGCACATCGCCGCGACGGCCAAGGCGCTGGCCGAGCCGGTCCGCGTGCGCATCCTGGATGTGCTGCGGCGCAGCGAGACACCGGTCTGCCAATGCGAGTTGATCCCGCTGTTCGCGATCAATCAGTCCCTGCTATCGCACCACATGAAGAAGCTCGCCGACGCCGGTCTGGTCGTGGTCGAGCGTCGACACAGGTGGGCCTACTACTCCGTTCCCGACGACGCATTGAAGGAGCTGATCAGATGGCTGAGCTGAGCTCGCCGGTTTCGACCACCCGATCCGCCTGCTGCTCGGCTGAGGCGCAGACGAGCTGCTGCCAGCCCGGGGACAAGGCTGCCTGCTGTGCCCGTGCTGCCGCCGGGCGCAGCTGTGGCTGCTCGGCCGGACAGGCGGCCCCGGTGCCGGCCGACCTCCGGGAGACAGTGCGCGAGAAGTACGCGATGGCGGCGCGGGCGATGACCGAAGGCGATGCGGGCGCGTGCTGTGGTCCGCTAACCGTCAGCGACGGCGATCGGGACGAGGTCTTCGGCGCGCGCCTGTACGACCGCGCCGACACCGGGGGTGCGCCCATGACAGCCGTTGCGGCGTCGCTGGGCTGCGGCGTACCGACGGCGGTCGCCGATCTGCACGAAGGCGAGACCGTGCTCGACCTGGGCTCGGGGGCCGGTGCCGATGTGCTGATCAGTGCCCGCCGAGTGGGGGTGAGCGGCCGCGCGATCGGCCTGGACATGACCGACGAGATGCTCGCGCTGGCCCGGTCCAACGCCGCCAAGGCTGGGGTCGGCAACGTGGAGTTCGTCAAGGGCTACATCGAGGACATCCCGCTCGCCAGCGGCTCGGTCGATGTGATCGTCTCCAACTGCGTCCTCAACCTGTCGGGCGATAAGGGCCGGGTGTTGGCCGAGGCGGCGCGGGTGCTCAGGCCCGGAGGCCGGCTGGCGGTCTCCGACGTGGTCGCCGCCCCTGACATGGATGCGGCCACCCGGGCTGATCTGGCCGCGTACACCGGCTGCATCGCCGGCGCCCTGACCGAGGATGATTTCCGCGCCGGCCTGGCGGCCGCCGGGTTTGCCGATATCGAGATCCGCATGACCCATCGCGTCCATAGACACGCCAGCTCGGCCATCATCCGCGCCACCAAGCCCGGGATCCCGGCTTGACCCGACCGGGTCCGATCGCCCTGCCCCCATCGCGCGCTGACCTCCGTGGCTGACGTCCTCTTTGTGTGCCTCCATAACGCCGGACGCTCCCAGATGAGCGCGGCGCTCTTCGAGCGCGCGTCCCAGGGGCGCCATCATGCCCGGTCGGCGGGCAGCGAGGCCGACCCGGCAGGGCGAGTGCATCCGGAGGTGCTGGCCGTCATGCGCGAGCTCGGAATCGAGCTATCTGAGCGGCGCCCGCAACGGCTCTCACCAGCCCTGGCCGAGCGGTCCGACGTGGTCGTGACGATGGGTTGCGGGGACGCCTGTCCGGTCATTCCCGGCAAGCGCTATATCGATTGGGGGCTACCTGACCCGAAGGGGCGCCCCCTCGATGAGGTGCGCGCCATGCGCGATGACATCGCTCAGCGGGTTGAGATGCTCCTGGAAGAGCTCGATCGCTCGTGAGCCGGACACTGGCTCGGCGCCTTTTCGCCGAGTGCCTCGGCTCAGCCTTCCTGGCGGCGATCGTGATCGGCTCGGGGATCGCGGCCCAGCAGCTCTCGCCCGCCAACGTGGGCCTGGAGCTGTTTGAGAACGCGGCCGCGACCGCCGCGGGCCTGTTCGCGATCATCCTCATGTTCGGCCCCGTGTCAGGAGCCCATTTCAACCCGGTCGTCTCGCTGGTCGACGCCGCCTTGGGCGGCCTGAGCGGGCGCGAGCTCCGGGCCTACATTCCCGCCCAGGTCGTTGGGTGCATCGTTGGCGCGATCGCGGCCAACCTGATGTTCGTCCACCCGGCCATCAGCATCGCCACACACCACCGGGCTGCCCCGGCCCATCTGCTGTCTGAGGCCATCGCGACCGTTGGTCTGCTGCTGGTCATCTTCTCGCTGGCCCGAAGCCACCGCGGTGCCGCCGCGCCGGCCGGCGTGGGCGCCTACATCGGTGCGGCCTACTTCTTCACCAGCTCGGCGAGCTTCGCCAATCCCGCCATCAGCGTGGGACGCATCTTCTCCAACACGTTTGCCGGGATTGCGCCCGCGTCAGTGCCGGCCTACGTCGTTGCGCAACTCGTCGGCGCGGCCCTCGCACTGGGCGCGATCCGGGTTCTCTACCCGTCCATCACCGCCCAGGATTCAGCTCGGGTCGTGGGGTGCCCCCACGTCGATGGCGGGGGGACCGTGAGCTCGCCTGCGGCCACGAGCGCCGCCGCTGACCGCGGCTGACCTCCGCGAGCGGCAAAGCTCCGTGGCGTGACCGATCAACGCCGGCCAGTTCCCGTGGCTTGTGGGTGGGCCACTGCACCGCCCGGGGCGTGGCGGTGAGCGGCAGGGCAGGGACGTCCCGTCCCGTCCAGCAAGCCGCTGGCCCTGCGTCAAACGCTGTTTGCCTCCGCTCCATCTCCTCGTCCGCGCCTAGGGCGCTTTCGGCGGCTTGCGGGCTTCGGCCGGCGTTCTGGCCGCAGGGCCAGTAGAAGACCCACACTACTCCCTGATCGGCCCGGTTTGTGTTAAGCGGGCCACGCGGTGCGCTCGTCGAAGGACCGGGCCGAGCCGTGGACCAGACCGGGACGGCGCGAGCCGATCGCACCAGGCCCGGACGGTGTGAGCCGATCGCACCAGGCCCGGACGGGGTGTGAGCCAATCGCACCGGGCCCGGACGGTGTGAGCAAATCGCACCAGGCCCGGACGGTGTGAGCAACTACACCAGGATGATTGGGCAGGCATAGGACGAGGCTGTTGGTCTCGGTAAGGCATCAGGCGTACCGACCGCGCGAGCGACGGCGACGGAAGGCATGCATAACTAGGCCGATCACGAGCAGCCATACCAGGATGCTGAGGCCGCCATGGCTGAAGAGCAGGTGCACCAGGTAGGCGAACACCAGGACGTGAGCAATACGGCGCAGCGCGTGCGAGGAACCGCGCCGTCTCGAACCCCCGAAGCCATAGCGCCGGGGTCCAAAGCCTCCGCCCCCGCCGAAATGAAAGCCACGAAACGCGACCAGCTGAGGGGCGCTCGAAACCGATTCGGTTTTGCCAATGGCCGAGCCTGCCACGGCGGCGGTCGGCACGAGAGTGCTCACGAACAGGGCGGCGAGGACTGCGAGACGTCTCATCGCCCGACCTGGCGGGTGCGGCGCCGATGCCCGAACAAACCGCCGAGCGGAAGCAAGAAGAACAACGGCAGGAACAACACATGGCCGCCGGAGATCAAAAAGATCACCGCGGCCACCAATAGCCCAAATAATGCAAATCGCATCGTGACGCTCCGTGAGAGATGAAGTGAAGGTCCCGGGTGGGAAACGCTTGGTGAGGTTGGTCAGTCCGGCTGACGTGGAGGCGTGACAGCCCGGCCAGCCCCTGAGCCCGCGCCGCGCAGCTGTGCGCGCGGCGCGGTTGCCCGGGGAGGACCCGTGTGACGGCCGTCCGCGGTTGTCGCTAGCCGTCTCAGGTCGCCGGCCGCGGCGTGCTGCTAGCCGCGGCTGTTGCCAGCCGTAGCGCGCCGCTAGCGCTCGTCGTAGCGCTGCGTGCTTCCGGCCTTCGCGAGCCCGCGGCTGATCATGTAGCCGATCGTCAGGATCGTCGCGGACAGCCAGACCTGGTGGGCGCCGAACACATCGGGGTGATGAACTCCGTTGCTGTCGACGCTCGCACCGGTAACCGCACCAGCAATAAGGATCCCGACCAGCACGGCGAGATACGCCATGAACTCAGTCGTCTTAAAGGCGGCCTTGGTTTCGGTGGACAAGCGACGGGCCGACACCTCCGGCTGGCCTGAAACGTCCGGACGAATTCCGGAACGCTGAGTGGTAGCGCTCATAGAAACTCCTACTTTCATTCAGATGCAATGGACGACAGGACCTAGTTACGAGGCAGACCTACGCCGCCGAAGCCGTCCCTATCTGAACCAGCAGAGGACCCGCACGCACTGATGTCGGCGCGATCCCAATGTTGTGTTACCCGGAGCCTGTCTCGGGAAACAGTTGGTGTCACTCATGGGAACGGATCCGATCCAGGCCGAGCAGGGAATAAAGCTGCCGGAGATATCAGAGCCCAATAGCCCGGGTGGGGAAGAGCTGGGGGCCCAATCCCTACCAGCGCGGGTTTCTCACACGGTCGTTCGGGCCATCAAAGACCTGTACGGCCGCGGACCCACCCACGCGAAGACATACCTCTGCGACGAGTACGTCTTCTGCGTCATGACGGGCGGCCTGACTCGCGACGAGGAAACGATGATCCGAGGTGGCCAAGAAGAGGCCGTCCGCGACTACCGCCTTAAGTTCCAAGCCATCATCGCGCCCGAACTCATTCGACGCGTCGAGGACGTACTAGGGCGCAAGGTCATCAACTACCACAGCCAAATTCTGTTCGACCCAGATCGACTTATCGAGATCTTCGTGGTTGACCCCGTGGGCGAACCGATCCGGTAGGAAGCGACCTCATAGCAGTAGCCGCCCGAAGCGCGGCAGGCCGAGGTGGGACCTCCGGCAGCGAGTTGAACCGAACGAGCCGGGGCGAATGGAGAGAGACGCCCCGGCTCGCTTACGAAGCGCGATGTTCACAGCTCGCGCCTGAGCTGCTTACGCTTCTTCGGCTTCCTACGCCCCGTATTGCGGGGCCTCGCGCACCAGCCAAAGGGGGCAGACTGACGGTGCAGCAAGTGTTCACCACCAACTGGGCGGTCCGAGCATGGGCCGCCCGTATCTGGGGCCTGGCTGGCTCGTCCAGACCGGCCCGACGTGGTGCGAGGTTGACGTTGTGCATCACGCGGCGTTCAGCGGACGAGAACGTGCGCGCGAGCGAGCGGGGTCCAGGTCGGTCATCAGACCGAACAGCCGGGCTCTCTGCTCCGGTCCACGCACAAGCACCAGGTTTCGGGCTTGGCGCCGGGCGTGCTTTACCGGCCTCGATGATCAGGTCGATGCCGGTGCTGTCGATGAAGGTCAGCCGACGCAGGTCGACCGCAATCGCCGCTGCGTCACCGGTAAGCGGGAACGGAGGGGGAACCAGGTGAAGATGAGGCAATTCGGCGCTCCGAGGTCGGTTGGTCACCTCGGAAGTCAGCGCATGCTGCCGGCACCTGGCCGACCTCAAACCGTTGCCCTCCACCGTTAACGGTAACCAGGCTGTCAAGCCAGCCGGGACGTCAACCCTGGACGGGTGCTGAGGCCTCGCGGACGCGGGCGGTTCGCGGACGCTCGGTTAATGCCGGAGGAGGTGTGTGGGTTCAGGACATATGTCCCAGGTGATAGGTCGCTCATGAGTCGGGACATAGGTCCCACCCAGGGTTAGGCTGCCCGGCGGTCGTCGTGGAGGCGCAGGGCATCAACGAGGGGTCAGGTGCTCGCCGAGATCAGGATCACGACGGGCCCGGACGATGATCGTGCCCTCGGGCGGGTCGCGGTGCGCCTGCCCCAGTTCGCCTCGGAGGAAGTTACGTTGTGACGCCGTTCACGAGGTTGATCAGGCTGCCGGGGAGCTGAGCTAATGGCTGGTCCCGGGGGCGCGGGGACGTGGCCTTGCCTACGCGGCCGTTCGGATGATGATGGCGTCCTGTGCTTGGGGCGGTGGTGAGCCGAGCCTCGTGGCGGTGGCGGATACCGGCCGCCCTGGAGGGGCGTTTGCTGTGGGCATGGCGGGGCGGTTAGGGTTGCCGAAACGGACGAGGGGGTCTCCGGGATGCCTGTCATTGACGCTCTGAAGCGGCAGTTGGACGACGCCTTTACGGGCGAGCTGATCGTGGCCGGAGATGCGGAATATGAGACCGCGCGACGTGTCTGGAACGGGATGGTGGATCGGCGCCCGGCTGTGATCGCGCGCTGCGCCGGTGAGGGGGACGTCGTGCTGGCGCTTGAAGCGGCGCGAGAGCACGGGTTGGCTGTGGCACTGCGAGGAGGGGGCCACAATGTTGCGGGCAACGGCGTGTGCGAGGGCGGTGTGGTGATCGACCTGTCGGCCCAGAAGGCGATCGATGTCGACCCGGAGACGCGGATCGCACGGGTGGGGCCCGGAGTGCTCCTCGGCGAGCTCGACCGCGCGACGCAGGTGTATGGACTCGCGACCCCGACCGGCAACGTGTCGATGACGGGCGTGGCGGGCTTGACGCTGGGTGGAGGGCTGGGGTGGATCGCGCGCAAGCACGGGCCGGCGTGCGACAACTTGCTGGCTGCCGAAGTCGTGACCGCAGACGGAGAGCGTGTGAGAGCCAGCGCGGATGAGAATGCCGATCTGTTGTGGGGGCTTCGAGGTGGCGGCGGCAACTTCGGCGTAGTCACGTCGTTTGAGTATCGGCTTTACCCCGTCGGGCCCGAGGTCCTCGCCGGTGGTGTGCTGCACGCGTTCGCCGACGGTCCAGAGCTGTTTCGCTTCCTGGGCGAGTTCGTCGCCGAGGCGCCCGATGAGCTGTCGGTGACCGCATCGACGTTTCGAGCATCGGCGGAGATGCCGGTGCCGCCCGAGATGGTCGGGGAGCTCGTGACAGTTCTGGCGGTCTGCTATGCGGGCGATCTCAGCGCTGGTGAGGAGGCGCTGCGACCGCTGCGTAGCTACGGCCGGCCGTTGCTTGACGGCATCGCACCTATGCCGTACACGGCGCTTCAGAGCGGATCTGATGCGTCATACCCGAACGGTCAGCACAACTACTGGAAATCGCACTATCTGGCAGAGCTCTCCGAGGATGCGGTCGCCACGATCGTCGAGCACGCGCCGCGCATGCGCTCGCCGCTGTCGTCGTTCTATCTCCAGCATCTCGGCGGCGAGATCGCCCGGTCAGACAGCACCAGTGCCGCGTTCGGTCACCGCGACGGATTGTTTGACTTCGCGATCCTCTCCGTCTGGCGCGACCCAGCTGAGACCGCCGACCACATCGCATGGTCTCGGGAGTTCTTTGATGCGATGGCGCCCCACGCCCACGGTGTCTACGTCAACAACCTCGGAACAGAAGGCGCCGATCGCGTCAAGGCAGCCTACGAGCCCGACACCTACGCCAGGCTGGTCGCGCTCAAGGACGCCTACGACCCCCGCAACGTGTTCCGCCTCAACCAGAACATTGCCCCCAGCCGCACTCCGGTCCAGGCTACCTGACGGCTGGGCCGGGCGGCACGGCCCAGCCCAGTCACGTCCCCTAGCACGGCACCGGCACGGGCGCCGGTACCGGCACCGGCGCGGCCGGGAGTGTCCGACCAACTGTGTACGCATGAGCAAGAAGGGGCCTCATGCCTTCAACAGATCAAGAAGATGTGGTCAGCGGATGATCCCAATACCGAGCCGGCGCCGGTGGCGAGCCGCTAGGCGAGACGCCGGCGGATGCCCGACGAGCTTTGTCGCAAGCTTCCAGACGAGGTCGTGTACGAGCTGCTGGCGGGAGCCGATTCAGCACTCTGGCCACCGGACCTCCGGCGCGCTGAGTTCAGTCGACAGCAGCATCGCCGAGGGACGGACGGACCACACAACAGCGGCCTTCCCGGCGCGCAGCTCACACCCGAGCGGCGAGCTGCTTCTCGTACAACACCCAGCCGAGCGCGGGCACCATCCCGGCGCGCTTGTAGAGGCGAAACGCGCCGGTGACGCTCTCCGCGTCGACCCCCAGTCCGACGCTGCGCTCGCCGCGCTCCCAGAAGCGCCTGAACGCGTCGCCCAGGAGCGCCGTGCCCACGCCTTGCTTGCGCCACGGGCGACGCGTGAAGAGCGCGTGGACAAACCCGCCGCCGTACGTGTCCCCCGTGCAGATCGTGCCGGCAGCGATCTCCTCCCCGGCACGGACGACGCACCACAGCGTCGGGTCGAAGCGCTCACTGCCGAGGTTCTCCTTCGACCACCACTCGAAATCGTCTGGCGTGTGGTCCCACGCATCCGCGAACGCTTCCTGGTGCGCGGCGTGGAACTCGAGCGCATCACGCTCCGGATCGAACGAGACGACGCGGAGCCCGCCCGGCCACTCCGGTACCGGCGGTGGCGCCTCCAGCTCGATCCGCATCTCGCGGAAGACGCGCACCGCGCTGTAGTGAAGCGACTCGAGCAGCCTGCGCGCGGCGGTATCTCGCTCGTAGACGCCATTCTGGATCCTGCGAGCGCCCCGGCGAGCTGCGCCCCCCTCAAGCCCGGTCGCGATCAGCCTCCCGATCCCGCGCCCGAGCGCGTCAGGGTGGACGTACCCCTCGGCGCGGCACAGATCCCCTCGCTCCCGCACCGCGCCGTAGCCCACGATGCGCTCGCCGTCACGGACGACGCGCGCGTTCTTCTCGAGGTCGAGGTCTGACCACTCGTCCTCCAGATCGGCCCGCGAGAACCCGCTCTGGCCGTACAGCGAGGACTCAAGCGCCACGACGAGCTCGGTCACCGCCGCCGCATCGGCGGTGACTACCGGTGTGGAAAAGGGGCCCTCCATTTCGCCAGCACCCTATGCCATCAGGATCCTCGCACTCCTGCTTCGCGCCACCGACGGCACCGGGGGGCGCAAGCTCAACATCGCCACCGGTCTGTTCGCCGGTGTCGACGAGCCGCTGGTGCACACCAAGCTCTCCCGTGCGATCTCACCCTACGTCCCCGGCGGCCGGGTGTTTCGAGCTCATCGACCAGCCAGACCCCTTGCGCCTGCGCGTCTGGCAGGCCAGCCCGGCTGCGCGTCGCTGTGCTCATCTGCAAGGACGTCTTGGACTTCTCAATCGCCCAGCCCTCGCGCATCTCGGCGTCAACGTCCTGTTCGGCCCGGCGATGAGCGGCAGGACGGACGCGTTCCGCTCGCACACCGACTGGCTGATGAGCGACGCGCAGTGCGTGTCGGTGATCGAACGGCCCGCTGGTATGGGGCAGCCGGGCGCCCGGCCGAGCTCGCCGCTGACCCGGTCGCCTTGGAGGATGAGGCCAATGCGGCCCTCGCGGCCTGCGAGCTTGCGGCAATCGTGTCGATCCGCGGGCGGATGTCGCGGCTACGGCGCGCGGCCGCGGCCGCCGATCCGCAGTGGGAGGGCCTCCAGCGCATGTTCGTGCTCGACCGCGCACTGGGCTCGGCGGTCACCGGCCTGCAGCTCGCGCAGCGCCGCGAGCTGCCCGTCCCGATCCCCGAGCGCGTCACCGAAGCGGCCGAGCGCCCGGCGCCGCGCCCGACGATCCGCCAGCGCGTCCTCAAGGCACTCGATGACAAGCCACGGCGTCCGGTCGAGCTCGGCCAACGCGCCGGGCTGCCCAAGCGCCAGCTTCAGCGCGCACTAGGCGAACTGGTCGCTGCTGGCAAGGCCCGGCCGGTCGCGGCAGCCACCGAGGACAACCGAGCAGCGTTCTACCAGCGGGTCGCCTGAGCGGACCGCCTCCTGAAAGGGAGAGCGCGCCGCGGAGGGCGAGCGCAGCATGGCCGGCGAGAAGCCCAGCTCTCGTTGATGACGACGTGCCGATACAAACGCGCTCGATCGTCCTGCCGGAGCCGGTGAGGACTGCTCGGGCGATGTCGTCCCAGTCGTAGTGGAAGTGGTTGGCCTCTCGCACGCGCGCAGATTCCTGCCGCACCCGGCAAACAAGCGGTCGGAGCTCCCGAGCGAACCCCCGCGCCGTGGCCGAACCGATCCGAACGTATCCCGTCCTTGTCAAGGCCATCCTGGTCGATGAACAGGATTCGTCTCCGAAGAAGCGGTCCGGGCGGCGAACGACGTTTGCGACGACCCACCGGTACGCCCACGCACGTTGGCCACCGCGGCCGAGATGGCATTCGAGGTCAGCGGATCGGCAAGGATCGCCGCGCGGTGGATCGCCAGTCGTGGGCTTGCCTGACCCGGCTGGGGCGATCCGGCGCCTCAGTCTCACGGAACGTCCCGACACAGACTTCACAGGGAATTATTGCGGCGACGCCATAATCCCTGGAAATCACGAAATGCCGGAGGAGGGACTCGAACCCCCGACACGCGGATTATGATTCCGCTGCTCTAACCGACTGAGCTACTCCGGCCAGGGGAGTGGCCAGTCTAGTCGCCGCCCTCGGAGCCTGTTGGCCTGGGCGCGTCGCCTCGCGCGGGGGTTCGGGTGCTCCGGTGCAACAGTCCGGACTCGTGTGCCGCCCGCCGTGCTGAGCCTCCGTCTCGAAGTTCTACATATGGCATCTAAGAGACGGAGGTCCCGCCCGGTCTTGCCTCTGATTCGGCCGGCACGACGCGGGCCCAGTCGGTCGCGGCGACCGCGCCGCGTCGCCTGCGGGCGGCTGGGCGGGCCGGATCCGCCGCGCCCCGGGCCCCCGCACCAGCGCACCCCCAGGCCCCCGGGCCCGCGCGCCCCGCACCCCCGCGCCCCCGCGCCCCCGGGCCCCCGCACCCCCGGGCCTCCCGCGCCCCCCCGCGCCCCGCGCCCCCGCGCCCCCGGGCCCCGGGCCCCCGCACCAGCGCACCCCGTGC
>JAXDGI010000233.1:0-3805 GCA_034665145.1 Solirubrobacteraceae bacterium
CAGTCGCACACGGGGACCGCTACCTCGCCGAGGCGGCCGGGCGGCGGGCCGGGTCCGCGGGCGCTGGACATCCGCCTGGGTCCCGGGCTGCCGAGCGCGAGGGCGCCGGGCATGGGCCAGGGTCCCCCGGCACCGGGCCTGCCGGGCGATCCGCCGGCGCTGGCCAAGGCACGGACGGGAGCAAAGAGGCCCGCTGACGCTCGGGGCGGCGCCTGGGTAACTGGCGGACCGCAGCGCTATCAGGAACGGGCGGGGCCGGTCCGGTCAGCAACTGGTCGACGACCGGGGTGGCCCAGGCGGTGATCTGGTCTCGGTCCATCGCGGCGAGACCCGGGGCCGCCAGAGCATAACGCGTGGTCGCCAAACCGATGATGAATGCGCCGACCAGCCCTGCGCGCTCGCGCGGGTGATCGGGCACGACGGCGCTGAGCGTCGGCTCAACCTGAGCGGCGAACACTTGCCGCAGGGTCTCGGCCACACTTTCGCTTGTCATCGACGCGCGCAGAAGCGCCAGGAACGTTTCGTCGTCTTCCCAGACGGCGAAGAAGCGTGCGAGCAGAGCCCCGGCCAGGCGGCCGGGTGCCACGGCGGTCAGGTCCGGAAGATCGAGATTGAGGTCGGCGGCGGCGGCGAACAACTCCTGCTTGCTGCCGAAGTAGCGGAGCACCAGGGCGGCATCGACGCCGACGTCGGCGGCGATCGCGCGGATGGTCGTACGGTCGTAGCCCTCCGTCCCGAACCTCCGCCGCGCCGCGGACAGGAGGTCCGCGCGGGTCTTGCAGGCGTTCCGGCTGCGAGTGCGTGCCACCACCCAAGCATATGTCATCGTTTGTTGACTTGACACTGATACTCCTCTATCGTCTAAGTCATCGGTTGTTGACTAGTCTTGGGAGGTCGCCGTGGAGACCAGGAGTGACAGTGTGGAGGTGCTGGTCGTGGGCGCCGGCCCGACCGGGCTGACCGCCGCGATGGAGCTCTCGCGGCTCGGCGTCGGAGTGCGGATCATCGATCGGGCGCCAGAGCCGTCGACCACCTCGCGGGCGCTCGCGGTGCAGGCGCGCACCCTCGAGCTCATGCAGCCCCGCGGCATCGGCGAGGAGATGGTCCGGCTGGGCAACCCCGCCCGCGCGACCGCCCTGTATGGGAGGGGTCGCCGGCTCGCGGCGGTGCAGCTCGACCGCATCCCAAGCCGGTTCAACTACGTACTGCTGCTCGCGCAAGCGGAGACCGAGCGACTACTGGCGGCGCAGCTCGAGGCTCAGGGAGTGCTCGTCGAGCGCGGCGTCGAGCTCGTTTCCCTGCACCAGGACACCGCGGCTGGCGGCGTCGAAGCCCTGCTGCGCACTCCCGATGGCACCGAAGAGCTCGCACGCTGCGCGTACCTTATCGACGCGTCAGGGGCGCACAGCACCGTACGCCGCGTGCTGGAGCTGCCCTTCGCGGGCCGGGAGCTCGCCCAGAGCTACCTGCTCGGGGACCTGTATCTCGACGGTGCCATCCCCGAGGACGAGCTGTCCATCTTCCTCGCCCGCAACGGCTTCGCGGCGGCGTTCCCCATGGCCGGGCACCGGTTTAGGTTGATGGCGACCGACCCCGATCACCACTCCAAGGATGAAACGGCGCCGACCCTCGGCGAGTTGCAGCGAGTCTACGATCGTGTCTCCCCCATTCCCGCGCGCCTGCGCGACCTGGTGTGGAGTTCACGCTTTCGGATCAACAGCCGCCACCTGACCACGCTGCGCGTCGGAAGCGTCTTTCTCGGCGGCGACGCCGCGCACATACACAGCCCGGCCGGTGGCCAGGGCATGAACACAGGGATCCAGGACATGGTCAACCTGTGCTGGAAGCTCGCCCTCGTCCTTAAGGGCAGAGGCAAACCAGAGCTGCTCGACACCTACGAGGCTGAGCGGCTGCCGATTATCACCCAACTGGTGCACACCACCGAGCGCGCCACCCAGGTGTTCAACTCGACCAACTGGATGGTCCATCAGCTTCTGTCGCGGACGGCACCGTTCGCCCTCGCTTTCGACCAAGTGCAGGCCAATGCCGCCGCGGCCGTCGGAGAGGTCGCCGCCAGCTACCGCACGGGACCGCTCGCCGCACCGCCAACGCGTGTCGGTGAGCTCCGCTCCGGAGACCGGGTCCCCGATCTCGAGCTAACGACCGGGACCGAGAGCCACCCGGTCCGTCTCCATCAGCTACTCGACTTGTCGGGCCTCACCCTGCTGAGCACCGCCGCGGACCTCCCCGCAACTGTCGTCGACGCGATCCGGCCCTGGGCCGATCTCATCACAATCCGCTCGGCCTCCGTCGCCTCGGCCGGGGCGGGTGTACGTGGCCAGGACGCCCGGATCACGGACAGCCTGAGCGCCGATCCGGCCTTGCTGCTGCTGCGGCCCGATGGGCATCTCGCCGCGTACGCGCCCGTCAGCCACCCCGGGCCGTTGACCCACTGGCTGACCAAGTGGTACCCGCCGTCGGCATACGGCCGCCGGGCTGGAGCAGGAACCAGGCCCGAAAAGCTTAACGCAGCGGCTCACATGACCACATTGCCGCTGGCTGGCCTGATCGACACATAGGGCTGGACGCTCGCCAACCGCACCCCGCCGCCCGACAGCACCAGCTGCCCATGGGACCGACCGAGCCGCTATCGAATGAACTATCAAGGGTGCGCATAGAAATTCGCAGGGTCAACGCCCTCAATTCAGGCAGATTCGGGCGTGTCAGGTCCGGGTGGGGTGGGCCCCAGTGGGCCGTCTGAGTGACTGGTTGTGAGGTCGCTCGGCCAGTGTGGTCGTCCCGGCCGCGCGGTGTGGCAGAGTTGTCTGGTTTGGCCCTGCGGATCGCTTCGGCGCGGGGGGAGGGTGTTCGATTGCTCGGGACTGCGGGCAGCGCGTTGGGTAGCAGATCGGCGTTTGCGGTCGTTGTTCTGCGTCGCCTGGCGTTGCTCTCCGTCGGCCTTTTCGCTGGTCACGCCGCATAGGTGCTGGTCAGCGGAAGTGCCTGGCCTTCATGGCATGCAAGAGGTCAGCGGTTCGAGCCCGCTTAGCTCCACCTGGTCAACCATATAATTCGAACAACCTAAAACGCGATTTCGAACGGCTGGTAGCGCTACCCGGGGCGACGTTAGAACCACGTCAAGCACCGCTGAACACCAATTCCACGCCGCAGACCTGAGCGGGTGGCCCGCTGACCTGTTACAAACCCGCATTGGCCGACGGCACGCTGAGGCCACGGCTGGGACTCGGAGGAGTGACATCGGCGGCTGCGCGAGCGAGGCCAGGACCTGCCTGCCGCGCCGCCGACGCCGGAGCGGGCTCAAGGGCCGCAGCACGCAGCCGCCCACAGCCGACGGTCCGCGACGACGGCAGTTACTCAGCCTCGGCCATCACGGTGCGTAACGGATCACCAGACGAATCGAAGCAGACAGCCGAACCCATGCCACCTTGTTCTGTTCACCGAACAGGCGGGGATGTGGCGGGTGCCCGGGATCAGCCTGCCGCGCTGCGGCCCATCTGCGAGCGAGTTCTCGGCCTCGAGCACTCGAACACGCTGGTGGTGCGAGACAACCTTGCTCAACGGTACGAGGGCTAATTTGGCGACTGCACATGCCCGTGAGCCGCACGTACCTCATCGCGGCAGATCCGGTTGAGCCACTCGCGTGCTCAGCGGGCACGCGACCCGGCAGTGAGCGGATGCGGCGGCCGTATGGAATGATCGCGCGTACGAGAACAGGCCAAGGGGGGCTCGACTCCGATGCAGATGAGGCTGGAACTGATCCCGCTCCCGGTTTCGGACGTGGACC
>JAXDGI010000234.1:0-50150 GCA_034665145.1 Solirubrobacteraceae bacterium
TCGCGGGCCGACAGGCCGTCCCCGCCGCTGCCGGTCCCGCGGAGCTCGAGTACGAGCTCGAGGACCATTGCCCGGGGCACAATCGCCTCGTTGTCGGCCACCGCCCGTACGAGGCGGCGCAGGCGCGGCGCATCAAGCGGACCGGGCACGTAGCCGATGGCTCCCGCCCGCACCCCGGCCAGCAAATCCTCGACATCAGGCTCCGGGGCCAGGACGACGACGGCGGTCAGGGGTGCCGCCCGGCAGATGCCGCGTATTGTCGCCAGCTCATCGCCGCAGAGCTGGCGCCCAATCAGGCATAGATCGGGCGCCTCGCGCTTGGCCGCCCGGATGGCCTGTTCGGCGTCGCTGGCCTCAGCGCAGACCGAGACCTCCCCGTCGAGGGCCATGCGGATTCCCAACCGTGTCGCCTCGCGATCGGCGATCAGGATCCTCGGCAGCGTGTTCATGGCACGGTGACCTTGAGTTCGGTGCCCCGGCGGCGAGCGGGGCGGATGCTCAGGCCGCCGCCGAGTGCCTCGGCGCGCTCGCGGATGCTGCGCCGTGGTCACTCCACGGCGGACATCGCTGGCCGGCTGGACATTGCTCCCGTCACAGTCAGGCGTCATATCTCTGACCTTGTGCACAAACTTGGTGTCGAGGATCGTTCCGCGCTGATCGGCCCGCCGTCAAACGGAGGCGCCCGACCCTCACCGGACGTCACAGTCGTGCAAGGGACCTGAACGCAAGCGGACCGTAGGACTCATTGTGTAACCGGTCGTCACACGGCACGATGCCGGGTCCATGGCGACGGTGACTCTTGTTGACACTTCACCCAGTGTGCGCCAGCTCGAGCGGGCGCTCCAAGCCACCTGCGGCGCGCTGGTCACCGAGGACGTGACCGAGGTCCGCGTTCAGGTGGTCCAGGCGATCGACGCGATCCGGGCCGCCCTCGCCGAGCTTCGCCCGGCCCGCAACGCCCCGCCGGGCGCGTTGGCCTTCGGCTTTATTGTCGCGGACTCGCCCGGCGATTACGAGCGGGCGAGTCGCCTCAGCTGAGGCCCTGGCGGACGGCGAAGATGGCCGCCTGCACGCGGCTCGAGACGCCGAGCTTGGCCAGAACGCTGGAGACGTGATTCTTGGCGGTCCGGGGGCTGATCCCAAGCTCCTGCGCGATCTGGGCATTTTCCAGTCCACGGGAGAGCAGACGCAGCACGTCGAGCTCTCGGGAGGAGAGGTCGCCCATCCCGATCGACTCACCGCGCGGCGTCTTCGCCTCCCGGCGCATCGTCTCCAGCATGACGGCGGCGGCACGAGGCGATAACCACGCCGCCCCTTCCGCGGCCGCCCTGATGGCCGCGACAAGAGGCGCCATCGGCGTGTCCTTGGCCAAGAAGCCGCAGGCGCCGGCGGCCAGCACGCCGGCCACGTCGGCATCGTCGGAGGACACGGTGAGGGCGATGATCCGCGTACCGGGGCGGTCCTTGAGAATCTCCTCGGTCGCCTCGGCCCCCTCCAGATCCGGCATGCGCAGATCCATGAGCACCACATCGGGGTGCAACTCGGCGACCAGGCGGACTCCCGTGCGCCCGCCCGACGCCTGTCCGACGACCTCGATCCCGGACTGCTGAGACAGAAGCGCCGCCAAGCCGGTGCGAAACAGATCGTGGTCATCGACAACGAGCACGCGCACATTGCCCGTCTCGAGTGAGCCCACAGTCATTTCGGCGCCCCTACCCCTTGGCTGGTGTGGATGAGATCCATCTCGTTACCTATGCACGTCCAGGTAACCCTCCTAAATGTTACCTGTTCCTTTGTTCATCTTCTTGAACGGCCGATAGGCGGGCCGTCCTATTTCGCCGCGAGAAGCAGGGTGCGATAACTCGACCAGCACAGATAACGGATTAATCGGGGGCTAGACGTGCAGATACAGGGGGCTGCCCCGCACACGCGGGACGTCGTTGGGTTTGTCGGACTCGAGCGCCAGCACCGCCGGATACGGTCCGGCCTGAAGGCGGCGTTCGATCGTGTCCTCGACGCAAACGCGTTTACGCTCGGGGCCGAGCTTGACAGCTTTGAGTCCGAATTCGCTCGTTACACGCAGACATCGCACTGCGTGGGAGTGGCCTCCGGAACGGCCGCGCTGTCCCTCATGCTGCGCGGCCTCGGCATCGGGCCCGGGGACGAGGTTGTCGTGCCGGCGCACACGTTCATCGCTTCGGCGCTGGCCGTGTGTCATGCCGGCGCGACACCCGTCCTCTGTGACGTCGACGACGCGACGGGGCTGATCGATCCTGCCGCCGCGCGCGCCGCCGTCGGACCGCGGACCGTCGCGGTGCTCGCCGTCCACCTCTACGGACAGACCTGCGACATGGCCGCGCTGGGCGAGGTGACAGCGCCGCGGGGGCTGGCGCTGCTCGAAGATGCCGCTCAGGCCCACGGCGCCCGCCATCACGGGCAGTCCGCCGGCTCGCTGGGGTCCGCGGCCGCCTTCTCGTTCTATCCCAGCAAGAATCTGGGCGCCCTGGGCGACGGTGGGGCGATCTGTACTGACGATGACCTTCTCGCCGCGCGCCTGCGCCGCCTGCGCAACCTCGGGCAGCGAGTCAAGGGCGAGCACGTCGAGCTGGGCTACAACGAGCGCCTCGATGGCCTTCAGGCGGCGCTCCTGCGGGTCAAGCTGGCCCATCTGGACAATTGGAACCGCGCCCGCCGCGGCCACGCTGCCCGCTATCGCGAGCTCCTGACATCAGAGGTGCAGGTTCTCGAGGTCGCCCCCGGCAACGAGTGCGTCTACCACCTGTTCCCGATCCGGGTATCCGATCGCGACTCGCTCATGACGGCCCTGCGCGCGGAGGGCATCGAGTGTGGGGTCCATTACGACCCCGCCGTCCACGAGCATCCCGCCTGGGGAGGCTCGCTCCCCGCCCGGGGCGCCTTCCCGGCCGCCGAGGCGTGGGCAGCCCAGGAGCTGTCGCTCCCCATGCATCCCGAGCTGCGCCCGGCTGAGATCGAGCGCGTGGCCGACGCGGTGAACAGCCTCTCCCTCCCCGCCGTTCAAACAGGAGCGACCCAATGCTGAAACCGAGCTCACAGCTGGACGCGAGCAACCCTGGTGCCACCACGGGACCGGTGGGCATTGCCGTCGTCGGACTTGGCTACTGGGGACCCAACCTCCTGCGCGTGCTCGGCGAACATCCCCACGCCAAGGTGCGGTGGATCTGCGACCTTGATCGGGAGCGGCTGACCCGATACCGGCGCCGCGTGCCGGGCGCCCGGATCACCACCCACCTGGCTCGCGTGCTGGCTGACCCGGCCGTCGACGCGGTGATCATCGCCACGCCGGTCAACACCCATTACACACTGGCCGTCCAGGCGCTCGAGGCGGGCAAGCACGTGTTCGTCGAAAAACCGCTGGCCCCCTCCAGTGAGCTCGCCGACGATCTGGCCGCTCTCGCTCGTTCTCAGGACCGGATCCTCATGTGCGGCCATACGTTCCTCTACAGCCCGCCCGTCCGTGAGGTCAAGCGGATGCTCACTGCCGGGACGTTGGGTGACATCTACTTCATCTCCTCCAGCCGGGTCAACCTGGGCCTGCACCAGCGCGACGTGAGCGTGATCTGGGACCTGGGTCCGCACGACTTTTCGATCCTTCTCTACTGGCTGAGCGAGATGCCGATCGCGGTGCGGGCGGTGGGGCGCGACTCAATCGTGCCCGGCATCGCCGATGTCGCGTTCGTCTCGCTCAGCTTCGCGTCGGGCATCATCGCCAATGTCGAGCTCAGCTGGCTCGCCCCGAGCAAGCTGCGCCGGACCGTGCTGGTCGGCAGCGAGCGGATGGTCATCTACGACGATGGCGCGCCGGAACCGGTGCGCCTGTTCGATCGCGGCGTCGTCTATCGCGACCCCGAGACGTTCGGCGAGTATCACCTGTCCTACCGGACGGGAGACGTCATCTCCCCTCGCATCGAGACCAACGAGCCGTTGGGGCTCGAACTCGATGACTATGTGTCGGCCATTCGCTCGGGCGAGCGGATGCTCTTCCACACGGCGGTGGCCCGCAGCGTGGTGCGGATCGTGGAGGCGGCCGATCAGTCGCTGTGCATGGGCGGCCGCGAGGTCTCGCTCCAGCACGAGGACATCGACGGCCAGCTCGCCGAGATCAGCCAAGCCGACGACCGCCGTGAGCTGGCGGCGGTGTGAGGACGGGGCCTGGAGTGACGCCGGTCCGCAGCGACGGGCTCGGCTACCGGCACGAGCGGGCCCTCGTCGAGACCGAGCTCATCGGGCCGGGAACGCGGATCTGGGCCTTCGCCCACGTGATGGCGGGCGCGCGCATCGGGGCCGACTGCAACATCTGCGATCACACGTTCATCGAAGGGGATGTGATCGTGGGCGACCGCGTGACGATCAAGTCCGGCGTGTTCCTCTGGAACGGCCTTCGCGTCGGCGACGACGTGTTCATCGGCCCTCAGGCGACCTTCACCAACGACCCCTTCCCTCGCAGCCGGCACGATTTCGAATGCCTGCCCACCGTGCTCGAACGCGGGGCCAGCATCGGAGCCGGCGCGGTTCTCCTGCCCGGCGTCCAGGTTGGCGAGCACGCGATGGTGGGAGCCGGTTCCGTGGTCACCCGGGACGTGCCGCCCGGCGCCGTCGTCGTCGGTAACCCGGCGCGAGTCCTGCGCACGCTGCGCGAGCCGCCCGGCGTCTGACGGGCCCCCTCGGGACTCCGTGCGGGCCACCTGCGGCCCGCGTCGACGTCAGCGTTCCGTTGTCGCGGTCGGCGCCGAGACGGGCCCGGCGGTCAGCGTTCTGACGCGCCCCGCCGTGCTGCCACCATTGATGGCCATATGACCGCACTGAAGATCACCGAATACACCGACCCCGGCTGCCCGTTTGCCTGGTCGGCCGAACCCGCCCGCCGGCGGGTGCAGTGGCTGTACGGCGAGCAGCTGAGCTGGGAGCTGTGCATGGTCGGCTTGTCCGAGCGCGCCAGCGATTATGAGGACAAGGGGTTCACCCCCGAGCGCCAGTCAGCCTCGTTCAAGCGCCTCTCGCACGAGCACGGCATGCCGATGGACTTCTCCCTGCGCCCCCGGATGGCGGCCACGCTCCCGGCCTGCCGCGCCGTGGTGGCGGTGCGCCGCCATCTGCCCGAGCAGGAGGCGGCCATGCTGCGAGCGCTGCGGGTCTTGCATTTCTCAGGATCGCTCCTCGATGCCCCCGAAACGCTGGCGGCCGCCGCCGCGCAGGCCGGTGTCGAGCCCGCCGACCTGCAGGCGTGGCTGGCCGAGCCCGAGACCGAGGACCAGCTGGCCGCCGACCTCGAGGCTGCCCGCGAGCCGACGCCGGGCGCGCTGGCGCTCGCCCACAAGCTGGCCAGCACGGGGAACGGGGGACATCGCTACACCTGCCCGTCGTACGAGATCCAGCGGCCCGACGGCGTCAGCCTGTCGGCCCCGGGCTTTCAGCCCGTGGCCGCCTATGAGGTGGCGATCGCCAACCTCGCGCCGGAGCTGGAGCGGCGTGAGGATCCCAGCGATGTGCGCCAGGTCCTCGAGTGGGCCGACGCCCCTCTGGCCACGGCCGAGGTCGCCGCGGTGGGCGGGATCGAACTGGAGGACGCGCGGGCCGAGCTCGGTGCTGTCGCCGACGAGCAGCACATCGGCTTTGACGGGATCTGGCATCTGAACGGCGCGCCCGCCTAAGGCGCTGGCCGCAGTCCGCGGCGCCCGCGGACTCCCTGCTCGGCCCGGAGGCCACCCCTCAGGCGAAGATCGCTTCGGGCAGGAAGGCGCCCACCACCCAGTTGGGCGCGTCGACGACCTCGTGGATGCGCAGGTCAACGGCCACCGACGCGATGGCGTACGCCTCCTCGCGGCTGCGGCCATGGCGCTGCACCACGTGGTCGATGACCGCCCGGGTCGCCTCGCGGGTCGCTTGCATCAGATCGGGCGCCACGCCGGTACACACGTGGTAGCGAGAGCCCTCGACGGCGGCCAGCTGGCCGGCCGGGAGGCTGTACTGCGGGTAGCGCAGGCTGAGGTCTTTGCGGACTGTCAGGCGCACGACCACATCCATCGCTGTCTCCACGGCCGTCCCGCAGACCTCGGCATCGCCCATCGCCGCGTGGGTGTCCCCGAGGGAGAACAGGGCGCCGCTCACCCCGACCGGCAATAGCAGCGTCGTTCCGGCCCGCAGGTGCTTGATGTCCATGTTCCCGCCCCACTTGCTGGGGGGCACGACGGAGTGCTGTCCGGGCGCGGCCGGAGCCACCCCGATCGTGCCCGGAAAGGGCGCGAAGGGCAAGGTGATGTCCTCGGCGAACTGCACCGTCCCCTGATCTGCGTCGACCGTCGAGATGCGCAGCCACGGGTCGGGGAACTCCGGGGCGAGCAGCCCGAAGCCGGGGATGATCGCCGTCCAGCCCCAGTTCTTGGGTCGCAGCTCGAGGATCTCCACGGCCAGAACGTCACCCGCCTGCGCGCCGCGGACGAACACCGGGCCGGTGATCGGGTTGACGCGCCCGAAGTCCAGAGCGGCCACGTCGGCCGCGGTCGACCCGGCGCTGAGCTGGCCGCCCGAGTCCTCGGCGGCCTCAAGCTCGACGACCTCTCCGGACTCGATCTCCAGTGCCGGCTCGGCCGCGTTGTCCCACACGACGGCCGACCGGTCGGCGCCGAGACTGTGGATCGAGTGGCCGTGGGCGTGCGCCGTCACCGAGTTGGGGCCTGTCCCCGACCTGCCGGTCGTGTCAGGACAGCGGTCATACCTGGCAGACCGGACACCAGTAGGTGGTCCGGCCGCCGATCGTGGCTCGCTCCAGCGGGGCGTGTCCGTCACGCGGGCACGCCCCCTCCTGGCGGCGGGCGGGGATGAAGCGGCCCGTGTGCGCGCCCCCCTTGCGGATGGCCGAGCGGATCGCCGCCCGCAGCTCGCGGCGCAGCCGGTCCAGGTCGTCGGTCGACAGTGAGGACACCGGGCGGCGGGGTGAAATCCGAGCCTGCCAGAGGGTCTCGTCGGCGAGCAGGTTGCCCACGCCCGAGATCCACTTCTGATCGAGCAGCCGAGCTTTGATCGGCGCCGTCCCGGTGCCGATCCGCCGGCGGAACTCCTCGCGGCTCACCCCACCCGCGTCCGGTCCGACGTGACTGAAGTCCGGGTTGATAACCGCCCGGCCCAGCCGGCGCTTGTCGCGCAGGGCAAAGCGGGTGCCATCCTCGAACTCGACGGCGAAGCGGTCCCAGCGCGGTACCTCCCCTGGACCCTCGACCACGATCTTCCCGGCCATCCCGAGGTGCAGGCCCAGCGTGGGCCCGTCCTCTGTCTCCAGCCACAGGAACTTGCCGCGGCGATGGGCGCTGACCAGCCGATGGCCGACGAGCGCGTCGGCGATCTCCCCGGGAACATGGGGGCGGCAGACGTAGGTATCGCGGTCATCGACACCGGCGATCCGCCGGCCGAGCACCGTCTCAAGCGTCTGACGGGCACGCTCGGCCTCGGGTAGTTCGGGCATTGGTAGTCAGGCTAGCCAGGGCCCGGGCCGACCCGGCCCGGCGCGACCCGACCCGACCCGACCCGGGCCCACCCGGCGACGGCGTGGCGGCCGGCCAAGGCGTGCGTCTGCGCACGCACCCCGGCCCGATGGGCGAGGTGAGTGCGCAGACGCGCGGTTTCCGTGCGCCACAGCACGCACCCGCCCACCGCGCACCGCGTGCGTGCGCGAGCGCACGGTTGTGAGAGAGAGCCACGCGCGCGCGGCCCGCAGGATTGGCCGCGGCAGGGCGTCCCGTCGCCGAACCGGTCGGTGTGACAACGTCTGTCGTATGAGCACGACGCTCCAGCACCACGGCGCCGGGCTGACCTGGTACGAGAACGACGCCATGGGCCGCGCCGCGCATGCTCTGCGCGCCGGATCGGGGGTGTGGCTGATCGACCCCTTCGAGGATGGCGACGCCCTCGCCGCCGCCGCCGAGCTGGGACCACCGTCCGGGGTCGTCCAGCTGCTCAGCCGTCACAACCGCGATTGCGCGTCGATCGCCACGCGGCTGGGGGTCACGCATCACCGCATCCCGGCCGTCCTCCCCGACAGCGCGTTCGCCGTAAGCTCGGTCATCAATCGTCCGTGGTGGCAGGAGGTCGCACTGTGGTGGGAGGCCGAGCGCACGCTCGTGGTGGCCGAGGCCGTGGGGACGGTCCCGTTGTTTGCCCTTGGCCGCCCCGCCGGGGTGCACCCAATGCTCCGCCTCATCCCGCCCCGGGGCGCCCTGAGTGGATTTCATCCGCAACGGCTGCTCGTCGGCCACGGACCTGCGCTGGAGACCGGCGCCGACGAGGCTCTGCGCCAGGCCCTGTCGGCCTCGCGCACCGACCTCCCCCGGCTGGTCCTCAAGGCGCCGGGGGCGATGCGCGGCGGCCCACGCGGGACCGCGCGCGCATAGCGCCGCTGGCCCGACGTTCTACAGGTTGACCGAGGCCATCCCCGCCTGGTCGTAGCGGTCGCCGGCGGGGGCGGGCAGCTCGGCGTCGATCCGCTCCAGGTCCTCCCGGGTCAGCTCGATGTCGACAGCCGCCGCGTTCTCTTCCAGGTATTTGCGCCGCTTGGTGCCGGGGATCGGGACGAGGTCCTCGCCCTGGGCGAGCACCCAGGCCAGGGCCAGCTGCGCGGGACTGGCCCCTTTCTCCGCGGCGATCTCAGCCACCTTGCCGGCCAGCTCGAGGTTGGCCTCCAGATTCTCGCCGGTGAAGCGCGGCCCGTTGCGGCGAAAATCGTTCTGGTCGAGGTCCTCAGGTGACTTGAAGCGTCCCGACAAGAACCCGCGACCCAGCGGCGAGTAGGGCACGAAGCCGATGCCGAGCTCCCGGCAGGTGGGCAGAATTTCGTTCTCGGGGTCGCGACTCCAGAGCGAGTACTCGGTCTGCACGGCGGTGATCGGGTGCACGGCATGAGCGCGGCGGATCGTCTCGGGTGCGGCCTCGCTCAGCCCGATGTGGAGGATCTTGCCCTGCTGCACGAGCTCGGCCAGCGCGCCAACTGTCTCCTCGATCGGCACGTCGGGATCGACGCGGTGCTGGTAGTAGAGGTCCACGTGGTCGGTGCCCAGCCGCTTGAGGCTGCCCTCGATCGAGCCGTGCACATGGGCGGCCGAGCCGTCCAGCGGGCCCAGAGTCGACAGATCACCTGGCTGCGTGGTGGGCTCGATCCGGCGGGCGAACTTGGTGGCGATCACGTACTCATCGCGGTGGCCCTTGATCGCCCGGCCGACCAGCTCCTCGTTGGTCATGGGCCCGTAGAGCTGGGCCGTGTCGAGGAAATTGATCCCGAGCTCCAGCGCGCGCTGGATGGTGGCGATTGACTCTTCCTCGTCAGACGATCCGTAGAAGGCCGACATCCCCATACAGCCGAGGCCGAGAGCGGAAACCTCGAGCGAGCCGAGCTTGCGCGTCTTCATGGTTGCTTTCCTTCCTTTTCAAAAATGGGTCCGTCCTTTCACCATAGGAACCCCCGGGCCTGACCTGCGACCATCCGCGCCATGGCCAGAACAGCCGAGCACGGCGAGGCGGTGCAACTGGCCGTTGGCGAGCGGACGGTGCGGATCACGAGCCCGGACCGCGTGTATTTCTCCGCCCGTGGCGAGACAAAGCTCGACCTGGCCCGCTACTACGTAAGCGTCGGGGACGGCATCGTCCGCGCGCTACGTGAGCGCCCCTGCATGCTGCACCGCTTCCCAAAGGGGACCGACGGAGAAAAAGTGCACCAGAAGCGCCTTCCCCCGGGGGCGCCGGACTGGGTCGCCACCGTCCGCGTGCACTTTCCCCGGTACGGCCGGCACGCCGATGAGTTGTGCGTGACCGAGCTGGCCAGTGTGATCTGGGCCGTGCAGATGTCGACGGTGGAGTTTCATCCCTGGAACTCACGCTGCGCAGACACCGAACGCCCGGACGAGTGGCGGATCGACATCGACCCGATGCCCGAGTGCCCGCTGCATCGCGTCAAGCGGGTCGCCCATACTGCCCACGAGGTTCTCGATGAGCTCGGCGCGGTGGGCTGGCCCAAGACCTCGGGCGGCGCGGGCATCCACATCTACGTCCGCATCGAGCCCCGATGGGGCTTTGGCGACGTGCGACGGGCCGCGCTGGCCTTCGCCCGTGAGGTCGAGCGCCGTGCCCCGGCCGATGCGACCACCACCTGGTGGCGCAAGGACCGCGAACCCGACAAGGCGTTCGTCGACTACAACCAGAACGCCCGCGACCACACGATCGCCAGCGCGTACTCGGTGCGCGGGGTCACTGAGGCAACCGTCTCGACCCCGATCGGCTGGCCGGAGATCGACGCCGTGCAACCCCGGGAGCTGACCATCGCCACCGTGCCCGAGCGCTTCGCCCGGCTCGGCGACTTGCACGCCGGCATCGACGACCACGCCTTCTCGATCGAGCCGCTGCTCGAGTGGGCCGACCGCGATGAGCGCGATCGCCTGGCTGACCCGGGCGGGGGCGAGGACTGACGCGCGGGGACCCCCTCGTGTTCTAGCTCGGACGCACTTCGAGCACGAGCTTGCCGAGATTCTCGCCCCGGAACAGCCGCAGGAGCGTCTCGGGAAAGCGCTTGATGCCACCGGTGGCGATGTCCTGCACCGACTTGAGCTGGCCGGAGGCAACCCACTGGCCCATCTCCCGCGCACCCTCGGCATAGCGGTCGGCAAAGTCAAAGACGAGAAAGCCGGTCATGGTCGCCCGGTTGACGAGCAGCGACATGTAGTTGGCCGGGCCCCTCATCCCCTCGGTCGTGTTGTACTGAGAGATCGCCCCACACAGAACGACCCGTGCCCCGCGGGCCAGATGGGCCAAAGCGACGTCGAGCGTCTCGCCGCCCACGTTGTCGAAGTAGACGTCCGCGCCGTCGGGACAATGCTTGCGCACCGCCGCGTACAGAGCCTCGGACTTGTAGTCGATCGCGGCATCAAAACCCAGCTCCTCGACGACGTGGCGACACTTCTCCGGTCCGCCCGCGATGCCCACGGCGCGGCAGCCCTTGAGCTTGGCGATCTGGCCGACGGCGCCGCCCACCGCGCCGGCGGCGCCGGAGACGAGCACGGTCTGTCCGGGTTCGGGCCGGCCGATGTCGAGCAGGCCGAAGTAGGCGGTCATCCCGGGTAGGCCCAGCGCGTTCAGCCACACGGGCGCGGGGGCCAGACCCGTGTCGATCTTGGTCAGCGCCTCCGCGGGCAGCGTGGCGTACTCCTGGGCCCCCGTCACCCCGGTGACCTGGTCGCCGACCGAGAGCGAGGAATGGTCGGAGGCCACGACCTCGCCGACGCCGCCGGCCCGCATCACCTCACCCAGGCCGACCGGCGGAATGTAGGAGCGGGCGTCGTTCATCCACCCGCGCATGGCCGGATCGAGCGACAGGTAGTCGACCTTGACCACCACCTGACCTTCGCCGGGGCCGGTGACCTCCTCCTCGGTGAACTCCCAATCGCTGTCCTTGGGGAGACCCACCGGACGGGCGGCGAGGCGCAGCTGATGGTTGACGACGGTTTCCATGGGACTCCTTCACGTCGGACTGGGCGGACCCGGTCGGGCTTGGCCGGCGGCAGGCGCGAGCGTATCGTGCCCGCCGATGCGCAACGGCGAGAGCGAGGTCTGGGATGTCGTGATCGCCGGTGCCGGTCACAACGGCCTCGTCGCCGCCGCGCTGCTGGCCCGGGCCGGGATGAGCGTGCTCATTCTCGAGCGCCGTCCGGCCGCCGGCGGCGCCGCCGTCTCGGCCTCCCCGTTTCGGGGGCTCGACGTGCGACTGTCGCGCTACTCCTACCTGGTCAGCCTATTTCCGCGGGCGCTGCTCGACCAGCTCGGAGTCGACATCGAGCTGCGTCCTCGCCGGGTCTCGTCCTACACCCCGTGGGGTGACGGTGGCGTGCTGGTCAGCGACACTCGGGCCACGCTCGGTGACGACGCCCAGGCCTTCGCTGACTTCTACGCGATGACCACCGCGATGGCTGAGCGGGTGTTCGGATCGTTGACCGAGCCGCTGCGCTCGCGTGAGGACTTCCGGCAGATGGTCGGCGACGAGGCCGCGTGGGCGGGACTGTTTCAGCAGCCCCTGTCTGAAGTCTTGCGAGCGCGGTTTCGCGACGACGTCATCCGCGGCCTCGTGGCCACCGACGGCCTGATCGGCACGTTCGCCTCGCTGGCCGATCCGGGACTGTTGCCCAACCGCTGCTTTCTCTACCACGTGATCGGCAACGGGACGGGCCGCTGGGATGTTCCCGTGGGCGGCATGGGCGCGGTCACGCAGGGCCTGACCCAGGCGGCGCTGGGAGCCTGTGCGCAGGTGCGCGTGGGGACGCCGGTCGTGGGCATCGACGCCGATGGCGACGGCGTGCGCGTTCATACCGAGGGCGGCGCCACGCACGTGGCCCGCGACGTGCTGGCCGGCTTTGCCCCGGCCGTTCTTGCCCGACTCCTCGGCGACCCCCCGCCGGATGACCCGGCGCCGGAGGGTTCGCAGCTCAAGCTCAACCTGCTGCTGGCACGCCTGCCGCGGCTGCGCGACGCGTCGGTGTCGCCCGAGGAGGGCTTTGCCGGAACGCTGCACGTCAACGAGAGCTACGACCAGCTGGAGGCCGCGTATGCGCAGGCTGCCGCCGGGCAGATCCCCGATCGCGCACCGTGCGAGGCCTACTGCCATTCGCTGACTGACCCGACCATTCTCGGGCCCGAGTTGCGCGCGGCCGGCGCCCACACCCTGACCGTGTTCGGGCTGCACATGCCCGCCCGGCTGTTCGCCGGCGATGCCCAGATGCACGCCGGCGCCAAGGAGGCCGCGGTGGCCGCCACGCTGCGCTCGCTCAACTCAGTCCTGGCCGAGCCGATCGAGGATTGCCTGATGCGTGATCCTGGTGGCGAGCTGTGCCTCGAGGCCCGCACCCCGGTTGAGCTTGAGTCCGAGCTCGGCCTGCCCGGCGGTCATATCTTCCACCGTGATCTGTCCTGGCCGTTTGCCGAGTCCGAGGCCGACGTGGGGCGCTGGGGCGTTGAGACATCGCGCGAGAACGTCTGGATCTGCGGCGCGGGCGCGCGGCGCGGCGGCGGGGTGAGCGGCATTCCCGGGCACAACGCGGCCCGGGCGCTCCTGGCCGCGCGGAGCTAGAGTCGCCAGCCCTACCGGAACGCAGACAGGGAGATGTGCGCTTTCGCGGTTGCCGCGGTGCTCGTGAGGGTGACCAGCGCCCCGAGCTGGTTGCCCTTGGCCGCGGCCACGAGCGAGCGTCCGTAGGACGTGAGGCGGTAGCTGAGGTAGCCGGCGGAATTGGCGCCCAGGAACTCCGGCGTCGTGGTCGCCACCGTGTGTCGACCCGCGCTGATCTTGGCCTTGATCAGACACGGCGCCGAGCCGTAGCAGCCCGTCAGGATTCCCCCGGTGGCGTTGCGCCACACGAAATCACGCCGGCCGATGACCTTGAGCGTGGAGGCCGGGGTGGCGCTGCGCCGCGGACCGGAACCGGTCGTGGTGTAGGGGATCAGATTCATCAGAGCGGAGGCGCTGCGTCCCGACACCTCGTGGATGGTGATGCGGACCGGCAGCCGGCGGGCCCGGGCGCGGGTCAGAAGCTTGCGTCCCGTGGCATTGAGCGTGAAGAAGACCAGACCGCCGCTCGTGTTCAGGCGCTCCGCCCCGCTCCGGGCGATGACTGTGCGCCCGGAGGTCACGGTCACGCTGAGCGCGCAGGCCGCGCCGGTGAAGCAGCCGGCCGGGACGCCGGTCACACCCGTGCGCGGCACGAACGCGCTGCGCCCGTAGAGGGCCACGTGGGGCCGGGTGCTGACCGGGGCCGAGGTCCCAATCACCTGCCCGCTGGCGTCCATGGCCTGGACCGCGTAGTAGGGAAAGGCGTTGCGCTCGGCGATCGCGGTCGTGCCTCCGGTGACTCGATTTGTGTCAAGAGCCCGGAGCGCCCCCGGGCTGGAACCACCCAGTGTCTGCCACGTGTTCACCGCGCTCTGCCCCGGCCAGCTGGCCGCGAGGTTGACGGTGCCGTTGGCGGTCGGCGAGACCTGCAGCGACGGTGAGGCCGCCGGTGTCGCCGTCCCCGAATACGCGGTCGCGCCGTCGAGGTAGTCGCCGTCGATGTTGAGCTTCACGCCGCCGTAGGTCTCGTTGTGGGCGCCGCGGTACTGATGTAAACGCTGATGCGAGGACCAGTCGGCCGCGGGCAGATACGGATCGCTGGTGCTGGCCGACCCGTTCCAGTCCGCCACCCAGATGTCGTCGGGCTCGGTGTAGGTCGTGCCGTAGCGGGCCACGAGGTCAGCCACGCCCGACCCCCCGCTGCTGTACACGCCGGAGGCGTAACCCTCGGCGTGCAACTGGGTCGTCCAGGCGGCGAGGAAGTTCATGACCGCGTTGCTATTGCTGGACGTGCGCGAGTAGCCCTCCATGTCGTTGTAGATCGGATTGCCGGCACCGATCCCCACGGCCTGGGCCTGGGCCACGGCATCCTGGGCCGCCGCGGTCCCCTGGCTGGCCGCCTTGCTGGCGCTGATCGCCGCGCAGCCGCACGAGTTGCTCGGCGCCTGCAGGCCGACGTAGATGGGGACCATGTGCCAGCCCGCGGCCCATTCGGTCTCCATCCAGGCGGTGTTGAGGTTGGGCTGCGCGCAGGCGCTGTTGGCCCCGCCGATGTAAATGCCCAGCGCGCGGTAGGGCGAGCTGCCCCAGGCGCTCATCGTGCTCTGGCTCGGCGTTGAACAGGCGTCGAATCCGGGGCCGGTAAACGTGGTGCCCGTGTTGTGAGCCACACGCGCCTGACTCTGGAAACGCGCCGAGCTTCGCGGCGTATGGCTGGTCGCGCCCGCCGCCGGCTGTTGCCTCAACACCTTGACGTGCAAGGCCCCGCGGACGATCTGGGGCGCCCGGTTCCAGGTTGCCGTCACGGTGACCCCGTGCGCGAGGTCGGCGATCTGGGTCTCGCGCTCCGGCGGCGTCGGTGTGCGCGCCGGCGCATACCCCGCCTGAGGGGCAAAGCCGCCATGGCTCGACCCCGGCGTGGGCGCGATGAGGATCGCCTCGGTCCGGCCGGCCGCGTGGCCAGGACAGCTCTGGGCGGCACTCGGCGTGCCGAGGTAGACGGCGTGGCGGTTGAAGCGCACGCACGTGCGCGAGCCGGAGCGCAGGCGGAAGACCGGCCAGCCGGCCGGCACCCGAGCGCTGTAGCCGTGGTAGCGCACGGTCTTCATGGCCGTCGCCGACGCGCTCCCCGGAGCCAGCGCGGCAATCAGGATCAGCAACGTCAGGCCAAGGAGGCCCGAAGGCCACGCAAAAGTGCGGTTTAGCTGCTTGTCCCTGCCCGCCCGAAGCACGCTCACCCTCACCCTAACCCGTCGCGCGGCGTCGAGTCGCGTCGTCCCCGACTCTCTTACGTTCGCTTTAAGCCCGGCCCAGGGGGCGATGCGCGCGGCGTGTGGCCCGGCCAGGAGGGGCCGCTCCGTGGTGCCGGCGGGAGGGGGCCCTCAGGGACGTTCTGCACCGCTCTGGCGCCCCGGATGAGCCCGATGCGCGACGATGGGGGGAATGGGTGACCAGCACCGCGCTTCCGAGGACGCGGTCAATACTCGTGGGTGGCCGCGCCCGAGCGTTCGCGTGCTGCTCATCGCTCTGGTTGGATGTGTCTCGGTCGGGCTGCTGCTGTGGGTGGCACCGCCGGAGGAAGTGATCGACCAGCTCGGCCGCATGAACCCGGTGTGGGTGCTGGTCGCCGCCGGCCTCGAGCTCGCCTCGTGCCTGAGCTATGTGGTGCTGTTCCGGCGCTTCTTCCCCGAGCCTCCGCGGCCCGTCGGCCGGCGCGTGGCCTGGATCGCCATGGGTGCTGGAGCCGTGCTCCCGGGAGGCAACATCTCCTCGGCGGCGGCCACCGGGCTGCTGCTGCACGGCCACGGTGTCGACACCCGCCGGCTCGTCGAGCGATGCGCGGCCCTGCTCTGCCTGCTCACCGCATTTGGGTTTGTCGTCAACGGTCTGGCCGGAATCCTGCTCCTGGTCGGGGTGCCCGGCGGACCCCACGATCTCAGCCACGCCGGCGTCCCGATCCTGGTCTCCGCGGGTGTGCTGTCCACCGCCGCGGCCGCCATGGTCGCCGCCCGGCGGCTCGGAACGCGCGGTCCTCGAGTTCTGCGCGGTGTGGCCTCCGGGCTGGAGGGCGCCTGGAGCTCGATCGGCACACCGCACTGGCGACTGCTCGGCGTGGCCGGATTCCTGGGCCTGGACATGGCCACGCTGTGGGCCGCTTGCGCGGCCACCGGCCACCCACTCGGCCCCGAGGCGCTGGTCATCGGTTACTGCATCGGTTATCTCGCCACGACGATTCCGATCCCGGCCGGCATCGGGGTGCTGGACTCCGGGCTGGCCGCCGCACTCGTGTTGTACGGCCTCTCCCCCGCCGCCTCGGTCGGGGCGGTGCTGCTCTATCACGCGATGTCGATCTGGGTGCCGGGCGTCGGGGGCCTGATCGCCTGGCTGCCGACCCGGATTCGTCGCCCGAAACCAGGGGTCACGGCTGCCCCGGGTCTGCTCCCGTCACGCTTCGCCTGGGCCGGCAAAGCTGACGAGTAGGGGATTGGCCTCCCAACGATGGCAGCCCCGGGCGGGTTGCCCTGGATGGCACATGAGCGCGCTCAATCGGGGTAGAACGACACGATGTGGGATGCGCGCGCAGCGCGTCAGCGCGCCGTAGAACGGAAGCGAGCCGCAGAACGGGAACGCCGCCAAACCCCGTCCAGAGACGAACTACACCGTTCGCGGCTGTATCGCCGGATCGTGCGGGCCGGTTTCGTCGCCCGCGGCATCACCTATGGGGTGATCGGCGGACTCACGGTGGCACTCGCCCTTGGCGCAGGCACCGATGGCGCCTCGCCCAACCAGCAGGGAGCCCTGGCCCTCATCGCGCGAACGGGGCCGGGGCGCGTGGCCATGGTCGGCATCGCCGCCGGCCTGCTCGCCTACGCAATCTGGAACTTCGATCACGGCGTGCACGGCTGCGGGCCGGAGGGTGCAGGTAGCCCGTCAACCAAGGATCGCGTGGCCCGGTTCGCGGTCGGCATCTGCTACCTGGTCTTCTTCGGCGTCGCCGCTCGGACGGTGGTCGGCAGCGGCGGCAACTCCTCCGCCGCCCCGCGAGAGGCGGCGGCCGGGGTGCTGGGCTGGCCGGGGGGTCCGTTCCTGGTCGGCCTCGGCGGGTTCGTGCTTGTCCTGGTCAGCGCCTTTCAGGCCTACGAGGCCTGGCAGTGCCGCTTTGCCCATGAATGCCGGACCGCGGAGATGACCCCCGCCCAGCACCACGCGTTCCTTCGCTTGGGCCAGGTCGGTCTGATCGCCCGGGCCGCCGTGTTTGTCCTCATCGGTTATTTCCTCATCCGTACCGCGATCGGTTTCAATCCGCGTGAGGCTGTCGGGATCGACGGGGCCCTGGCGCGACTCCATCATCAGGACCTGGGACCGTTCCTGGTTGGATTGACCGCAGCCGGGCTGCTCACCTTCGCCGCCTTCTCCCTGGCCGAGGCGCGCTACCGGCGGCTCTAGCCCTGCCGAGGACGGCGTGCGCTCAGGCCCAGACGCCGTGACCGCCAGCGGCGCGTCCGCGGCGACCGTCCGGGTCAGCTCGCGGCGGCGGTGGTGAGCGGGAAGGTCACGCCGGTCAGCTGTTCGGAGACGTCCCACAGGCGGGCGGCGACATCCATGTCCTGTGCAGCCGTGGTACGCCCGACGAGCTTGGGCGCGCCGCGCTGCTCCATGAAGCCGCTGGGTCCGGCAAAGCTGTTGCCAGGCACATCGGCGACCGCCGCGTACAGGGTGGGCAGCGCGCCTCCGTTCTCGTCCTGGGCAATCACCCGATTGCCGATCCGCATGACCAGCTCCTGGAGGCGGTTTTCGCTGTGGAACTGCAGGTTCGTCGCCGCATAGCCCGGATGAGCGGCCATGGCGAGGACGCTCGAGCCGGCCTCGGTCAGGCGCCGCTGAAGCTCGGCGGTAAAGAGCAGGTTGGCCAGCTTGGATTGACCGTAGGCGGGCCACGCCTTGTAGGACTTGCGCTCCCACTGCAGGTCGTCGAAGTCGATCTGACCCATCCGGTGGGCCGTCGAGGAAACGGTGACGACGCGTCCACTCACGTGCCCGAGCAACAGGTTGGTGAGGGCGAAGTGGCCGAGATGGTTGGTCCCGAACTGCAGCTCAAAGCCGTCGGCGGTCCGCGACAGCGGCGGGATCATGACGCCGGCGTTGTTGATGAGCAGATCGATCGGGCCCTGCCAGCCCGCCGCGAACTCCCGCACGGAGCCCAGGTCGGCCAGGTCAAGACGACGGACGTCGACCTGACCGGCCAGCTCAGTCGCGGCGGCCTCGCCCTTGCTCGTATCGCGCACCGCCAGCACCACGCGCGCGCCCTTGGCGGCCAGCGCGCGGGCGGCACCCCGCCCGATTCCACTGTTGGCGCCGGTGATGATCGCGGTCCGGCCGGTCTGGTCGGGGATCTCTGAGGTGCTCCATGAAGTAGTCATAGACTACAATGTAGTCGCTGACCACAATGATGTCAACGTCTACTTTGTTCAGTACGCTCACCACCCGGTGACGATCCGCCCTTACCACCACGGCAGTCTGCGAGCCGCATTGCTCATTGCGGCGGAACGCACGCTGCGCGAGCGCGGGGTCGATCAGCTCTCCCTCCGCGAGCTGGCCCGCCAGATCGGCGTCAGCCATGGCGCGCCCCGCCGGCACTTCGCCGATCGCCAGGCGCTACTCGACGCGCTCGCCTTTGACGGGTTCGCCCGCCTCGGCGGCGAGGTCCGGGCCGCGGTCGACGCCGCGGGTGACAGCTTTGAACAGCGCCTGCGGGCTGCGGCCGCGGCCTACGTCCGCTTCGCCACCGAGGACGCGGCCCTCCTCGAGCTGATGTTCGCCGGCAAGCACCGCGAGGAATCCGGTCGCCTGGCCGCCGCCGCCGAACGCACCTTCTCGGTCATGCTGGAGCTGATCGAGCAAGGACAGGCTGAGGAAGCGCTCGAAGCCGGCGATCCCGAGCGGGTTGGGCTGCTCCTGTTCGCCACCGTGCACGGCATCGCCGCGCTTACCACCTCAGGCATCGTCACGCCCGAGCAGCTCGATGAGATCATCACCGACGCGGTCGCGCGCTTTCTGCGGGGCAGTCGCGCCGCCGTCTAGCCAACCGGCCCATGCCGCCCTTGGCGCCGCGCGCCACTCAGCGGTGATGGACGGGTATGCGATCCGGCCCGCGGGGCCGGACCTCGGCCTTGTGCAACGTGATGGACCATCCCGGTGGTGACACGGTGACGGCCTGGGCGATCGCCCAATCGAGCTCGGCGCTCCACACCTGAGACATCAACCGGTCCCCCAATTCGGTTGCGCTGCGCTTGATCGAGGCGGCGGTGAGACCCAACGCGGTCAGCACCGACAGTCCCGCACCACTGATGGCCTTCAGCACATCTGACGCGGTGAGGATGAGGTAGATCCCGACCGCGATCAGGACGGCGGCGGCGGCGAGAACACCCCACAACCGGCGGCGCTTGCCGATGACACTGCGCATCAGGGTCTTGGACGCGTCGAGATAATCATCGGCGGCCAGCATGTCCTGACCCAGCTTCTCGCCCGAGAGCACCGCCCGCCACAGCTCGCCCTGGCGCCGCAGGAGTGCGGGCAGCTCACCTGGAGCAATGGAGTCCGCCGTGGCGGACTGGACCCATTTCTGCCACTGGGCCAGAGACAGGCTCACCGCCCGGCTGGCATGCTGGGGCAGGCTGGAGGCCAGGTCGGTCAGGGCCGCCTGCAGCGCCGTCAGTCGATCCCCGAAACGATGCTGGAGATCGGCCACGGTCGGCGCCGAGGCCAGCCGGCAGGTGTCGGCCAGCCCGCAGCCCAGCTCACAGGCCCGGCCCAGGCGGGCATGGGCAGCGGCCAGAGTCATGACCAGCGAGTGGTAGGCCGCTCCCAGCTCGTGCTCGACCTTTGCGTCATGCCACTGGGCGATCAGGGCGACAGCGCTGGACTCGAACTGATCAAGGCCGTCGATGTCCGAGCCGACGTGCTCGAAGGCGGCCTTGAGCCGATTGGCCTTTGCCTCGATCTGCCGGAGGGCGAGCTCCCAGCGGTCGGCATCCGACCACTGGCTAACGCCGGCCAGGGGTGGCAGCCCGTTGCCGGCCACGGCGGGCGCGTCGGCCGTCGCGCGCGACATCGCCAACAGCTCGGACATCTGCCAGCCGAGCGCGAAGGCTGTCGGGACCGACGCCTGCCAGTCCAGGGGCGGCGAGACAACCGCGCTCGGCGTGGTCGGGGTAACGATCGCGGACACGCTCACGCTCCGGTCCCGGAGTGAGAACCGGCGCCGTCCTCGGTCACTGGCGCGTTCATCTGCCCCCTCCTGCTGTTCCGTCTTCCCCGGTCGGGAGCCCGACTCTAAACGCGCGGCTCGCGCGGAGTCAACCCTCACCAATGCTCATTAAAGTGCCGTACGCTATGCAAGCACGCGTAGCTGTTACTGTCGGCTCTTGCGTTACGCGCTACCGTATAACGGATGGTCCGCAACCCCCAGGCCAACCCGTTCCGGTTCGGCGATCTGGCCCTCGACGATGCCTTCACCGATCGGGCCACCGAGGTCCGCGAGCTCAAGTCCGACATGCGCAACGGACAGAACGTGGTCGTCTTTGCTCCCCGGCGCCACGGCAAGTCGTCACTGCTCTGGCGGGCCGCTCACGAGCTCATCCGCAAACGCGAGGTTCTCGTGGGGCAGGTCGACCTCATGAAGACGCCAACCAAGGAGCGTCTGGCCGCCAAGCTGGCGGCCACCATCTACGAGGACATTGCCTCTCCCCTCTTCCGGGCCCGCGACCGGGCGACGAGCATTTTTCGCGGCCTGCGCGTGGAGCCGACAATGACGCTCGATGTCGACGGCGCGATCGGCTTCAGCTTTCGCGGAGGGCTGACCGGGGAGGACATCGACGCCACCCTGGAGCACCTGCTGGAGTTGCCGGCCCGCCTCGCCGCGGACCGCGATCGCCGCGTGGCGCTGGTCTTTGACGAGTTTCAGGAAGTGGTCGGAATCGATCGGCACCTGCTGGCCCTGATGCGCTCGGTCTTTCAGGAGCAACCCGACGTGTCGCACGTCTACCTGGGCTCAAAGCGCCACATGATGGAGCGCATCTTCAACGATGAGAACGAGCCCTTCTGGCGGGCGGCCAAGCACATGGAGCTGGGTCCGATCCCCGTTCCCCAGTTCACGCGGTTCATCCGCTCGCGGTTTGAACGCAGCGGGCGTGGGATCGAGGACGAGGTGATCTCCCTCCTGCTGACCGTGACCCATTGTCATCCCTACGGCACCCAGGAGCTCGCCTACGCCCTCTGGGAAGCCACGCCCGCCGATGGCCGGGCCGACGAGCAGCGCCTGGGTGACGCACTGGTTCGCGTTCTGCACTCCGAGCACGCCCACTTCGAGCGCATCTGGGAGAATGCTGCCCGCGCCCAGCGCATCACGCTCGAGGCGCTGGCCCGCCAACCCGGCCAGCCGCCGATGTCGGCGGCCTACCGCCGCACGCACGGCCTTCCGGGCACATCAACGGTGCAGCGTGCGCTCGAGTCCCTGGGCCATGACGAGCTCATCGAGCGCTGGCAGAGCGGCTATCGCATCGCTGAGCCGTTCCTGGCCGAGTGGATCATCCGCGCCGACGTGTGAGTCCGGCTGCCGGGCAACCGCCCCGCGTGCGGACAGGCGGCAAGGGCGTAGACCGGGCAGACGTCGGGCAGGCGGCCAGGACGTAGGGCGGTCAAACGTCGCGTGGCGCGGGCGCCCGCGACTGCCACGAGGCCCCGATGCAGGCCACCACGACCAGGGCCATGCCGAGCAGGCTGCGCGCGCTCAGACCCTGGCCGAGCACGATCAGGCCGGCCAGCGCGGCCATGGCCGGCTCGATGCTCATCAGCACCCCGAACACGTGGGCGGCGATGCGACGCAGGGCCTCGAGCTCGAAGGAGTACGGGATGGCGGAGGACAGCATCCCCACCGCGGCGCCGATGCCCAGCGAGTGGAGGGTCAGCAGCCGCGTGCCGCCGCTGGAGACGCCGAACGGCAGGGCCACGACCGAGGCGACGCACATGGCCAGCGCCAGGCCGGTGCCCCGGTCAAAGCGCTGGCCGACACGCGCGCTTATCAATATGTAGGCGCCCCAGAAAGCCCCGGCCAGCAGCACGAAGAAGATCCCCAGGCCGCTCAGATGCCCGCTGCCGCCGCGCGTGAGGGCGATGATCCCAGCCGCGGCCAGGACCACCCAGAGAACATCGATCCGCCGCCGCGAGCCGGCCACAGCCACCCCCAGTGGCCCGACGAACTCGAGCGACACAGCGATCCCGAGCGGGATCCGCCGCAGCCCTTCGTAGAAGGACAGGTTCATCCCGGCCAGCGCCAGGCCGAACAGCACCGCCAAAAGAAGGCTCGATCGGCTGTGTCCGCCCAATCGCGGCCGGGCGACGGCGCCGAGCACGACGCTGGCCGTGACGAGGCGGAGGAGCACGGCTCCGGCCGGGCCGACCGAGGAAAACAGATGGGTGGCCAGTGCCGCGCCGAACTGGACCGAGGCGATCCCGCCGAGCACAAGCACGCCGGACGGCGCCCGCGCGAGCGGGCCCGAGTCCACGGCCCGCGCCTGGAGGTCAGCCACGGGACCCGACTGTAGTGCGGCCAGTGTCGTGAGTCGGAAATTCGTGAGCAGCCCCCGAGTGCCTGGGCGAGGCTGCCACCGAATTTGTGACTCAGGAAACTAGATCATGTGGGCCAGCAGGCGGCGGGCAGCGGTACGGTTGGCGGTCAGGGCCCGGGTCGCGATCCCGACCTCGCCGATCACCCCGCGGCGGACCTTGAGCACGCCCCGGGCGGAGCCGGCGCCGACCACGTACCAGGTGTTCTTGCCGATGCGGATGCCGTGGCCAGCATGCAGGTGGCGCGCCGCGGTGGCCATCCGGCTGCCGGGCCGCACGCCCTTCAGCGCGTAATGGCGATTGGCCGTCAGGGCGAGAACGACCCGGCCCCGGTCGGCTTTCGCCGCCCGGGCGCTCTGATGGCGCAAAACCGCCCGCGAAGGCACGGCAACCCGGACCGCCCCACCCTTCACACAGAAGGACTGCGTGGTGCCCCGCCGCCGGACGGAGCTGTGGGCAAAGGCGCGGCGGGCTCGGGCGGAGGTCATCCCGAGGCGGACCGGACCCAAGGCCCGACCGGAGAGCCGGCCCCTCGCCTGCGGGCAGCCCCTGGTGGCGCCGGATGGTGCCTGGGCTCCGCTCGTCGCCGGCCAGGCGCCGTTGGTCACGTGCAGCACGTAGAAGCCGGTGCCCCCGTCGGTGTACCAGATGTCGTGCCGAGCGACGTCGAAGGCCGGCTGGGACATCGCGTAATCGCTCTCGCTGTAGCCGGTCTCCGTGTTGGGCGTGGTCGGAGACACGAAGTAACCGACCTCGCGCGGGTGGACGAGGTTGCTGATGTTGAACAGCCGCAGTCCCGAGGCGATGAAGGAGCAGGCCACCAGCTTCGGGTTCACGCGCGTGGGGATGTTGCAGTAGTGCGCGGCGTAGCCCTGCGCCCCGCTCTGTGTGCCCGGGTCATTACCGGCTGCGTGATGCTCGGCGGGCTGATCGACCTGAAGGCGGAGATTGGACACGATGTGCGGGGCGGCCTCGTTGGCGATGTCGATGATCCGACCCGCCCCGACGGTGTCGCGGCTGGCCTGCGGATTGAGCGTGCCGGCCGTGTACTCGTCGAACTCGAGCACGTAGGGATGGCCGTTCTCGGTAAAGGGGATCGCGTTCTGCGGGATCGACGCCGTCTTCCAGGTCAGGCGGCTGATCTCGCGCACCTGCGGGTTAGGCTTGCGCTGCTGGATCTGGGTCGTGTCCATGATGAGCATGTCCCCGCTGCTGGGGTCCGCGACGTAAGCCCGGTCGCCGTTGTCGCTCAGCGTCATGCCGTGGGCCATCTCCTGCCCCTGCCAGATGGGGTGCGGGCTCTTGGGATTCGAGACATCGATGGCCGTCACCGACGGGAGGGCGGTGCTCGTCGCATAGAACGTCCGCCCATCGGGCGAGAACCCGCTCTCGTGGCCGAACCGGGCCACGAGCGAGGTCGAGTCGAGCGTCGGGTGCAGGCAGTTTTGGTGGACGTCGTAGATCGAGACCAGGCCGGGCTCGGTGCTCGGATTGCCGTTGACGGCGGCCAGCAGCCCGCGCGCGAGGTTGAGGTTGAGCGACTCGTGCGGGGTCATCATCGGGACCTGGTTGAGTGTGTCGGTCTGCACCGGGTGGGCCGGATCGGCCATGTTGAGGACGGCCACGCCGAGCGACGGCCCTGCCGCGTTGATCGCGTTCGTCGGAAACAGCAGGGCCGTGTCGTAGAAGGCGCAGACATGACCCTGCGCGTCGACGTAGCGGAACGTCTTGAAGCCACCGGAGGTGCCCTGATGGGAAACCTCGGCCATGTTGCACCACAGGCCATCGACGCCCGATCCGGACGGCACCCGGCCGTCCACGCCGGGTTCGGGCTTCGACCCGGGCCCGCACGGGGCCAGGGCGGTAGCGGTCAATGGCGGCTCGGCCCGATCGACGATCGGTGCTGTGGCCGGCGCCTGCCCCTGGCCCTGCCCGAGCGCGGCAAGGTCGTTGAGGCCGTTGGTGTCACCGCCGCCGATGATCGGTAGGGGAGGAATGGGCACCGTGACGGCCCCGGCCACCGACATCACGCACAGGACGGTGACCACGAGCGCCGTGACGCTCAGGACGACCGTCAATCGACGCCGACGACCCGATCGAAACATCGCTCCTCCTCCTCCACACCGGAAACGGGTCGGACCCTACCACGGGCCGTTCGCTGACGAGGCAGTTGGCCGGGGTGGTCAGCCTGGGGGTCGGCCTGGGGCGTGCCCGGGGTGGTGCGGCTCGCTGACAGCGTCGCGTCAGCGCCGCGCGACGGTCTGCTCGTCCAGCACCACGGCGAGGGTGTCGACCAGCCGCTCCGCGTGCTCCTGGGCGAACACGAGCGGCGGCCGGATCTTGAGGACGTTGCTATGGCGACCGGTGCGACCGATCAGGACGCCCCGCTCGCGCATCGCCTCGACGACGCGCTGAGCCAGCTCGGGATCAGGCCTCCGCGGATCCGTGGTCGTGCTCAGCTCGATCCCGACCAGCAGCCCCTGCCCCCGGACCTCGGCCACCGCAGGAAAGCGGCCCTGGAGATCGGCCAGCGCCGCGATCAGCACGCCGCCGACCCGGGAGGCGTGCTCCACGATCCGTTCGTCCTCGATCACATCCAGCACGGCGAGGGCAGCCTGGGCGGCAACCGGATTGCCTCCGAACGTGCTGAAGAACTCCGTCGTGGCGGCAAAGCGGTCCATCAGCTCCTTGCGGGTGATCACCGCTGCGACGGGATAGCCGTTGCCCATGGGCTTGCCCAGCGTGACGACATCCGGGGTGATCCCGTAGCCGACAAAGGCCCACAGGTCTCGCCCCAGCCGGCCATGTCCGGCCTGGACCTCATCGGCGATGAACAGCCCACCCGCCCTCTGCGTCTGATCGACGATCTCAGCCACGTCGGTGCTGGCCGGGATGAGGATGCCGTCGCTGGTGAACCCGCCGTCGATATAGGTCGCCGCCAGGCCCGCCCCGCGCTCGCTGAGGACCCCTAGTGCACGCTCCATCTCGGCCTTCACGGATGGGCCCGTCCCGGGGGCCGCGATCGTCTCGACGTTGGTGGGCCGGAACCCCTCAGGCCACTCCTCCGGGGAGAGGTCGGCGATCACCGAGCTCACACCGTGGTAGGCGAAGGCGGTGACGAGGCCGCCGCTGTGGCCACTTGTCGCGGTGGCGATCCGCCAGGCCAGGTCGTTGGCCTCGCTACCCGAGTTGACCAGCGTCACTGTGTCCAGGTCGGCTCCGGCTGGCATCGAGCCGACGAGTCGCTCGGCCAGCTCGACCAGGGGCTCATAGAGGTAACGAGCGTGTGTGTTGACCGCGCGGGTCTGCCGGACAACGGCCTCGGTCACGCGCGGATGGCAATGGCCGACCACGGGCACGTTGTTGTAGGCGTCGAGCAACCGCGATCCATCGGCCTCATACAGCCACACGCCCTGCCCGCGGACGACGTGGACGGGCCGCCGGTAGGTCAGATCGGTCAGCGCCGAGCCAAGCAGCTGGCGCCGTCGCGCCGAGAGCGGGGCGGTGGCCACGGGCGGCCGGGGGGCGCCGAACTCGCGGGCGACGGCATCGGGCCCGTAACCGGCGAACAGCTCCAAGAGGGCCCAGGAATCGTCATCCCAGGCTTGGATGTACTGAGCGTTCTCCGGGTAGCGGGCAACCCGCCAGGCGCTGATGGCCACGATCGCCGCCATCCGGGCTGAGACCAGGTCGCCCAGGACGGCCAGCTCTCCGGGCTCCAGGGGAGAGCCGGACATGTAGCCGTCGATGACCAGCCGTGCACTGCGGAACGCGTCCTGTCCGGTCCGCCCACGCAGCAGCGAGGCCAGGCTCACGGCGAGATCGGCGATCTGGGCGGTGTGCGCCGTATCGCCGAAGTCGACGATGCCGGTGATCCGTCCCCGGTCGTCAACCAACACGTTGTCTAGAGACAGGTCGCCATGGACGACCTGTGCCCGCAGGCTGGACCAGGCCGGCGCGACCCGCTGGTCGTACCGATCCAGCACTGCTTCCACAAGCTCGCGCCGCCGCGCATCGGCGATGTACGCCAGCAGCGGCCGGAGCTTGGTGGCGTGCTTGAGGTTCCAGAGCAGTTCGCGTCCGGCGGCGGGATGGAAGAAGCTGCGGAGGGCCAGGTTGAGACGAGCCTGCGTGGCCCCGAAATCACGCAGCGCGTCATCGTCGAGCTCGGAAGCGGCTGCCGTATGGCCGACCATGCGGTCAAACAGGCGCACGAAGTGGGTGCCGTCAGACCCCTGAACGGTCGGCCGGTAGGCCTCGGAGGCGGGCCCGCCGTCGGGCCCGGCATGGTCGCCGAGGCCGGCGTCGTGGATGACGGCCGCGGTCCCCGCCGCGTGCGGGCGGGCCACGCGCGGACGGGTCACGCGCGGACGGGCCACGCGCGGACGAGCCACGGGCAGGCTCGGGTCGACCCCGGCGATATGGAGGATCGCCTCGAGCTCCAGGTCGAGCACAGCGGGGTCCTCCCCGCTGTTGGAGATCTTGAGCACGGCTCCCGGACCGCCGTCCTCCTCGATCAGATAGGTCTGGTCGCGCTCACTGCCGAGATTGACCGCCCGGCCGCCGACTCCGAACAAACGCTCGGCGATGTCGGCGATCTGATCCGGCGAGAAGGCCGGAGGCGGCGCCTCCAGGACGCTCGGGGCGCGAGAGCCGGTACCGGCGGCACTTGTCGTCATGAGGCAGCACTCGTCGTCATAAGGTCGATCCTAACCAGCCGACCCATGGCTTCAGTAAAGGTCGATGCCGTGCGGCTCCTGGATGATGTTGCCCCCGTCGACGACCACCGACTGGCCGGTGAGATAGCTGGCCGCCGGCGAAGCCAGGTACGCGACGAGGCCGGCCACCTCGTCCGGGGTGCCGGGGCGACCGACCGGGGTGCTGCGCCCCGCCTCCCGCTCGGTCGGCGTGGCGGAGGCGGTGGCAATCCAGCCGGGCGCCACCGAGTTGACCGTGATCCCGACCCGGCCGTATTCCAGGGCAACGGTGCGCATCATCCCGTCCATGGCCGCCTTGGCCGCGGCGTAGCCGGCCTCGCCGGGGGCGGTGACGAACGGCCCGGTGACTGAGGAGATGAACACAATCCGCCCGTAGCCGCGCTCAACCATGGCGGGGAGAACGGCTTGGGTTGTATGAAACGTCGTATGGAGGTTGAGATCGAAGGCCGCCAGCCAGTCCTCGGGTGACAGCTCGCCGAAGCGCGCGCTGACGGACGCACGGCCGGTTTGAACCATCCCGGCGGCGTGGACCAGGATGTCGAGCGGACCGTTCGCCGCCCGCGCGGCGGCAACCAGGGCAAAGGCCTGGCTGCGATCAGTGAGATCGGCGATGTGCGCGCTGACCGACGCTCCTTCCCCGCGAAGCTCGGCGGCGCGATCCTCGATCCGGGCGGTCGTCGACGCGATGGCCACGCGGGCGCCGAGCCGGGCCAGCAGCCGCGCGCAGGCAAAGCCGATCCCGTCGGCACTTCCGCACCCGGTGACCAGCGCGGCCCGTCCGTGGAAGTCGAAGGGATTGGGAAGCATCGCGAGGCGGGCGATCCTACCGGCGTCTGTTCGCAACGCGCGCCGCGGGCGGGCCTCCCGGCCGTCTCACCGCGGCGGGAGACCGGGGTGGCTGGCGGAAACCGCTTACGCAGCCACGGTGTCCCCCGGATCGTGCGCAGCACCCGCGCTGGCCGGACGGCGTGCGCTGCTCCGCGCCGGACCCATACCGGCCAGGCGCGCGGCCACCGCGGCGGCGATGGGCTGCCCGGTGTGGGATTCGTAGTAGCTGAAGGCCGGGCTGGGGTTGACCTCGAAGCACACGTACCGGCCGTCAGGATCCCGGCGCAGGTCGATCCCGGCGAACTCGAGGCCGAGCGCGTCGCTCAGCGCCAGACAGCGCTGTGCGATTTCGTCCGGGAGGGTCGTCGCCGTGAGCTCAGCGGCGGCTCCGTCGCGAAGTGCCGCGTAGCGGTAATCGACTCCGGCTGAGTTGATCGCGGTGGCAAAGCACTTGCCGCCGATCGTGTGGACCCGGATGTCCTGCCCCGGCACCCAGGCCTGGAACTGAACCGGGCAGTGCCGGATCCGGCCGAGGCGGCCCAGGTCATCCGCGCCGAGCTTCTTGACGATCGAGCGCTCGCCACTGATGGACTTGAAGATGAGTTCCCCGTGCTGCTCGCGGAAGGCCAGGACGGCCGCGGGATCGTTGCTGACCAGTGTGTCGGGCGTGGCCAGGCCCGCACGCGTGATGAGCTGCGCCTGGTAGGGCTTTGAGAAGTTCGACCCCATCCGGCTGTAGCGGTTGATGACCGTGATCTCGGCGGCCTCGGTCCACTGGACGAGCAGTTCGTGAAAGGCGATCGTTCGCCGGCGCAGGGCCGACTGCTCACGCTCGCCGGCCAGTTCGGGGAGGCGCCGGTCATCCATCGGGCGCAGGTAGACGCCATCCACCTCGTTCAGGTACAGCCGGAGCTCGCCGGTGTACAGCTCGCCGCCGAGGCGATCGCCATCCGAGCTCACCCGGATGCGGTTGCCATGCACGTCGCGCTGGTTGATGAGCACGTACTTCTCACCGCGCTCATCGAGAGCGGCGGCAACCATGGCCAGCGGCGTCTCGCTGGGAATCCCGAAGAGCAGGATCACGCGGCCAGCAATTCGTCCAGTGCCTCGACAGCGAACTCGCCGCCCACCGACAGATCCGGATGCGGGGTGGCCATCTCCAAGCGGGGTGGTCCCTCCCGGCTAAACCACAGCCCGAGCAACGGAGTGTCAGCCGCGCGGGCAAGTTCGACCGCCGCCGCGCGCAGGCCGGGCCGATCGGGCACCCCGAAGGTCTGCCTGCCGACCACGAGCCCGTCGTTGGGTCGCATTGGCATGCGCACGAGCGTGTCCGGTTCGCGGCTGTCGACGGTCAGCGCTGCGCAGGGCAGACCGGCCCGCCGGGCCAAGCCAAACCACTCGGTGGCCGAGCGCCACGCGCCGGCCAGCCCCCGGGCAGCCGGGGAGTTGACCACCACCGGTGCCAGCCCCTCCAGCCAGCTGAGCGCGAACGCGCTCTGCTCACTGCGGGCGTAGGCCGAATCGGGCCACTGCCCTTGGGCCATTGCGGTGAATGGCGCAAGAATCGTGCGATTAAGCACGGCGGCGATGTCCGCGGAGTCGATGCGGCGGCCGTCAGCCAGTGTCACCGTGACACCCACCGCGTCGGTGCTCACACGGTGAATCCACCTCACGTCAGAGGATTGAAGCGCCTCGGTCAGGAGCACCTGGCACGGGCGGCCCCGAGCGGCGAGGCGCTCGAAGGCCCATAAAGCCGAGGTGTCCTGAGCCGAGGCGACTAGGAGCCAGTCGCGCACCGGACTGGACGAACCGGAGGCTCAGTTCCCTTGGTCGGGCTCCTTCTTCAGTGCTCCCTCGCCTAGGTCGGGGCGATCTGACTGCTCGATGAAGTGCCGGATCTCCTGGGCGGACTGCTCCAGCGCGGCGGCATGCGCCTCAAGCGTTTGCCGGGTGGCCTGGCCGATCTCGACCGGGCCGCCCGGGTCGAGCGGTCCGCCCTCGACGAGGTCCTTGCCCCCGGTCTTGTCGGGAACCTGCTTCTCGAGCTCTTTGATCTCGCGCTTGATCTGCTCCTTATGCTCGAGCTTGGAGAAGTCCTTGAGCTCGACCTTCTCGAGCTTGTGCTCCTTGAACTCGTTCTTGTGCTCCTTGAACTCGTTCTTGTGCTCCTTGGCCTCGTCCTTGCCCTCCTTGAACTCGGGCTTCTCCTTGAACTCCTTCTGCTCGAACTTGAGCTCCTTGAACTCGACCTTGTGCTCCTTGAACTCCGGCTTGATCTTCTCGAGCTCCTTCTGAGACTCCTTCTGGAGCTTTTCCGGAAGCTTGGCCGCCTGAGCCTCTGACTCAGCCCCCTGCCCTGCGCCCGCGCCCTGCCCTGCGCCCGCGCCCTGTCCTGGCTGATCAGCCATGGTGCCCCTCCTCTATGAACCGTAGCGTTGGTGGTGTGGCTATCGGTCGCGTGTCCCGGCCCCGGGAGACGCCCCTGCCGGCGATCGTAACCCGACACACGGCGTGTGTGGAAAAACTTTGTGATCAGGTTAACTAGTCACTATCACAGTTACTAATAAGTACACAAACCTGCGCAGAGCTAGTGTCGTGAGTCGGAAGTCGTGAGCAGCCTGGGAGTGGTTGAGCGTGGCGGGCTGACGGCGATGACCCAAGTCGTACTGGTGCTCCGGCGGGGTCATCGCCGTCAGTCAGGCGCGTCCAGACGCCACGAGACTGCCACCAAATTTGAGGCTCGGGACGCCAGCGATGACTCGATGGCCGTATCGGCCTGGCGGGCTCGGCATAAAATCACGCGGCGGCGGCGGCGCGCTCGCCGGTCCGACGGCGCAGCTCCGGGTCCTCGTCGACCGCGCGGCGTAGCGCTGTCTGAAAGTCGACGGGCCTGAGGTCGAACCGATCCATACCGCTGGGGTCGGTAACCACGGTGGGCGCGGCCAGACCCTCGATCAACGGCCTGGCCACCCCAGCGTCGACCGGCGTAACCAGCCCAATCCACAGCGAGGACAGCCATGGGGTGATGAGTGGCACGGGGATGCGCGGCCGGGGTCGGATCCCCAGCACGGCAGCCATGGCGTCGAGCATGTCACCATAGGTGAGCACGTCGGGGCCACCGATCTGGATCTCCCGGCCAGCAGACGCCTCCACGCTCAGCGCCTGAATCAAATAGGCGAGCGTGTCGTCGATGGCGATCGGCTGGGTCTCGTTGGTCAGCCAGGCCGGCGCGATCATGGCCGGGAGCCGCTGGACCAGATAGCGCAGCGTCCGGTAGGACTCGCTCTGAGGGCCGACGACCATGCTGGCCCGAAAGTAGGTCAGGGGCGGCCCCTCCGCCCGCAGGGTGAGCGCGGTCTCATGACGGGACTGCAGGTGCTTTGACTGCGGCCGGTCGCCGAGGCCACCGAGATAGATGACCCGCTCAATGCCGTCACGCCGGGCCATCCGGGCAAAGGCAGCGGCGGCCTCGCGCTCGCGGGCCACGAAATCGCTGCTGCCGCCCCGTCCCATCGAGTGGATCAGGTAGTAGGCGACGTCGACGCCGCGTCCCGCCCCGTCCAACGTCCGGGGCCGGAGGACGTCGCCCTCATGCAGCGCAAAGCCCTGGCCTTCGAGCGCCTGGCTCTTGACGCTGCCGGCATCGCGAACCAGGCACCGGACCTCGGCCCCGGCCTGGCTGAGTCGCTCAGCCAGGCGGCCGCCGATGAAGCCGGTCGCGCCGGTGACGAGAACGCGGGCGCTCATCTCTTGGCCTCACCGGCAAGGCCGATGCAGTCGGGGCTGTTCGTGGTCGGAATCATGGTCTCTCCCTGGCGGCCTGTCGGGCGGGCGGCGACCGCCGGTGCGTTGATGCTAACGGAACTTCGCGCAAAACACAACACCGTGTGCTGTTTTGTGACACGTGTTGTACGTGATCGGCGGCCGGGGCGGTGCCGGGCGGCCCGGGCGGTGCCGGGCGGCCCGGCGTGGCCCGGCGTGGCCCGGCCGCTTGGGCGGTGCCCAGGACCCGCGGGGGGCCGGGGACCCATGGGCTGCCCGGGACCGGGTGCGGGGCGCCGGGACCCATGCGCTGCCCGAGACCGGGTGTGGTATCCAGGCCCCCGCGCGGTGCAAATCGGAGAAAAGCCAAATCTCGCCTCCGACTTTTCCACGCCTGTAGCGCCTACGAAGCGATTCAGAGAAAAGCCGGACTGCGATTTCGGATTTTCTCGGTTCTGCACCCCCGGGGCCCCGCGCCCGCCCGCCCGAGGAGGCCGGCCAGGCCCCACTGCCCGCCCGAGGAGGCCGGCCACCCCCGCGCGTCGGCCCCCAGGCCTCCGGCCCACCCCCCGCGTCGGCCCCCAGGACTCCGGCCACCCCCGCGTCCGCCCCGAAGACTCCGGCCACCCCCCGCGCCCGCCCGGCTTACCGGCTCCCTTGCTCAGACCTCAGCAGCCCGTTGAGGCGCACGCTCCGAGCTCCGCGCCGCGACCGGTCGTCGACGACCCCGACCGTGGCCGCGTACACGGCGTGGGTAGCCATGCTCGTGGCCAGGACCGCGGGCGGCCAGCGCCACGGGGGCGGGGTCCGGCCCAGCAGGGGGAACAGGCTGAGCGTGGCGCTCATCAGGATGGCGTCGAAGACCGCGGTGGCCGCCGGCTCGTGCCAGCGGCGCCGCATCAAACCATGCGCGAGACCGAACATGGATCCGTAGCTCCAGCGCAGCGCCAGCCCGAGATCGTTCTCCTCGTGCCCGGTGACGTGCGGCAGATGGAGGATGCTGACGACAATCTGGCCGGGCACCAGGCTGTCGTCGTAATCCAGAGGCCGTTGAGCCTGGCCCCGGAGGTGGCGCTCGACGGCGTAGGCGAGCGTCAGCGCGGCGGTGCCGGCCGTCCCTGAGAGGATGCTGCGCACAGGCCAGGGAAGTTGAGTAAGCACCCGTTCCTTGTACCCGCAGCCCGCGGACGCGGGACAGGAGACGCCCCTTGTACCCGCAGCCCGCGGATGCGGGACAGGAGACGCCCCCGGAACGCCCGCGGGCATCAGACCCGGCGCCTCCCAGCTCAGCAGTGAGTCCAGACGGGCGGCCCAAGCCTCAGCTTTTTGGCCAGGCCGCCGAGAACGGGGGCATGCGTCGCTCCCTGCGTGCCGCCGGGCTGACCCTGCTCGTCAGCTGCGCGCTGGCCGGTCCGGCCGGCCTGGCCAGTCCGGCCCTGGCCGCTTACGCCGGGACCGATCCTTCGTCCAACCACCCGGCCGGAGCTCCGCCGGCGACGTGTGACCAGCCCACCTCGGCCGCATGCGTCGGGGCAGCGGTCTACACGCTCGATCAGGCCCGGGCCAGCCTGGGCCAGCCCGCCTACCAGCTGCCGACGAACTTCGCCGCCCTGAGCCCGGCCCAGCAGGGCTTCGTGCTCGCCAATCTTGACCGCACCCTCTACGGGCAGCCGCCGATGACCGGCCTGACCGCCGCGCTCAACAGCGACGCCATGGGCGGCGTCCACGCCGACGCCGATCCTCAGCCCACCGCAGCCAACTACCTCGCCTGGACTGCGAACTGGGCGGGCGGCTTTGTCAACATGCCCTACGCCTACGAAGCCTGGATGTATGACGACGGGCCGGGCAGCGGCAACCTGGACTGCACCGCGGGCAACACCTCGGGCTGCTGGGGTCACCGCCACGACGTCCTGTACAAGTTCGACGCCGCCAGCCCGTTGGCCGTTGGTGTCGCCCAGGGCACGGACCCCGACGGCGTGACGGGCTTCGCCATGCTCCTGTTCGAGGGCGACGACACCTACCACCCGACCTACACCTACACCTGGGCTCAGGCGGTGGCGGCCGGCGCCGGCCACGCAGGCGCTGGAGCTGGTGCCGCCGGCACCGGCTCGAGCACCGGCGCCGGCCACGGGACCGGTACCGGCGGCACGGGCGCCGTACCGGCCCGGCTGTCCATCTCGGTCGGGGTGCGCGGCCGTCAGGTCACGATCGTCGCCTCGGTTGCTGCCGGCAGCCGGCTCCGGTGCGCCCTGAGCCGGCGCGGCTCTCACGGTTGGGCCCGCGATCGCTACCGGGCCTGCGCCGCCCACGTCACGCTCAGCGGGCTGCGCGCCGGCCGCTACCGGCTGCGAGTCCGGGCCGCCGGCGTCGTCGTCACCCGATACCTCCGGGTCCGCTGAGTCAACCGGTCAGGGCCCCGTCACTATCGCCTGAGCCCAGCCCGAGGCGCGCGGGCCGGTGACGGCGCTAACGGTGATGACGTTCGTGCCGTGGGGCGTTGGCACGCTGGCCGAGTAATGCCCGCTCGCGTCGGCGGTGGTCGCGACCACGGTCGTGGCATTGGTGGCCGAACCCGGCTGGCCCGACGTGACGCTGACGGCCGCGCCCGGAGTGGTGGTGCCGGTGACCAGCGTCGCACTCCCCGCGGTCGTCGAGCCGGCGGGCGGGGTGCTGATCGTCACGGGGAGCATCGCCGGCGGTCCCGGGCTGACGTAGCGTGACCGGGTCACTGCCGGCTGGTCGAGCAGCTTTCCGGCCTGCATGTCGCGCAGCAGACGCACGTACTGGGCCTGGGCCCAGATCAGCGGCGTGGCCGAGCCGGCGGCTTTGCCGTCGATAAAGCCGATGGAGGCCGTCCGAGGGTCAGAGCCGTAGCGCGAGGCCGGATAGTTCGGGTCCTCCCAGGCCTGCTCGGGCACCATGCCGAGCCCCCAGGACAGGCGGCGCATGGCAACAGCCAGTCCGGCCGCCGCGGGGGCGTTACCTGACTGCATGTCCTGCTCGGCGCGCTCGCCGTCAAGCGTGGGCCACAGATGGCCGGAGCCGACGGCGGGGCCGAACCATGGCGCGCCGTTGGGAGAACAGTTGGTGGGGTCGGGGACGTAGCAGTCGCCGTAGCCGTCGGTGGCGCCATTGGCCTGGATCCCGTAGCGGTGCCAGCCCGGCCCGGACGGGGTCTGACTCTCCAGGACCGAATCAACCACGCCCAGGGACGCCTTCACGTCCGGGTCAGAGGCCGGCAGCTCGCCCAGGCGGGTCAACTCGAGGAAGCCGGCGTCGATGACCCGGCGCTGATCCACGTGGGGAAGGCTGCCGTTGCCGAGGTCGTAGGTCTCGGCGGCGTTCGGATCGCCGGTGGGCGACAGGCGGATGAAGTAGCGCCCCGGCGCATACGGACCGGTGCTGGTTACCGTCCAGGTCTTCACGCTGCGCTGGTACTGATCGGCGGTGGCCTGGTAGAGGCGCGCGCGGGCCGGATCGTTCGCTCGCTCGGCCATCTGCGCCGCCGCGGTCAGTCCGGCGATCTCGGCCGCGATTGTCGACGGGGAATAGCCGGGATGCTCCTCCCAGCGCTCGGCTCCGGTGCTGGGACCATGGTCGACGATGTAGTCAGCCGAGGGGCGGATGTGTGCCCGGTAGAAGGCCGTGTCGCCGGCAAAGCCGGCCTGCCAGGCCATGAGCAGCGGGTAGGCGACCTCGTCGATCTCCGACAGACCGAACAGGTCGGGGGCCGGCGCGCCGTTGACAAGCGAGTCACGCGGGAAGCTGCCGTCGGGCTGCTGGGCGCGATCGAACAGGAAGCTCACCATCTCCCGTGCGCTCGCTGTATCCCCCTCGGCGAGCAGCCCGGTCATTGTCTCGTAATTGTCGCGCGTGAAGATCTCGCGGTAGGTCCAGCCGGCATGCGTCGTCGTGGCCGGCACTGCCTGTCCCCACGGATCAGTGGGCGAGGCGACGAAGGCACCGATGTGGGTCTTGTCCTCGGCGGCCTTGATCACGTTGGCCGACAGCCAGTAGGACCGGGCGCTGGCGGCGGGCGGGCGGTGCAGCGAGTTGTCATAGCGGCGCCAACCGGCGACATAGCTGGCCCGGAATGCGGCGTAGTTGCCGCTGGCGCTGCGGCGGGCCACGCGAGCGGCTGCGCTCGCCGTCGGCCCGAAGCCGAGGGCGAGCGTAAACGGCCGGCGCGGGCGAACGTTGACCTGCGCGGTCTGGACGACGTTGCCGGCATGCGCGCTCCGGTAGGCGTGACGGAGGCGGTGGTAGGTCTCGAGCTGGTTGAGGCCGTCGCTGGCCGTGCCCACGAATCCGTTAGAGACACGCTTGAACTGGCGGTTGGCGGCCAGCGCGCCGGCCACCCGCGCCGCGAAGGGGCCGCTCGGCTTCACGGTGTCGGTGGCGACCAGGGTTCCGGTGGCCGGATCAAAGCGGGCGTTGTTGGGCAAGGCGTTGGTCTTGCCCCCGCCGCCCGTATTGTCGATCGTGGCGTCGTAACGGACGTAGATCTTGAGCCGGTTGAGTCGTGCTGGGCGCGTGGCACCGAGTGGCTCGAGGGTCGTGCGGATGAGCACCGCGGACCGAGCCGGGTCGGCGATGTAGTCGGAGACGAGCTTGAACCCGTGGCGAGCGTCACGGCTGGTCACCCGGCAGACCATCCCGCTGCGGTCGGGTGAGCTCAACGAATAGCTCATGTCGCGCTGCTGGAGGTCGGCGAACGTGCGCCCGTCGGTGACGACGTACTGCAGTGTGTGGACGTCGCTGTTCTCGATCGTCGGACTAAAGACATCGGAGAGCACGCCGTCAGCGACCGTGAACCACGCCTTTGAGCGCGTATTGCGCGCGGTGCCAAAGCAGTCCTTGCGGGCCATATCGAGATAGGACTGGGCGCCGGGGCCGCCGGGCGCGACACCGCGCGGTCTGGCCGCCAGCGTGACGCCGGCCGCCGCCGCCAGACCCGCGCAGGCCAACAGAAGGCCCAGTATCAGTCCCGGCATCCGCCGCCATGTGGCCGTCACAGCACGCATGTCTTCCCCCTCTTTTCCACAGAACGCCTCGGTTGGCGGGCTACCCCGTAAAAGCGGTGTAAAACCGGAGCGTCAGCGCGGCGTAAAAGTGTCATCGTGCTGACACTTTTTAGCCGCGGCGGCTCAAGCTGCGCGTGCCCGGAACCGATGTTCCGCCAGATGCCTCGCTATTGGCTGATCTGGCTCACCGGTGCGCTGTATCTCGTCTTCGCGTTCAGCACCCACACAGTGATGGCGGCCCCGCTCGCCCGCCCCGCGCTGAGCGCTCACACGACGCTCGCCCACCCCGCGCTGAGCGCACACACGAAGCTCGAGCACCCCCCGCGGGCCGTCGCCCGCTCCCGCTATCCGGCTGGCAACCCGGTGAGGCTGGGTGCCCCGGGGCCGACCTGGGCCCATGAGGGGTCGGCCACGCCACCGACCGCGGCGGGCGGCCGGGCTTTTGCTGCCGTCCCCTGAGGACGGTCAGCCGTCGCCGTGGCCGGCCAGGAAGCGGCGGGCGTTGCGGCGGCGGGCGAGTAGTGCGCGGATCAGCAGCGCCCGCTCATGCTCCATGGGTGGGCGTTCGGCCCGGGTAGCGGTGGCCTTGTGTAGGCGCGGTGGATCGCGGCCCACAGCGTCGCGTCGGAGATCTCCTGGGGACTTCGTCGATCCGATTCCAGGGCAGGCGCCCGGACTGGCGGGCAAGCGGAGCCGAGGACCCGGTTTTCTGGCCGATGCCCTGCGTGGGGGCAATGGCGTTGTAGGCAGCATCGTTGGCTCCGGCCCCGCCGCTCACGAACGTGTCGTACATCGGGGTGGTCAGCGCCCTCCTGGGAGTCGTCCTCGACGACGAAGATGGCCGTCGACGGCCAGATCGAGGAATGAGAGATCGAGTCGACGATCTGTCCCAGCGAATCTATGCGCAGCTCGGTAATGAACTGTTATCAGGTTGTATTCGGCGCCGGTCCGGGATCGGCGGCCTCATCACCGAGATTGGCGCCCTCCGCCACCTGCTCGAGCAGGAACGGAATCACCAGCTCGGCCACCCGCCCGGGATCCTCCAGAAACGGCCAGTGTCCGAGCCCGTCGAGCAGCTCGATGCGGGCCGACGGGAAGGACTCACGTTGGCGCTCAGCCTGCTGCCAGGGGATGTACGCATCTCCGACCCCAAAGACGACGAGTGCGGGACGGTCGAGGGGCCGCAGCCGGTCTCGCAGGGCGCCCATCGCGGCGGCCGGCGTGGCCCGGTAGAGCTTGAGCACAGCGCGCTTGGTCGGCCACGGCTTTGACACGTCATACAGCCGGTCGAGCGTATCCGGGAGCAGGCGCGGATTGTCACGGGCCACGAGGGCCTTGAACGCCGGCCGGGTGGTCGTGGCCTGAAACAGCTCGCCCAGGCCCGGGGTGCGCCACACCTTGGCGAACTTGTGCCACGTGTAGTCGAGCAACACCCCGGTGTTGATCAGGGTGACGCTGGCCAGGGCATCGGGGTGCTCGACCGCCCAGTGCAACCCCCAGCCGCCGCCGAAGTCGTGGAGCACCAGGTGGGCCTTCGTGATCCCGAGCTGATCGAGGACACCAGCCAGATGTCGTCCGTAGCCCTCGTTCGTGTAGGCAAAGTCCTTGGGCTTGTCGGCGTTGCCGTAGCCGGGCATGTCGGGCGCGACGGCGCGGGCAAATTCCCCGGCCCGGCCGAGCAGGCTGGTCCAGTCCTCGGCCGGTCCGGGATTGCCGTGGACGAACACGACGGCCTCGGAGGCGGTCTGATCCCCGGCCTCGAGGACGGGCGAACGCACTCCGTTGACGGTCACCGCGGTCGTGGTGAGCGTGCTTGGCCTCAACGTCACGCCGCCACCTCCATCGGCACCTCGGTCTCGCCGGCGTCGCGGTGCGTCGTCGCGGGCACGAACTCGGGCTTGCGGTTCAGGCGTTGGCGCCGCAGTTCCGTGGCCATGAGGTCACGGACCTCCCGCAGGGTCTGACGGCGATCGGTGCCGGGCCGCGCCATCAGGCTGGCCGTGGCGCCGAGCAGCTTGCCCGGGGTGAACACCTTGGACGGCATGTCGCGGTGCTGTAGGACATCGGCGAGCTTGTCGAGCTGGCCGCGCCCCTGCATGCGCCGCAGGATCTCGACCTGAACCGTCGGCGCGAGCCCGGCCGCCCCGAAGTCTGCGGCCAGCCAATAGTGCTCGGCCGCGTCGCGGTCCCGCCATTGCGCCCACGCCGCCAGGTCGCGGTCAAGCGCGGCGTCCGATTCATGCAGGGCTCCAGCGATGACGGCAGCGAGCGCTCCGGCCTGACGAAAGGCATCGGATATGCCCTGGCCGGGTGCGGGGTCCTTGAAGTGGCCGGCGTCGCCGACGAGCGCCCAGCCGGGCCCGGCCGACTCGCGAAAGAAGGACTCGTACTTGACTACGCCCCGCAGTTTGCCCTCCCGCCGGGCGCCGTCGATGACCCGCGCCACGGGCTTACACGCGCGCGCGTGAGCGAGGAACGCCGCCTCGCGGTCGCGCTTGAATTCAGGCAGGAAGCGCCGGTCGGGGAGGACGATGACCTGATAGAGGCCGCCATCCCCGAGTATGGCGATGACAAACCGTCCCTCCCAGCGGTGATAGACAAGCGTCAGTTCGGGCCCGACCTTGGGGTCGGCGAAGAACCCCCAGTAACCGAACCGCTCGCCGGCGACGACGTTGTACTTGCGCGCACCCACCAGCTCGCCCACGGTCGAATTGCGGCCGTCGGCGCCGATCACGAGCCGAGCGGCGAGCGTGCGCTCCTGGCCCTGATGGCTGACCCGGACTCCGGTCACCCGGTTTCCGTCCCGCACCAGGTCAGTGAGGCTGGTGGCCATCATCACGTCGGCCCCGGCCTGATCGGCCGCCTCGGCCAGAATCGGGTCGAGCACGTGGCGGCGAACCGACATGAACCCCCCAAGGTCGCCGGGCCGCAGCGGGGCGTCGATGGTGTAGTCGAGCCCCTCCTGGCGACCGTCGACCCTGGAGACCGGGGGCGCGCCGGTGGCCAGCACCTGATCGAGCACCCCGAGCCGGCGCAGAAAGTTGATCGATGGCCCCTGGAAGATGTGCGTGGACAGCGTGTCCTTCGGAAAGGCGGCGCGCTCTACGAGCGCTGTCTTCACGCCCTCCCGGGCCAGCAAAGTGGCCAGCGGAGATCCGGCGCATCGCGCCCCAACCACGATCACGTCAAACTGGTCGGCCATCTGGCCCTCCTCGATGTCTGCGCCCCGCGGCCGCTACCGCCGCGTTCGCGCAAGCTTATCGGAGCGCGGCAGGAAAACCCAGGTGTGGTGAGGGTTGTCCGGGCCGGGTGGCGGGCATTAGCTCTCCTCCGCGATGGCCTGCTGGATCCGTTCGGCCATCGCCGTCCCCGCCCCCTCGACGACCTTGCCCACGAGCGGATTGATGACGACGCTGACGACGGCTCCGGCCAGCTGCGGGGCGTTGGCCTTAAACCAGCGCAGGACCCGCCGCACGGTGCCGGGATCGGGCTCGCCGGCCACGAGGGCGTCCTCCAGTTCGCGCACGCGCGTCTCGGCGTCCGCCTGGACCGCGGGGGGCGCCTGGGCAGACACGCTGCTCCTCAGATCCTGAAACAGGGACTGCAGCTGCGCTGTCTCGGCCGGCGTGAGGCCGATCCGTTGACTGATCGTGTTGTAGTCGCCGACGGCCACCTGGCTCTCGCTCACCGTCCCGATCTGGATGTTGAACTTGTGCGCCGATGAGTCTGGTAAGGACATGCGGGCTCCTATGTGAGCTTGGGTGAAACCACGGTGTAGGTGCGGACCTGGCTGGTTGGGTTGCCGGCGTTGTCCGTGCTCGTGACCGTGAACGTTTGGCGGCCCGGCGTGGAGGTGTCAAACGGCGTGCCGCTGCCCACCGGCCCTTGGCAGGTCGCGACCCCGGAGCCGCCGTCGGTACAGGTGTAATCCGCGGTCGGCGTCGAGCCCTGGGTGTAGACGCCGCCCTCCTTGGGCGAGTTGATGACGATGGTCGGAGGGGTCGTGTCAGCTGGCCTGACGGCGTAGCTCGCAGTGCTCGTCGTCACCTTCCCGTCGCGGTTTTTGGCCGTCACCGTGAACGTGTGGGCGCCCGGAGTCGACGCAAAGGGTTGGCCGCTGTCCACGGGTCCCTGGCAGGTGGTGGCCGCTGAGCAGCTGTAATCAGCCGGCGGGGTCGACCCCTGCTGGTAGGTGAAGCCGTCCCTGGGGGAGACAATGGCCACGGCGGCCGGAGGGGCCGGGGGCGGCGTGCCGGCGACCGCCGACCCGGTCGGCGCGGAGGCGTGACTGCTGGTCGTGAGAGCTGGCTGGCTCGTCACCGGGGTGGTGTTCGTCGGCGTCCCGGTCGCGTGGACCGGGGTGGGGTCTGACCCCGATGAGCGCAGGGCAGCCACGGCGGCGATGAGCACGACGAGCACGATCAATCCCGGAAGCAAGAAACCGCGACCCGGACGCCACGGCCCAGGGCCCCTCGGCGTCTGGCCGCCGCCGTTAACCGGGGGGCCGCCCTCACCAATCAACTGGCCGAGGTTGTATCGCGTCAGCTCCGCCCCTGACGCGTTGCCGTCCTGCTCGCGCAGGCGCAGCGCCCGGGTGAGCTGCTCAACCGCTGCGCTCCGGTCACCGACAGTGGCGGCGAGGCTCCCGAGCTGATGGAGCATGTGCGCCTGGCCGCCGCGGTCTCCGGTCGCCTGCGTGGCCTGCAGCCCGGCATAAAGGACGCGCCGCCAGCTGACCCAGGCCCCCGAGCGGGCGAGCTTGGTCTCGCTCGCGCGGGCCAGAAGCGAGGCCTCCTCCCAGCGCCCCTCCGCCGCCGCCCGGTCCAGGGCGGCCTCGATCGCCTCGGCCTCCACGCGAACCTCGGCCGGGGAGACCCGGTCCGCGGACGCGAACGCAATCAGGTTGACGAGCAGGCCGTGGGTGAGGTCCTCGCCGGCTGGGCCGCTCTCCCAGGGCAGCGGGCGGATCAGCCGGTAGCGGGGGCTGGCGCTCTTGACCCAGCCCCGTTGCTCAAGCTGTGGGAGCAGGTGCTCGCCGCCGGGGATCCCGGCCGCCCCGGCGAGGATCTCCCCGCCCAGAGCGGCACCGTCCAGGAGGCTCAGCACGGTGAGCAGACGCCGTTGGCCGGCGCTCAGTGCGTCGGTATTCAGGCGCACGCTGCTCCCCGCCGGCGCACCGGCCAGCCCGGCGAGATCGGTGACCCCGTCGTTGACGAGGGCGGCAGCCTCGATCAGCCGTTGCGGATGGCCGTCCACGCGCGTGATGACCGTCCCCGCCGCCTCCCGCTCATCGGGTGTTAGGGGACGAGCCAGCTCACGCTCCAGCAGCGCGATCCCGACCGTCTCATCGAGCCCGTCAAGGGCCTGGGCGCGACCGAGGGACAGCAGGCTGCGCTCGGCCGAGCCGAGCAGGAAACGGCAGGCCGGGGCGGTGTCGAGCAGGGTGTCCAGGTCCTGGCGATCGAGCGCGCAGTCGTCGAGGACGACCAGCGCGTCGCGGTCGGCCAGGTACCCGCCGACCTGGGCCGGACTGGGCACGAACGGAATGTCACTCTCCCAACTCTGCTCGTAGAGGGCGAGGAGGATCTCGTCGAGGTTGCGCCGCCGCGCGGACGCGAACAGGATCCCCTCGCGCGCGCTGACCGGCGCGTGCGCGGCGGCCTTGAGCAGCGCCGTCTTGCCCACCCCCTCGGGGCCGTAGAGCTGCAGCGGGGCATCCGCCGTGACCTGGGCGGCCAGCGCCAGCTCGGCCCGACGGCCCAGCAGCGCCGCGCGCAGGCGCGGGACGCGGTGAAACGGCACCGGGCGCAGGCGCACGACCGGCCCCTGGCCCGTGGGCACGATCGTGATCCGCGCCCCATCCGGGGTCTGGATCACGTTGTGGTCGCCGATGACCAGCTGGCTGGCGCTGACATCGCCGACCTGGACGGCAACGCGCGTGGGGGTGGTTTCGCTCATGGACCAGCCCGCCCGCCGGTGGCGGAGCGTGGACGACGCCCCAGTTGCGCCCCACGGTCCAACGAAATCGCCCCGATCCCTTTGCCTCTCAACGCACACCGTACGGCCGCTGTGGGCCGCGCCGTCGCGCGCGTGCGGACTATTTAGATGTTTGGCCCCCGAGTCGACTCAAAGCGGCGGCGCTCAGGACCCCGGCGCGCCGAGCGTCGAGCGCAGGGAGCGGACGAGTTGACGGGCGCGGTCGGTGCCGCGCCGGCCCGCCCACGGGTGGGGACCCACCGCCCATGGGTGCCAGCCGAGCGTCCCGTAGAGCTCGCGGACCTCAGCCTTGAGCTCCCCTCGGTGCTCACCGCAGGCATAACGGTGGGGGCCGTACATGCCCCGCCCGTGCCAGGTCAGCCAGCGCCCGGGTTCAGCGTCGACGTACTCCCCGTGACGCAGATCAAGCAGCTGGCGCTCGAGGGAGTGCTGGGTCTCAGGGTCAGGCCGCGCTCCGCACACCGCACAGCGAAAGACGACCCGAACCGGCATCACTTGCACGGTAGCGCGCGCGGGCGGCCTCGCGCGCCGCGGTGGACACGTACCGCCCGCCGTCGTTACGCCCGGGCGGCCCTCGCCTGAGTCGGCGGGCAGAGAGTGTGCGAGGTGAGCGATTCCAGATGCGAGTCGACCGAGCCGTGCAGATGCCAATCGCCGGCCCCTCCGGTGACCAGCCCGGCCCCGGACAGGCGCCCGAGCGCGTGGGAGATCGATGGGCGCTCGGCGGCCACGAGCTGGCCGAGCAGCCGGTGCGTCAGCGGAAGGGTCAGCTTTATCCCCGTCGGCTCCACCCGCCCCCAGCGCGCGGCCAGGTGCCAGAACAGCAGGTCGAGGCGGACCTCGAGCCGGGGATGACAGGTGATGGCCCGCATCTCGTCGACGTCGGCCGTGCGCCGGCTGGCGCGGCGCAGCAGGGCCTGGGCGATCTGCGGCCAGGGCCGGACACGAGCCGCGAAGTCGGCGTCGAGCAGGCCCAGTTGTGCCGGGGCGAGCACGCGCCACTCGTCGCGGCGTCGGAGCATCGCGTCGGGCCGGTCGGGCGACGGTGCGAGCAGATCGCCTGCCCCGATCAACTCGGTCGCGGTCCGGTCGCCGACCCGCATGTCAAAGGCGATGAGACCGTCAAGGATGAGCAGCCCATAGCCGTCGCGCAGCGAGCCCAGGATGGGGTCGAGGTCGCACTCGCCGACCTCGGCCCGGAGAACCTTGACCGTCGTCCCGGGACGGGCGGCCAGCCGGGTGCGGACGTCAAATTCCGTGGCGAGATCGTCGTCGGCGTCGAGCAGGTAGCGGTGGATCGCCGACCGCGCCGGGGCGCGCCCGACGGCGTTGGGACCTGGGCTGGGCCATTGCCGAGCCATCTTCTACCGCGCTGCCGCTCTCTCCACGCCACTCTCCCGCCAATGCCGGGTGGGGCCTGCACTCCCGCTCCCGGAGTTTAGGGGTGGGGACCTTGCGTGGGGCCAGGTTCGGTCGTTGGTAATCCGGATTACGCCCCAGATGGCTCGCGTAACCCCGGTTACGGACCGGGTCGATCGGGCCAAACGGCGCTGTTAGAACCCGCGCGGTGTGCTTGGCAATCCCGGGTCAGGTCGTGGAGATCGTCGATGATGAGAACCGGCTCGCCAAGGTGGATGTCGCCGGCGTGCGCCGGAGCGTGAACATCGGCCTGCTCGACGCGGAAAACGGAGGCGTCGCGCCCGGTGACTGGGTGCTGATCCACGTCGGCTTCGCCATCTCGCAGGTCGACGAGGACGAGGCCAAGGCCACGCATGACCTGCTCGTTCGCATGGGCGCCGACTACGAGCAGGAGCTCGAGGAACTCAAGGCCAGCGTGATCGAATGAGCCTGAGCGCGGGGAGCACGAATCCGTTCGCGCCGGCCTGTGGGTCTGAGCACTGCATCACCTGCGGTGATGACGGCGTGCCCATGGTAATCGTTGCGCTTGATCCCGAGCGAGGGCTTGCGCTGTGCTCGGACGGCGCCGACCGCTCGACCGTGGAAACCGCTCTGGTCGAGCCGGTGCGACTCGGCGATCGGTTGCTCGTCCACGCCGGTACGGCGATTGCCAAGCTCGACTCCGTGCTCGCCAGGTCATGAAGTTCGTCGACGAGTTCCGTGATCCTGAGCTCGGCCGCGTGCTCGCGGCGGAGATCCTGTCGCTCGTCGAGCCCGGCCGGCACTACAAGTTCATGGAGGTGTGCGGGGGCCACACGCACTCGATCTACAAGTACGGCGTCGATGACCTGCTCCCGGCGAATGTCGAGCTCGTCCACGGACCCGGCTGCCCGGTGTGTGTGATTCCCATGGGACGCGTTGACGACGGCATCGCCGTGGCGCGGCGCGAAGGCGTCATCTTCACCTGCTTTGGCGACATGATGCGCGTGCCCGGTTCGGAGGGCAGCCTGCTCGAGGCCAAGGCGGCGGGCGCCGATATCCGCATGGTCTACTCGCCGCTGGACGCGCTGCGGATCGCCAAGCAGAATCCCGACCGCGAGGTGGTGTTCTTCGCCATCGGGTTTGAGACGACGGCCCCTTCGACGGCGCTGACGCTCAAGCGCGCCCGGGCTGAGGGCGTGTCCAATTTCTCCTGCATGTGCAGCCACGTCACGATCGTGCCGCCGCTGCGAGCGCTGCTGGAGTCGCCCGACCTGCGCCTCGACGGATTCATCGGACCCGGGCACGTGTCCACCGTGGTCGGCGCGCGGCCGTTTGAATTCATCCCCATCGACTACGGCAGGCCGGTGGTCATCGCCGGTTTTGAGCCGCTCGACATCCTGCAGGCGGTCTCCATGATCCTGCGCCAGCTGCGCGAGGACCGCTGCCAGGTCGAGAACCAGTACAAGCGGGTCGTGCCCTACGAGGGCAACCTGCGCGCGCTCGAGGTCATGTCCGAGGTGTTCGCACTGCGCCCCCACTTCGAGTGGCGGGGGCTGGGCTTCATCTCGCACAGCGGACTGCGCCTCTCTGACGCCTACGCCGAGCTCGACACCGAGCGGCGCTTCGTGGTGCCCGGCGTGCGCGTGGCCGACCCCAAGGCCTGCCAGTGCGGCGAGGTGCTCAAGGGCGTGATCAAGCCGTGGGAGTGCAAGGTGTTCGGGACGGCCTGCACGCCCGAGCGGCCGATCGGGACCTGCATGGTCTCCTCAGAGGGCGCCTGCGCGGCCTATTACAACTACGGCCGCTTCGCCCGCGAGCGCGAGGTGGTGTGATGGCCGACGCGAGCCGGATGACTCACGCGGCGCCGCGCAGCGGCGAGCCCGGACGGCGGGCGGGCGCCGACGTGAGCGAGCGCGAACAGAAGATCCTGGGAATCATCGAGACCGCGCGGGGCAAGCGAGCCAAATTTCGCGACGCCCGCATCACCATGGCCCACGGGGCGGGCGGCAAAGCGACCCAGACCCTGATCGAGGGGCTGCTCGTCCCGGCCCTGGCCGGACCCGAGCTCCAGGAGCTGGGCGACGCCGGCATCGTCGCCGCCGACGGGCTCGAGCTCGCCTTCAGCACCGACTCCTACGTGGTCAAGCCATTGCGCTTTCCCGGCGGCTCGATCGGAGAGCTGGCCGTCAATGGGACGGTCAACGACCTGGCCGTCTCCGGGGCCCGCCCGCTGGCCCTGAGCCTGTCCCTCATCCTCGAGGAGGGCCTGCCCAGCGACGTCCTCCGTGCCGAGGTCGAGGCGATCGCGTCCGCCGCTCGTGTGGCCGGCGTGTCCGTCGTCACCGGGGACACGAAGGTCGTCGAGCGCGGCCACGCCGACGGGATGTACATCTGCACGGCCGGGATCGGGCAGCGCGACCCGCGAGCCCGGCTCTCCCCCGGGGCGCTGCGCCCCGGCGACCGGATACTGCTCTCGGGCAGCATCGGCGAGCACGGCACGGCGATCATGCTGGCCCGCAACGAGTTCGAGCTCGATGCCGAGATCGAGTCCGACACCCAGAGCGTGTGGCCGGCCGTCGACGCGCTGCTCGAGGAGGTCGGCGAGGAACTGCGCTGCCTGCGCGACGCCACCCGGGGGGGCGTGGCCTCGGTCCTCAACGAGCTGGCCCGCGCCTCATCGGTGGCGATGATCGTGCGCGAGGGCGATATCCCCGTCTCCCCCGCGGTGGCCGGCGCGTCGGAGATCCTCGGCATCGACCCGATGTACGTGGCCAACGAGGGCAAGTTCGTGGTCTTTGTCAGTGGTGATGGCGCTGACCGGGCCCTGGCGGCCCTGCGCAGCGCGCCCGGTGGTGAACAGGCGGCCGAGATCGGCGAGGTCCGATCGGAGCCGACCGGAATGGTGTTGGTCCAGACCAGCTTCGGCGGCAGGAGGGTCATGGATCAGCTGGTCGGTGACCCCCTGCCGCGGATCTGTTGAGAGGAGCCTCAGTGAGCGCAACGGCAAGCCCATACGCCCAGCAGCAGAAGACGGAGGCCGTTACCGCACACGTCCTCTGGATGACAACCGGCCTGAGCTGCGAGGGCGACTCGGTGGCCATGACCTCGGCCACCAATCCCAGCCTCGAGGACATCATCCTGCAGGCCATTCCGGGCATGCCCAAGGTCGTCATCCACAACCAGGTCGTCGACTACGCCACCGGCCAGGACTACGCTCAGGCCTGGTTCGACGCCGAGCAGGGCAAGCTCGACCCGTTCGTGCTCGTCATCGAGGGGTCGCTCGGCAACGAGGAGATCAACGGCGAGGGCCACTGGACCGGCTTTGCCGTCAATCCGGACAACGGGCAGCCGATCACCATCAACGAGTGGCTGGACCGTCTGGCCACCAAGGCGGCCGCCGTGGTCGCGGTCGGAACCTGCGCCACCTACGGCGGGATCCCGGCCATGAAGAACAACCCGACCGGGGCGATGGGCGTGCCCGACTATCTGGGCTGGAACTGGAAGTCCAAGGCCGGCCTGCCCGTCGTCTGCATCCCCGGCTGTCCGGCCCAGCCCGACAACATGACCGAGACGCTGCTCTATCTGGCCCTGCACCTGGCCGGGCTGGCGCCCGCACCCGAGCTCGACGAGGCCCTGCGACCCAAGTGGCTATTCGGGCGCACGGTGCGCGAGGGTTGCAACCGGGCCGGCTTCGCCGAGCAGGGCGAGTTCGCCACCGAGTATGGCTCGGACCACCGCTGCCTGGTCAAGCTCGGCTGCAAGGGGCCGGTGGTCAGGTGCAACGTGCCCGTCCGCGGCTGGGTCAACGGGATCGGCGGCTGCCCCAACGTGGGGGGCATCTGCATGGCCTGCACGATGCCGGGGTTCCCTGACAAGTTCATGCCCTTCATGGACGAGGACAAATGGGGCGCCATGGCCGGCCGGACGATTCAGTTCAGCTACGGCCCGATCGTCCGCTTCTTCCGCCACCGCAACATCGCCACCAACTACGACAAGGAACCCGACTGGCGGCGCCGGGGAAGGACCCTGACCAGCGGCTACGCCAAGCGCTGGTAGCGCCGACTCCCGACCACGCTCGAGAACTTCTTTTGGAAACGAGGCATAGATGGCCACCGAAACGCCCCAGAAGGTCATGGTCAAGGAGATGTCGTGGGATCCGATCACCCGGATCGTCGGCAGTCTCGGTATCCACACCGAGATCGACTTCTCCAGTCAGCGGGTCAACAAGGCCTACAGCACGTCGATGGTCTTCCGCGGCTTTGACATTTTCATGAAGGGCATCGATCCCCGGGACGCGCACTTCATCACCAGCCGGATCTGCGGCATCTGTGGTGACAACCACTGCACGTGCTCGTGCCTGAACCAGAACATGGCCTACGGGGTCAAGCCGCCCCCGCTCGGCGACCTGGCCTTCAACCTGGCCGAGACCGCCGACTACATGTTTGACCACGCGATCTTCAACGACTGCATGGCCAATGTCGACTTCTGCGAGCAGATGGTCAAGGAGACCAACCCGTCGCTGCTGGCCAAGGCCGAGTCGACGCCCGCGCCCGGCCAGGACATCCACGGCTACAAGACGATCGCCGACATCATGCGGGCCCTGAACCCATTCACGGGCGAGTTCTACCTCGAGACCCTGCACGTGGCCCGCTACACCCGCGAGATGTACTGCCTGTTCGGTGGCCGGCACACGCACCCGTCGACGATCATGCCCGGCGGCTGCAGCGCTGACATCACCCATCAGACCTGCACCGACTACTACGTGCGGCTCATGCGCTACTTCGACTACGTCAAGCGCAGCGTGCCCATGCACGACGACCTCTACGACTTCTTCCTCCAGGAGCTGCCCGGCTACGACATGGTCGGCTACCGGGAGACGAACCTGGTCAATTGGGGTTCGTTCGACGATCCCGACTACGTCGATTACGACTACCGGCACATGACCGACTGGGGGCGCAAGCGCTACATCACCCCCGGCGTGGCCATCGGCGGCGAGCTGATCTCGACTGACCTCGTCGAGATCAACCTCATGATCCGCATTTTGCTCGGCTCGTCGTATTTCGACGGCTGGGAGGGGGAGCCCACCTACGTCACCCACGATCCGCTGGGCAACCCGGTGGACAAGAACCACCCGTGGAACAAGGTGACCCTGCCGCGGCCTCAGAAGCGCGACTTCACCGACAAGTACACGTGGGTCGTCTCGCCCCGCATCTACGACAAGCGCACCGACACGCACGTGTGCTGTGACACCGGCGGCGGCCCGTTCGCGCGCCAGTGGTGCACGGCGAAGGCCGGCCTGGTCGACTTCGGCTACGCCAAGGCGACCGGGCACTCGATCCAGATGATCCTCCCCCGCTCGCCCAACCTGCCCGAGATGGAGCTCGAGTGGCACGTGCCCGAGAAGTCAAACGCAATCGAGCGCGACCGGGCCCGGACCTACCACCAGGCATACAGCGCCCTCATCGGGTTGCACTGCCTGGAGCGGGCGCTGTAGGTGGTGCAGGCCGGGCGGACCAAGAGCTGGAACAGCTTCAAGGTCCCCGAGAACGCGGTCAGCGTCGGCTTCCACGAGGCGGCCCGCGGCGTGCTCAGCCATCACATGGTCATCAAGGACGGCAAGATCGCCACCTACCAGCCCTACCCGCCGACCCCCTGGAACGCCAGCCCGCGCGATGTCTACGGCACGCCCGGGCCCTACGAGGA
>JAXDGI010000235.1:0-3111 GCA_034665145.1 Solirubrobacteraceae bacterium
GAGCAGTGAGCTTGTGCAGGTCGTAGCTCAATGAATCTGACACGACAGGGATATTAGCAAGCTAACTTAGCAATGCAAGTCCGCTCGTGGGCGACCCCACAACAGCAGACTGTTCCACGGCCTCCCACGCGTGGCCCGCGCCCGCCTCCACACGAGAAATCCGTCCAACCACGGGCCCGACGACCGCATTGCTGCCCCGACCCGTGTGCGGCGGGCGATTGCGTTGGCGACGCAGGAGTGATCCGCCGGCGCCGACGGCGGACGAGTGCTTTGCCACGAAAGCGACACTCAGGCCGAGCTCTGAGCAGACAGCTACTTCGGACCAGAAAGAGGCGTCGCGTCGGGTCGCAGTCGCGCTACCGCGTTCACGTCAAAGCGGTCGCCGAGCCGCACGCCAGGGTGCCCCTAAATAGTTCCGTCCGACGATGGCATTGCAGCTGGTCGTCCGGGGTGTATGTGCCGGGCGGCTTTCCCATTGCCGCCTGTGGCGCAAAGCGGTAGCGGGTTCACGCTACGCGGGCGCGGCTGCTCCTCGTCCAATCCAGGCGCGCGAGAGACAAGGGCGGCGACGCCTGCCTTTCTGCGAATCCGGCAGTGACGGCGGACGGCGCGCCAGCCGCTTTCGCGGAGCCGGGATCACACGATCGACGCAGGTCCGTGGATGAGACCGGCCGGCTCGCGAGGTACGAAATCGCCAGCCGGCCGGCACCCTTCAGGGGGAACTAGGCGAGGCCGAGCTGCTGTTGCTGCAGCGCCGCGTCCCAGAATGCGGCGATGACGATGAGCCGGTCGCCCTGCCACTTGGTGGTCTGCCCGAACTCGAGGTCGAAGGCCTTGCGTGTCGGCGGGATCACCTTGCCGTCGGGGAGGGCCATCTCTCCGGTGAAGGTCCCCGTGACGTTGGTGACGACGGTGATCCAGTCTCCGCTTCCGAACTGGATGGGGTACGGGGTGTTCACGTGCATGTCGGGGAAGCTCCGGAGGAACTGCTGCATCGCTGCGGAGTGTGCCTTCGATCCGTAGATCGGCTCTGCGAGCCCAGTGACGTACGCGACCATGTCTGGATGGTGGACCGTGTCCACCGTGTCCCAGTCGCGTGCGTTGAAGGCGTTGTCGCCCTTGGTCATCAGATCGATCACGTGTGCGGTCCTGCTTGTGTTTTCGGTGGTGGCAGGCATGAGACTCCTTTCCTTGAGCTTGATGGGTCAGTCCAAATCTTCATGGGCCCCCTTCCTGGGCGGCTGCTTGGATCGGCGAGAACGCCCCCGCGTAGTCGTTGGCGAACTGTTCGAAGCGGCGGGCGGGCCGGCCGAGGATCGAAGGCACGTCGTCGGTGACGTAGTCGCAGTCGCCGTCGGCCATCAGGGCGACCGCCCTGGCGTTGTCCTCGCGTTTCGCAGCAGTTGGTCAAGAGCGTCGCGCGGTTGCTGGCTCACCGTTGTCTCCGTGGGTTTTCCCAGATCAGGGCTTCGGCTCGCTGAGCAGCAGCTCGGTGCGGTACTTCGGGGCGAGTGCGACCGCCTTGGCGATGAACGCGCCGGTGGCAGCATCGTCGAGCGCCGGTGGAGCCTCGGTTCGGTGCGCGACCGGCACACCGACCTCCTTGAAGAACTCCTCCTGGCCTGCGGGCGAGCAGAGACACTGCAGCCGTGCAGGGCGTTTGGTGACGTTCCGGAAGACGTGCGGGGCGTTGGCCGGCACATTGATCGTTTCGCCGGCCGTTGCAACGGCGCTGACGCCGCGGAACGTGAGTTCGATCTCGCCGTCAAGAATGGTGAACATCTCCTCGAAATCGTGGCGGTGAGGCGGCGGCCCGCCGCCCGGCGGGACGTGCATGTCGATCAACGTGTAGCGCCCAGCGGTGTCGGCTCCCGACACAAGAATGGTGTAGGTGTCGCCAACCACGCCGAGGTGAGGCAACGAGTCATCGGTGTCGGGGCTCACGTGCGTCAAGACCCGCCCAGGGTCATCGGCGGGGACCGGTCCCGGCAGCTTCGACTCGGCGGGTGAGGTGTCGTTCATCGGCGCTCCTCTATCGTGGGCTAAGCGGTCGAAATCGTCCGCTTATACTCTGAAGCCTACTGAACGCGAGGCCCCCGTTGTCGCTACGTGGCACGATCAACTCTGGGATGTCCGGAGCACCGACACAGGCACGGACCGATGCCCGGCAGCTGCGAAGTGACGCAGCAGCCAATCGTGAACGCATTCTCACTGCCGCCACGATCGCGGTCGCGCGCGAGGGCGAGAGAGTGCCGATGGCGACGATCGCCGACGAGGCGGGCGTCGGTATCGGAACCCTCTACCGCCACTACCCGACGCGCACTGCCCTCCTAGCGGCTCTGACGTTGCGCTCCTTCAACCTCGTCCTCGACCACGCGCGCGCCGCCGCGCTGAGCGACGAGCCGGCCCCCGCGGCACTCGCGCAATTCTTCGAACAGACGATCGCGGCACGCAACGAGCTGATCCTCCCCCTCCACGGCGGCCCCGTCATCCATGACGAGAAGATCGTCGCGCTTCGAACCGAGATCAGGAACCTACTCGAACAGGTCCTCGCTCGCGGACGCCGCGACCGGACCATCCGACCAGACGCCACCCCCATCGACATCATCATCACCGGCGCGATGCTCGCCCAGCCACTCCCGCACACAGCTGACTGGGACCAACTCGCCCGCCGGCAAGCCAGAATCTTCGTCGCAGGCCTCGCTGCCACCGACCTACCACTCCCCGGCTCGCGACCCAGCCGAGCCCGACGCTAAGAACGAATGCTCTTGCACCGTCAGGCTCGTCCTGTCATCCGTGCGCGCAGCAGACCTCCCTTCATCGGCCGGTCCCCCAATGCGCGGAAAGCAGGCGCCACCCGCGACCCCAGCGAGACGCCTGAGTTGGACGAGCCCGTACGCCGTGCCTCGGCGGAATGGCGCTGCCGCTTTCGCCCACGAACGGTAGCCGGGCACCGCCGGCCGGAGGGCCTAGGGGCGCCGCTATAGCGTTCCGTCCGAACGGACATTGCAGCTAGCTGGCCGCGGCCTGCGTGTCTGGTCGCGTTTTGAGCATTGCTCCTCGCGAAAAGCACAAGCCATGCAAGCGCTGCTGAGCGCTGCTGCCTCTCGT
>JAXDGI010000236.1:0-5842 GCA_034665145.1 Solirubrobacteraceae bacterium
CGGCGCAGCGAGACGTCGGAGATCCCCAAGTCCTTCGCCAACCGGCGCTGCGGCTTATCACCCAGCCGGGCAAGACGGACCGCCTCGCGGCGGAACTCCTCCGGATACGGCGGCCTCGTTCTCGGCAGCAGACCCATCCTTTCCCCGGCTTACCACCGGAAGCGTCCAAGTGTCGTCGAAAACGGGGGAACTCCACTGTCCGTAAGGACGCTCTCGCGTCCACCCTCCGCATCGAATCGTTACTGCCGCATCGTCGCCCAGGCAGCCGCGTCAGAATTGCTTCCGCATCGCTGCTCTCGCGCACCAGAGCAGAAGCCGAGTTGGATTGGCGCGGTTAGACGCCGATGGTCGTCGCAGTCTTATGCGAGGTGTCGGACGCGTTGGTCGCCGAGCGAGCGAGCCGTGTTGGCCGCAAGACCTGCGTCGCCCGTGAACAAGACCGACCCGGGGAGCGACTCGGCAAGCGCCAAGTACAGCGCATCGTAGGCCGATAGGTTGTCGCGGAGCGCCCAGACGCGGTCGCGAAGAGGCGCGTGTGGATAGCGGATCAAGCGAAGCTCATCGAGCTCGGTGACGGCCAGATCGGCCTGAGCACCGCTGATCGCGCCGCTGCGCTCGAGCCGCCGGAGCGCGTTGAGCGCCTCGGGCTCAATCAATTCCGGCGCGTGCAGCGCCTCATCTTGCGCGCCGGTCAGCTCGGCCGTGATTGCCTCCACGGCTGAGATGCGGCCGAGCAGAAACTCGACCGCCGCCGACGCGTCGATCACGATCAACGGGCGTCGTGGTCCTCGCGAACGATCGGCGCGACCGGCGGACCGCTATACGGCTTTCGTTGCGAGATCCGGGCCGCCAGCTCAACGAGTGACGGCTTGCCCGCCAGTTCGGCTTTGGCCTCGGTAATCGTGGCTTCGATCGTTTTCGCCATGTCCGGATCGTAGAGCACAGGTCGCCCTTGAACGACTCGCTCGAGAGCACGCCGCTGCCGGTTCGTTGGGCAGGGGCGGTCGTGGCGCGAGTGCTGGTTGTCCCGCTGACGGGCGGAGCAGCAGCGCCGCGGTCCGCACACCCGCCAGTGGTCGATAAGGCCTGCGGCGTGGATCCGGCCCGGGTTAAAGGGTGAGCCCTGCGGTGGCGGGAATAGTGGGTGGTCGTCGGGTACGGACGGCGTCGATGATCTCGCTGGGATCGATGCCCTGCAGGTAGGTCGAAGTCGTCCCCAGATCGGTATGACCGAGTTGGCGTTGGATGATGTTGACCGCGACCCCTTCGCGGGCGAGCTCGACCGCGTGGGCATGGCGCAGCTGGTGGGGCGCGAACCTGCGCCGCACCCCGGCGTGGGCAGCCAGCTGGCGCAGCTCGGCACGGCCTGAGGTGTCTGACCAGCGCCGGCCGCGGGTGGGGCCGTCGATGACGCAGAACAGCGGACCGGGCGGCAGCAGGACACGGTGAGCCAGCCAGGCATTGACTTGCTCGAACCCGAACTGGTCCATCCCGGCCTCGCGACGCTTATCGCCTTTGCCGTGGCGGACCAGCAACGACCCGCGGCGCTCGTCGACGTCGGTCTCGTTGAGCGCCAGCGCCTCAGAGATCCGCAGCCCGCCACGCCACAAGACAGCGATCAGCGCCCGGATCCGCAATCCATGGCGATCTCCACCGGCTTGGCGCATCACCAGGATGATCTCCTCCGGTTTGGGCGGGTCAGCTGGGTACTCCATTCCCTTGTTGCGGGGCGCTCGACCAGCGAGGTACCCCGGAAGGGTGGCGGGTGAGCGCCGCCGGCCGGCGGCATCAAGCAGTGAGATCGAGGTCTCAGACACGTGCCTCTCCTCTTAGAGAACCGGCGTCCTGGCCAGCCCAGGACGCATCACGAGGATCCTGCGCCGACAGCAGCAGATCCGCGTCGATCAACCCCGGTACTGACGACCGGTCGTGCGTGGGAGCGGCAGTCTGGCTCGGAGCGAGCAGGGCGGCAATCCCTCATGTTCGGCGGCGTGATCGACGCCGCTGGTTATCGAGTACCGCGCGATTTGATCGCCCAGCGCACGTCCTCCTCTGACGAAGGTGGGCCCCCTGGTTGACCGCGCTTTGGCCGCACTCGGCGGTACTGGATCGGGCACATCGAACGGCAGGGCCTGCTGCCGGTCGTCGATCAGCCCGGAAGCGCAACCGTATTTCGTCGTGCCGCCGGATCGTGCGGCTTCGCGGACCGCATTCTGAGCTTTGCGCAGGGCGGTGGGTCATGTGATGATTCCGTGCGATGCCCGCCGTGAGGGTCGACTGTATGTTGCTGCGCGCTGCTCGGGAGACACATTGGTGATCGTCAGCGAGGCCCCCGGCCGAACGATCGCAGCCGGCACTGCCCGGGTGCTTCACGGGATCCGTGTCAACGCCCCAGACGGCGAGCCTGCCCCGACCGAGCGCCAGGATGCCGGTGTCGTCGACTTCGTGCGCCGGAGCGTTCACTACCCGTCGACGATCGTGGTCGGCAAGTCCGAATACCCCGGTGAGACTCTCTGGTGCGGCCCAGACCTGTTCAGTAGATCCACAGCCGAGGGAAGCTGGCAGCAAATCCCGCTAGGGCGAGTTCCACCCGGCGCAATGCCCTTCGGGGGCCCACTGTGGCTGCTAGGTGCGCTGTGCAGCGCCCCGAAAGACGTTGCCATAGTCTCGGAAGACCAGGTGCGAGGCGTTTCAACGACCCATATAAGCGTGACGCTCGATACGCGCGAAACGGAGCGGTGCAGCCCATGGCGTCTCGGATTTCCATCGCGAAGGGAACCGACCGATGCGTTCCCCGCCGAGGTCTGGCTCGACGACAACGGACGTGTTCGACGAATGGGATGCGACTGGATCGACGCGTCGCGCGGTCGGCTCGGGCAGGCGCTACACACGATCGTGGCGAAGGCATCGGGCAGGCGGACATCCTGGGTCACCACGGAGTTTTGGGACTTCGGCGTCGATGTCGTGCTTCCCAAGAGCAACCGGTCCGCGGCACGCACTTGCGCATAGCCGGCCTGGGCTGCGCCCCGGATTTCAAGGCGGCGGACTGCTGCTCGTCGATCAAGGCGGCAGCGGCAATCAAGCTGCCGTCGGAAGGTCTGGCCTCGGCGCACCGTTATTTGGCGACAGCGGTTCAGCTCGCCCGTTTCGCGGGTCGGCGTCAATCACAACCAGAGGAGGCAGCGTGAAACGATTTGCGCTAATACTTGCAGCCACTGGCGTTATGGGAACAGCGCTTGCGACAAGCGCCAGTGCTGATCCCCCAGCGCCGCCGCCTGGCTGCGCGGTAGTCGTGACCACACCGGCCGGGATGACCGGGTCGGCTCAAGGTCTGGCCAACAAGGCGGCGACCTTCGCTCGTCTCTGCATTCCCGCCGGCTAGCAACGGCGAGCGCGAGAGCTGGCCCGGCCAAGTTGCGTGCTGTTGCACGGTCGCGCGGGAAGCCCGGAAGTCCGGGCCGGCTCTGCCCCAAGCTGGGCCAGGGGCCCCTCATGGGTCGCGGTAGACGCAGCAGGAATCGGCACGAGAGGCGTCGGATGCCGACTGCTCGTTTGGGCTAATGGGAGCAGTCCGATCATGTTCTTCAGTGATCTGGAAGGGAAGCCGTCGCGCGACCCCTCGGCGTTCAATCGTTATTGCCGCTCTATCGCCCAGGCAGTCGCCAAGTCGCCGCTGCTGCTTTAGCTGATCCCCGGTTGCGAGCAGAAAACGAGCCGGCCGGATCGGCCGACGACGTAGCCCCCCGTTGGTGGAGGGAGTCTTCTCAGGCATCCTGGTTTTGCCGGCTGGGTTTGGTCTGTTGGAGAACGCTGCCCGTGCTCGCAGTGGTGGTGTTGACGGCTAGAACGCGTTACTACGACTACGTGGTCTCGCGCCGATTGGGCCGCAAGCTCGTTGCTGACGAGCCACTAGCATGCTCCCTAGCCCGCTAGTAAAGGCCCCATCGCTTAGGCTCAACAACGGTGTAACCGGCGGAGCCGAAGATCGGTGTCAAGGCCGCTTGAAATCTGACCCCGTAGCGCCGTTTGAAAACTGACCCCCCCTGGGCGGTTGGCGCCGGTGGAAAGGTGGACCACTGGAGGTCCGCGCGGCGGGCTGCGACGTAGGCGAGCCCGTAGGGCGAGCTGGAGTCGCGGCCTGCCGCGGCGCGCTCATTCGACGGGGGTTGGTCGGGCGAGGTCGCGGTCTTTGAGGCGGTAGCTGTCGCCTTTGAGCGCGAGGATCTCGGCGTGGTGAACGAGCCGGTCGATCATCGCGGCGGCGGTGACTTCGTCACCGAAGGTCTCTCCCCAGGCCGAGAACGGCTTGTTGGACGTGACGATCAGGCTGGCGCGTTCATAGCGTCGGGAGACGAGCATGAACATGAGGTTGGCGGCCTGCGGATCGAACGGGATGTAGCCGACCTCGTCGACGATCAAGAGCGGGATTCGTTGCAGGCGTTCGAGCTCTGAGTCGAGGCGGCCGTGGCGTTGGGCGTCGGCGAGCAGCGCGACCCATTCGGTGGCGGTCTTGAACGCGACGCGATGTCCGGCTAGGCAGGCACGGATCCCCAGCGCGATGGACAAATGCGTTTTGCCTGTTCCGGGCGGCCCGAGCAGAACGATGTTCTCCTTGCCGGCGAGGAAGTCCAATTGGCCGAGGTGCAGCACGGTGTCGCGCCGCAGGCTGGCTTGGAAGGCGAAGTCGAACTCCTCCAGCGTCTTGCGCGCCGGGAACCGTGCCGCGCGGATGCGGGACTGGCCGCCGTGGCTGTCGCGGCTGTCGGTCTCGGTCTTTAAGAGCGCGGCGGCGAACTGTTCATAGGACCATTCCTCGGACCGGGCGCGGTCGGCGAGCTTGGGCAGCGCCTTGGCGGCGGCGGGGGCTTTGAGCTGACGGAACAAGTGCGCCAGCTCGCTGGTGGGGCGGCTCATGCGATCAGCGCGTCATAGCGCGCCAGCGGTCGAACCTCGACCACCGCCTCCGCAGACCGGCGGCCATCACGCAGCGCCCGGGCGTGCTCCAGCGCGGTGACTGTGCGGTGCTTGGCAAACACGCGCGCGTGCTGAGCGGCGAGCTCGCCGGTGTCCAAGACGCCCGCGAGAACGTGCTGCTGGTCAACGCGGATCTCGACCCGCCGCCCGACCAGCGCGGGGTCCAGTGAATAGTCGTTGGTGTCAACCCGGACATAGGGGTCCGGTGGGACCCGAATCACCCATCGTCGACTGGTGTCCGGCATCACCACGGGCAACGGGCGCATCACCTCGCGCTCCTGCTCAAGACGATCGACGGGGCGCACGCGCAGTGTCTTGTGCGTGCGGGCGTTGACCTTCACAAACCAGGCGTCGAGCTGGTCCTGGAAATCAAGCTCGTTGGCGAACCTGCGCCCCGGCTCAAAGTTGGTCTCGGCATAGCCCTGCAGCCGCTCGACCGCGCCCTTAGCCTGCGGATCGGCGGGCTCACAGAACCGCCACCCGACCCGCAACTGTCCGCAGAAGGACGCAAACGCGTCTGATGGCCGGCCGCCGTGGCCGTGGATCCCGGCCTGGCGATCCCACACCAACTCCTTCGGCAACGCCCCCAACCGGGCCAGACACCCCGCGATCCCCGCGAGCAAGTCCTCGGTCTGCTTGGAGAACACCAGCACCCCCGCGCCGGCACGCGAATAGCCCAGGCACGCGACCACGACCCAGCCCAGTCGGGTCTGGCCGTGCCCGACCGGGATCTCATCTCGGGGCTGCCACACGTCGAACTGACACACCTCACCCGGTCGATAGATCGCCCGCGAAAACGTCCGCGCGGGCGGCGCGAACAACGGGCGGACCTCCCGCAGATAGTCATCCACCGCCGTCTTGCCCGCCG
>JAXDGI010000237.1:0-14166 GCA_034665145.1 Solirubrobacteraceae bacterium
CGCGCCTGCCCGGGGCACTGACCCGCCTGCGCTTCCGAATCATGTTTCAGGGCCGGACGCTGCAAGTCGAGGTTGACCGCGACGAGGCGCGCTACTGGCTGCTCGACGGCCAGCCGCTGAGCATCCACCACCACGGCGAGGCGGCTCGGGTCGAGGGCGAGCATCCGCTTGCCCTGCCCATCCCCGCGCTCGAGCCCGGCCCCGAGCCGCGCCAGCCGCCCGGGCGCGAGCCGGCCCGGCGCCGGCCGCTGAGGGTCAAGCCGGCAGTCTGACCGGCCGCGGCGATCCTGCGGGCGCCGGGCGGGATTTGAAGGACCGCCGCCCGGGTACGGGTCCGGCATGGCCCAAGAACTCAATGTCGGAGACCTCAAGCTGACCAGTCCGGCGTTCAAGCACCACGAACGCATCCCCGACAAGCACACCGGCGACGGCGAGGACGTCTCCCCGGCGTTGGAGTGGACCGGCATCCCCGACGGGACGCAGGCCTTCGCCGTTGTCGTCCACGATCCCGACGCGCCACTGGTCGACGGCTTCACCCACTGGGTGGCCTACGGCATCCCCGGTGACGCCAGCGGCCTGGCCGAGGGCGCCGACCACGTCACCCAGGGTGTGCATTCCATGGGCGACCCCGGCTACATGGGCCCCGCCCCGCCACCGGGCCACGGCACCCACCACTACTACTTCTGGGTCTACGCGCTCGACGAGGACGTCTCGCTCGAGCCCGGCCTGGATCGCCGCGCCCTGCTCGACAAGATCGAGGACCACGTCATCGAGCAGGCGCGACTGGTGGGCACCTTCTCGCACTGAGGACGCTCGGCGCCACCGTGGTCAGCGCTTAGCGGGGCGTCCACCGATGATTTCGGCCGACCGCGCTGGTCTGTATCTCTGAACCCCGACCCCTGGAGCGTTTGCGAGATGACGACCGAAACCCTCACCGACCGCGCCCGCTGGATCGCCCTGATCGTCCTCTGCGTGGGGACGCTGATGATCGTGCTCGACACGACCGTGGTCAACGTCGCCCTGCCCTCGATCCAGCGCGACCTCCGCTTCAGTGCCTCGGGCCTGGCCTGGGTGATGAACGCCTACCTGATCGCCTTCGGGGGCCTCATGCTGCTGGCCGGGCGGCTGGGCGACCTCCTCTCGCGCCGGACGATCTTCCTCCTCGGATTGGTCGTGTTCACCACGGCGTCCCTGGTCTGCGGGTTGGCGTCGAGCTCGGCGCTCCTCGTGGGGGCGCGCTTTGTCCAGGGGGTTGGCGGGGCGATGACCGCCGCCGTCACGCTGGGCATGATCGTGACGATGTTCCCCGAGCCCCGCGAGCAGGCCCGGGCGATCGGTGTCTACGGATTCGTCGCCTCGGGAGGAGGCACGATCGGCCTGCTCGTCGGCGGCGCGCTGACGCAGGCCATCGACTGGCACTGGATCTTCTTCATCAACCTCCCCATCGGTGTCGTCACCGCGGCAATGGCTCAGCGCGTGCTCGCCTTCGACCGTGGCGTCGGGCTCGCCGCCGGTGCTGACGTGACCGGCGCGCTGCTCATCACCTCGGCCCTCATGTTGGCCGTCTACACGATCGTCGGTCCCGCCGCCCAGGACGGCTGGGGTGCGGGGATCACCCTGATCTGGGGCGCGGTCGCCATCGCCCTGCTGATCGGCTTCGTCGTTCGCGAGGCCAGCGCCGCGCATCCGCTCATCCCGCTGCGAATCTTCCGCTCGCGGACCGTGACCGGCGCCAACCTCGTCCAGGCCCTGGTCGTGGCGGGAATGTTCTCCATGTTCTTCCTCGGCTCGCTCTACCTGCAGAGGGTGCTGGCCTTCGACGCCCTGCAGATCGGGCTCGCCTTCCTGCCCACCACTCTGATCATGGGCACGCTGTCACTGCGCTACTCCGAGAAGCTCATGACCCGCTTCGGGCCCCGCGCCTTGCTCGTCCCGGGACTGGTCCTGATCGCCGCCGGGCTTGGCCTGTTCACCCGCGTGCCGGTGCACGGCAGCTACGTCCGCGACGTGCTGCCGACACTGGTGCTGCTCGGGACCGGGATCGGCATCTCGTTCCCCTCGCTGATGACGTTGGCCATGGACGGGGCCACGCCTGAGGACGCCGGACTCGCCTCCGGACTGGTCAACACCACCGTTCAGATCGGTGGCGCCCTCGGCCTCGCCGTTCTGGCCACACTGGCCGCGTCGCGCAGTTCGAGTCTGGTCGCGGCAGGCACCGGGACACGCGCCGCTCTGACCGGCGGATACCAGCTGGCCTTCGCGGTGAGCGCCGGACTCGTCGTCCTCGCGCTGATCGTCACCGTCGCCCTGCTGCGCCCGCGCCGACACCCGCACCACGCCGCGGCGATGACCCGCGCCGAGTGCGAGGCCGCGGCCTGAACGCCGTCGGGCCGGCGCTCGACACGGCGCATCGGCCATTGCCCGGACGACCGCGACCGTTATCGTCGCCGCCGTGAGCAACCCTCTTTCCCGCCCCACGCCGGCCGACCTGAACGTGCGCCTGGCCGGCACCTTGGCCGTGGTCGAACCGCTGTCGGCCGAGCACGAGCCGGGGCTCCTGGCCGCCGCCGAGGACGCTGCCATGTTCACCTGGATGCCCGTCGATATGACCTCGCCCGCGGCCCTTAGGGCCTGGCTGCGGACCGCGCTCACCGCCGCCCAGGCGGGCCGTGAGGTCCCGTTTGCGATCCGGGACGCGCGCAGCGGCGAGGTCGTCGGCTCCACCCGGTTCCTCGAGCTTCGCCTCGAGCACCTGCGGGCCGAGATCGGCTGGACCTGGGTGCGGCGCTCCTCGTGGTCGACCGGGATCAACGTGGAGGGCAAGCTCCTGTTGCTCGGCCGTGCCTTCGACCATGTTGGACTGCGCCGCGTGGAGTTCAAGACCGACGCGCGCAACGAGCGCTCGCGCGGCGCCCTGACCGCCCTCGGGGCAGCCTTTGAAGGCGTCCTGCGCAAGCACATGGTGCGGAGTGACGGCAGCCCGCGGGACTCGGCCTACTTCTCGGTGATCGACAGCGACTGGGACGAGTTGCGCGAGCGCCTCACACGTCGCGTGGCCACACAAGTCGATCAGTAGGCTCCAGGCGATGACCGACCACTTCGATGTGGCGATCCTCGGGGCCGGGCCGGCAGGAGAGCACGCCGCCACCGCGCTGGCCGGTCAAGACCGCCGGGTCCTGATGATCGAGCGCGAGCTGATCGGCGGTGAGTGCTCCAATTGGGCCTGCATCCCGACCAAGACGCTGCTGCGGCCGACCGAGGTGCGGGGCGAGTCTGAGCGCGGCGCCGGCACGGAGCCGGCCGACCTGAACTGGGCCGCCCTGGCCGCGTACCGCGACTACATGACCTCGGCCGGCGATGACTCCGCGCGGGTCAAGGGGTATGAGGACATGGGGGTCCGGGTGGTGAAGGGCGACGGGCAGCTGGCTGGGCCCGGACGGCTGTCGGTCGATGGGGACGCCTACACCGCCGACCAGATCCTGATCAGCACCGGCTCTGACCCGGTCATCCCGCCAATCGAGGGGCTCGCGCAGGCCGGCTACTGGACAAACCGCGAAGCCACCGCACTGCGGGAGATTCCCCGGAGCGCGGTCATCGTCGGCGGCGGCCCGGTGGGGATCGAGCTGGCCCAGTTCCTGCACCGCTTCGGCACTCGCGTGGTCCTCGTGCAGGGTGATCCCCGGCTGGTTGCGCGGGAGGACGAGCGCGTGTGTGAGCTGCTCACCGATGCCTTGCGCACGGCCGGGATCGACGTTCACCTCGACGCGCACGCCACGTCCGTGCGCCGGGACGGCGACGAGCGCGTGGTCACACTCGAGGGCGGTGCCGAGCTACGGGGCGAGCAGCTGATCATCGCCGTGGGCCGCCGTCCCCGCGCGCGTGACCTGGGTCTGGAGACCGTGGGAGTCGAGATACGCGACCACGGCATTCCGATCGACCGCCACTGCCGCGTGACCGACGGGGTCTGGGCGGCCGGAGACTGCACCGGGGTGATGCTGTTCACGCATCTGGCCAAGTACCAGGCCCGGGTGGCGATGGCCGACATGCGCGGCCGGCCGATCGATGCTGATTACCGCGCCATCCCGCGCGTGATCTTCACCGATCCCGAGGTGGCCGCGGTCGGGGTCACGGCCCAGCAGGCCGCCGAGCAGGAGCTGGCCGTGGTCAGCGCGAAGGTCAGCCTGCCCGGGTCGATCGCCCGCCCCTCCACGTACGAGCAGGACCCCCGGGGCGAGCTCGGAGTGATCCTGGACAGCGACCGGCGCGTACTGGTCGGTGCCTGGGCGGTCTCCCCGCTGGCCAGCGAGTGGATCCACCACGCCGTGCTCGCCATCCGAGCCGAAGTCCCCTACGACGTGTTGATGGACACGGTGGCCCAATTTCCCTCCTACTCCGAAGCCTTCCTGTCAGCGCTCCAGGCGCTGGCGCTCGATTAGCCTGCCCCGGATGGCGAGCAGCTCGCGGACGTTACTCGGGGCCGCGGTGGCGGCCCTCCTGGTGCTCGGGGCGGTCCCCACGGTGGCGACGGCGGCGCGGCGTCCGGCGCACGTCACCGTCGTGCTCGCGCCCCGCGACCCGGCGGCATTGACCGCGTATGCCCGCGCGGTGTCTGACCCGGCGTCGACGCTGTACCGGCGCTACCTGACCCCGAGCCAATTCGCGGCGCGCTTTGGCGCCTCGGCGGCGACGGTCACCCGCGTGCGCCGCCAACTGAACGCCGGTGGACTGATACCGGGTGCCCTGAGCGCCAACCATCTCTCGATCCGGGCGGTGCCGGCCGCCGACGTGGCCCGGCGGTCGCTGGCCGAGCTCGGCCGTCAGGCCGCGAGCTCCGTGCCCGGCGTTCAGGCCATCGAGGGCCTGACCCCGGCCGCGGGCCCTCACCCGCTGCTGGTCCGGGCTCCGGCGCGGCATCAGGCGCAGGCGAGGCGGGCGCATATCGCCACCGGGGGTCCGCAGCCGTGTGCGGCCGCCCGCAGTGCGGCCGCGGCGGCGGGCGCCTATACGGCTGATCAGATCGCCTCGGCCTACGGGATGTCGGACATCTATCGCAGCGGCAACGTGGGGACCGGCGTCACGGTCGCGGTCTACGAGCTCGAACCCGTCGCCGCCTCAGACCTGGCCGCCTTTCAATCCTGCTACGCCACCAACGCATCCATCAGCTACGTCCGCGTCGACGGCGGCGCCGGCACGGGCCAGGGCAGCGGCGAGGCTGCACTCGACATCGAGAACGTGCTCGGCTATGCGCCCGGAGCCCAGCTACTCGTCTACCAGGGTCCGAACTCCAACTCGGGCGCGCCGGGCTCGGGTCCCTACGACGTGTTCAGCGCGATCGTCAACCAGGACCGCGCCCAGGTGATCAGCGTTTCCTGGGGAGAGTGCGAAGCGGCGCTCGGCGCGGCCAGTGCCCAGGCCGAGAACGCATTATTTGAGCAGGCCACAGTCCAGGGCCAGACGATCGTCGCGGCTGGAGGCGACAGCGGCGCTCAGGACTGTCAGGCGGCCGGTTCGGTGCCCCAGCCCGCGCCCGGCGTCGATGATCCCGCGAGCCAGCCGTTCGTGACCGGCGTGGGCGGCACGACGCTCAGCTCACTCGGGCCGCGCCCGACCGAGCAGGTGTGGAACAACGGTGGCACACCGGCGGCGCTGCTCTCCCCAGGCGCCGGGGGCGGTGGCGTTTCTGGACTGTGGGCCATGCCGTCGGCGCAGCTCAACGCCGCCAGCGCGTTGGGCGTGCGCCGTGGCTCACCCAACGGGGGAACGTGTGGCCGACCCGGCGCGTGGTGTCGCGAGGTCCCGGACGTGACCGGCGATGCCGATCCCGCCACCGGTTATGAGATCTACTGGAACGGCTCTGCCGCTGACCCGAGCCAGCCCCGGGGTTGGCAGGCGATCGGGGGCACGAGCGGGACAGCTCCCGTATGGGCGTCGGTGATCGCGCTGGCCGACGCGTCAGCGAGCTGCGGCGGCGGCTCGGTGGGCATGGCCCTCCCTGCGCTCTACCGGGCGGCCGGGTCGGACTACGCGAGCGCCTTCAACGATGTGCGCAGCGGCAACAACGACTTCACCGGCACCAACTCCGGGCAGTTCAGCGCCGCACCCGGATATGACGAGGCCAGTGGCCTGGGCAGCCCGAACGCCACCGCGCTCATTCCCGACCTGTGCGCCAACGCGCTCCGCCTCACCCCGCTCCTGCCCCAACGCTCCGCCCGCCGGGCCACGATCGCCCCGCTGCGCGTGGGCTGGAGCGACGCCCCGCGCGCCGGCGCGGTCCTGCAGGCCAAAGGCCTGCCCTCCGGGCTGCGGTTCTCGCCGGCCAAGGCACGGATCACCGGAACTCCCCGCCGCGCAGGGGTCTACCACGTGAGGATCAGCGCCGTAGACCGCGACGGCGCCAAGGCCCGCCAGAGCTTCACCTGGACGATCGGCAACCCGACACGCCTGACCTCCGTCTCGGTCAGCGGCCTGAGCGCAGGCCGCCCCACGCTCGTCTTCACGGTTCTCGCCGGCCGGCGCTCACCGGCGCTGCACCGCCTCATCTTCAGGGTTCCCAGCGAGCTGCGGCTGCGCTCTACTCGTGCCATCACGATCCGGAGCGCCGGACGCCGCGCGCGTTTCTCAGCCCGGCTCGCGGGGGGCCGGCTGACCGTCACCCTGCGGCGCAATCAGGCGAGCGCGCGCGTCACGCTGGGCCCGCGCGCGCTCGGCACCGGCTCCGGCCGCGGGGCGCATTCAGGGCGGCTGACCGTGACGTCGGTAGCCAGTGACAACTCGACCAGCGTCGTGCAAGCCGGGATCAAGCGCCGATGAGCATGATCCTCGGCTCGTGCAGCGCCGAGGTGCCGTTCTCAATCGAGCGTTGCTGGGCGCTGGTGGCCGACATCGAACGGGCGCCGGAGTGGCAGCGCACGCTGCAGTCAGTCGAGGTTCGCGAGCGCGACGATCGGGGCCGCGTGCTGGTCTGCGACACGGTCAACGACGTCAAGCTGCGCAAGGTCCGCGTCCGCGTCCGCGTCGAGTACGACGAGCCCAACCGGCTCCGCCTCTGCTATGTCGAGTCCGACGACCTCGACGACATGGACGGGGGCTGGGACCTCGAGCGGCTGGGACCCGAGCGGACCCGGGTGACCTATTCGCTGGGCATCGACCCGGGGCCCATTCCCCGATTTGCCCGCTCACTGGAGCGAGCGATCCGTCCGCTGGTGATGGGCCATCAGGCCGAGGAGCTCGAGCGGGCGCTGTCGGCCGGCCGCTGAGCTGTCCAACCGGCGAGGGCGGCACGAGGGGTCAATCCCTCGGCGTGGTGGCGGGCGACCTCGCGCAATACGGCGATCATCGCCCGTGCGGCCGGGTTGACTCCCGGGCCGTTCATGGTGGCCGCCGTCACCCTGCGGACCGGGCTGGGCGCAGCCAGCTCACGCACCACGATGCCGGCATGGACGCGCGTCAGCGCCAGGCGAGGGATCAGCGCCACCCCGACGCCCGCGGCGACCAGGCCCTGCACCGTGTCGTAGTCATCGCTCTCGAAGGCCACGTCGGGCTCGAACCCGGCGGCCAGGCAGGAGCGAACCACATGGCGAGCGCACGTGCTCGCCGCGGAGGTCTGTACCCACCGCTGATCGCGGAGATCCGACAAGGACAGGTCCGGTTTCTCGACAAGCGCATGATCGGCGGGAAGTGCGACCTGCATCGGATCCTCCAGCAGGGTCACGTGGCGCAGGCTCGCGCCGGGCCGTTCCCGCACACCGGGGAACTGGAACAGCAGCGCCAGGTCAAACTCGCCGGCCCGTAGCCGGGGCGCGATTTCCTCCGGCTCCCCCTCGGCCAGGGTGAGCGCGACGTCGGGATGGTCCTGGCGAAAGCGAGCGACGGCGAGGGGCATGAGCGTCGCGCCACCGGAGGGAAAGGAGGCCACGCGCAAGCGCCCGGAGCGGACGCCGAGCACGGCGGCCAGATCGGCCTCCGCCGCCTCGACCTGGGCGAAGATGGCCTCGGCGTGAGACACGAGCGTGGTGCCGGCGGCGGTGGCGCGGACGCCCCGCCGATCGCGCACGACAAGCGTCGCCCCCGTTTCGGCCTCCAGCCGAGCCACCGACTGGGATACCGCCGACTGGGTGTAAGCCAATGCCTCGGCCGCGGCCGAGAACGAGCCCCGGTTCACAACCTCAACGAGAACGTGGAGTCGGCCGAGACTGAGCATTAGTAAATCTTATCCGAGCGATGAACAACTTCATTAGCGCTGATATCAGGAAATTGCGATGCTCGGCCGAAAAGAACCTTGTAGAGACGCCGTTTCACACTTTCGATTCAGACGAGGGAGGCAGATGACCACACACGCGATCATCTCCTATGACGACACTCAGGACGACCACGATGCGCTGATGATGGGCCGCGTCCTGGCCGAGGCCGGCGCCAGCCTGACCCTGGCCTATGTCCGCCACTCCGTTGAGTCCCGCCCCGAGCACGAGCAGCGCTCCCACGCCGAGGCTGAGGCCCTGCTGGCCCGCGGCGCTGAGTGGCTGGAGCAGGCGAACATCGATCGGCGCGTGATCGTGAGCCCATCAACCGGCGAAGGTCTGGCTTGGCTGGCCGCCCAGGAGCACGCCGACATCGTCGTGTTCGGGTCTGACTATCGCACCGGCCACGGCCACGTCTCCGTTGGCCGCTCGGCCCACACGCTGCTCGAGCGCGGTCCGGCCGCGCTCGCCATTGCTCCGGCGGGCTACCGCGGCCACGAGAACGCGATCGAGACGATCGGCATCATGCCCGGCTCGGCCGACGAGACCGCGATCGAGACCGCGTTCTCGCTCGCCGCCCGGTTCTCGGCGTCGGTTGTCGACCGCGAGCGTGGTGTCGACCTGCTGGTCGTCGGCTCGCGCGCCGAGGCCCCGCAGGGCCGGGTGATGATCAGCTCGCGGTCCTTGTCGGCGCTCGACGAGGCGACCTGCCCCGTGCTGGTCGTCGCGCGCGAAGTGGCCCTGCATTTCGAGACCGGCCTGGTCACCGCCTAGTCCGCAGGATTCCGGGGCGTCGCGACGCGGCGCCCCGTCTGCTGCGGGCCATCACCGGGGGATATCGTCCGCCGGCCGTGCGGACGCTCGTTATCTCCGATCTGCATCTCGGCAATCGCGCCGAGCGCGACGTACTGCGCAGACCCGCGCCGCTCGAGAGGCTGACCGAAGCCGCCAGTCAGTGTGATCGCCTGGTCATCCTGGGCGACTGCGCTGAACTGGTCACGCGCTCGCCGGGGGGCTCGCTGGCCGTGGCCGAGACCGCAATGCGGGCGGTCGGGGCGCGGCTTGGCCCCCACCAAGAGGTGATCCTCGTTCCCGGCAACCACGACCGGCCACTGATCCGGGGCTGGGCCCGCGCCCAGGGGACGCGGCTATCGCTTGACGGGACCGTACCCCTCACCACCACGGCGGCCCTGGCCCGGGTCAGCTCGTGGTTCGCGCCCGCGCAGGTTAGCGTCCACTACCCCGGTGTCTGGCTGGAGGACGGGGTGTACGCCACCCACGGCCATTATCTCGACCGCCACCTCATGCCCCACGCCCCCATCGGGCTTCCGCGCCCCGCGGGGTCGGCGGCCGCTGCCGCGCGCGCGAGCCCCTGGGAGTACGAGCGGCGGCGGTTTCAGGCCCGCCGGCGCCGTGACGGGCGCGCGCGGCCCGTGGCGGCGGCCCGCCAGCTCGCCGTGCGCACGCTCAACCCAGCTCTCCCCCGGCTGCTCATGCGGGCCGGGCTCTCCCCGCTGACCGCCAGCGCCGTCGATCTCCAAATGCGTCACGCCGCCCTGCCGGCTATGCGAACCGTCCTCACCCGGCTGGGCGTCGAGGCGAACGTGGTCATCTTTGGACACGTTCACCGGCTGGGACCGCTCAGCGCCGACGACCCCGGTGAGTGGGATCTCTCCGGCACGCCGCGCTTGCTCAACACCGGCTCGTGGCTGTATGAGCAGCTGCTCGTGGACCGAGCCCGGACCCCGCACCCCTACTGGCCCGGGGGTGCCGTCCAGCTCGAGCCCGGGAGCCCGCCGCGGATCGTGGGCCTGCTCGATGATCTCGACCACGGACAGCTCTCGACGCGCAAGTGAGTAATTTGGGGTCGATGCCGCGATTGTTCTTCTGGACCCAGGTGCTGATCGTCGTGTTCGTGCTGGCCGGGATCATCATCGCCATCACTCGGCTGGCGTAGCGGGAGGCCCGAATGGAGGCCACCTTCAGTTCGATCGTCGTCGGTACCGACGGCTCGGGCATGGCCACCATCGCCGTCACCCGGGCGATCGACCTGGCCCGCTCAGTTGGGGCGAGGCTGCATATCGTCAGCGCCTATGAGCCGCCCCCCGAAGGCCAGGTCCGCAGCGCGCGAATGGCCGCACCCGCCGACCGGCAATGGGCGATCCAGCCTCGCCAGGACGTGTTGGCCCTGCTGACCGCGGCCGAGACCCAAGCGCGCGAGGCCGGCGTCACCGCGGTCAAGACCTACGCCCGGGTCGGAGCGGCCGCCGATGCGATCCTCGACGTCGCCGAGGAGCAGGCGAGTGACCTGATCGTGGTCGGTAACCGGGGCATGACCGGCGCCACGCGGTTCCTGCTCGGCTCGGTTCCCAACAAGGTCTCCCATCACGCCCCGTGCTCGGTGCTGATCGTTCGCACGAGCTGAGCTGAGCTGAGCCGGGCCGGGCCGGGCCGGGCCGGGCCGGGGAGCCGGGCCGGGGCCGGGCCGGGAGCTTGGCCGACGGCTCGCGTTACCCGACGGCTACGCCGGAGGGGGCGAGGACGCCGCCGGGGCGGTGGCGGCTCCGGCGTCCAGCAGGCCGTAGCCAAACTGAGCGTTGGGATGGCTCCCGCCGAGCGGAGCCGCGGTCTGCTCGAGCCGGGCCAGGACCTGGGCGGGGCTTGGATGGGATCCGAGGACGCGGCTGGCGATGACCAGGGCGCACGTGGCTGCCACCTCTGGCGCTGACATGGACGTCCCGATGTAGTAGTTCGGATAGCCAAACCGGCTCCAATGAGGGGTATCGACCAGGGTCATCTGATAGATCGACGGCAGCGAGCGGTCGGGGAAGCAGTTGGGGTCAGACGGGATAAGGGCGTCGGTGCCGCCGCCCGGCGCCACCAGGTCAAGGCCCGAGCCGCCGTTGGAGTACCCGGCCAGGCAGCCGTCCTTGGTCGTCGCACCGACTGAGATCACATTGTGGGCCCGGGCCGGGTAGGCGATTCGGGTGTCTTGATCATTGCCGGCGGCGCCCACCACGACCACCCCATGCTGGTGGGCGAAGTTGATCGCGTCGACGATCTCAGGTATCTGATTTGACGAGCTGACCTCGTTGGGCAGGAACTCAAGGCTGAGGTTGATCACCTGAGCGTGATGAGTGACCGCGTAACGGATGCCCCGCGCGATCGTGTTCTCATCCCCCAGCCCGCTGGCATCCAGGATGCGAACGGGCATGATCGAGGCGCCGTAGGCAAGTCCGGTGAGTCCGATGTTGTTGTTGGTGGACTCACCGACGACACTGGCCACGAAGGTTCCGTGTCCGTTGCGATCCAGCGGATAGCGATTGCTGGCCACGAAGTCATAGGGGGCCACGAACCGGGTGTTGCCCAGGTCGGGCGAGCGGCGGTACTGGCGCCAGTTGCGATACGCGACGCCGGTGTCAAGGATGGCCACGGTCACCCCGCGTCCGCCCGGGTGACCGGCGGCCAGCAGGTTGCCCCAGGCGCCGGGTGCATTGATGCCTGTGCCGGGAAGCAAATTCCATTGCAGCCTCTGCCAACCGCCGGGGACGCCAATCTTGCCTCGGTCGTCGGGGTAGAAGGCTCCGGCCTGGTGGGCGACGTAATTGGGCTCGGCATAGGCCACACCGGGACGGCGGCGCAGCCGTCGGGCAGCGGCGATCACGCTCTGGCCGGGCCGCAGGCGCAGGACCTGCGATCGCGGCGCCGTCGCCCGGGGGCGGGTGGGCACGCCCAGCTGGGCCTGAACGCGCGCCGTGGCCGCCGGGACCCGCCCCGTCCGGTAGCCCACCAGCAGCTCGTGCGGCACATACCTCGGCGCGGCCTCGGCGATCCCCGGGAGCACCAGAATCCCCGCCAGGCCCAGCGCCATCCCCACGGCACGCGCCACCGCCCCGGAGCGGGTCATCCCCGCCGCCCGGGCCACCGCCCGGCGGCGAGTCATCCCCCGGGCGCGCACCGACGCCCCGGCGCGCGCGGGCGGGTGTCGGTTCGGGAGTCGGGCAAAGAGCATGAGAACGCCTTTGGGCCAGGTGCGGCCAACTCGCCGCCCAGCGATGGTTAAGACATCATCGACCTAGCCGAAGTTGCCCCAGAGCAACCGTATCGCTATCTCCCCCGCACATCGCCATTGGACTCACGATTTTTCCCCCGTGACGAGTACTTCATGCGGCTGGCCCTCCGGGAGGCCGACCGGGCGCTGGCCCACGACGACATCCCCGTCGGTGCCGTCGTCGTCCATGACGGCGAGGTGATCGGGGCCGGCCACAATGAGCGTGAGCTGCGCGCCGACCCAACCGCGCACGCCGAGATGATCGCCCTCCGCGAAGCCGCGCGGACGCTGGGCGCCTGGCGTGTGCTCGAGAGCGTGCTCTACGTCACGCTCGAACCATGCGCCATGTGCGCCGGGGCGATCGTCCTGTCGCGCATCCCCCAGGTCGTCTTCGGGACGACCGATCCGAAGGCCGGCGCGGGCGGCAGTGTGCTCAACGTCCTCGCCGAACCGCGGCTCAACCACCGGCCCCAAGTCCAATCTGGCCTCCTGGCTGAGGAATGCGCCAGCCTCCTGCGTGCATTCTTTTCCTCCCGGCGCTGAGTCTGCGCTCACGCCACGAGGCTGGGGGCACGGCGGCGCGCCGTGGCGGTGACCCGGGGGGCGGAGAGCACGACCGCGGGACCGACGGGGCCGGCCAGCGCGGGCATGACGGTCATGGCGGTATCCACCAGCACGCCACGCAACCTGAGCTCGATTGCCGGCGCCGCACCGAACCGGTCCCGGCGGGCGGCGGCGAGCAGATCCTCGAACAGGTCGGCCACAGCGAGTGCGCCGGCCGCAGCGGCGCGACGAGCGCCGTCGGCGGCGATGCGCGCGAGGCCCCGGGCGTCATGGGCGTTGACCGCCCGCCAAAGCTCGGGCTGCTGGCGGCGGGTCCGGCGCAGAAAGCGCCGGGCGATCTCGGCCCCGGTCGCCTCGTCACCGGATCCGGAGGCGAGCAGCGGGGCGGTCCGCCAGCCGTCGGCGGATGGCTTCATCGGCGGGGCAATGAGGCCGAGCGCTTCGCAGTCGCGGCCGAGAGCATCGGCGTGAAGGGGCTTGACCACGTGGTGATCCATGCCGGCGGCCAGGCATGCGGAGCGGGGATAGGCGGTGACGGCCACGAGCAGAGCGTGCTGGCTGGCGCCGTCGCGGGTGCGGATGGCGCGAGCGGCGCGGTGGCCCTCGGCGGCGGGACGGCCGCAATCCATGAACACCGCGGCGTAGGACCAGGCGGCGCAGAGGTCAAATGCCTCGCCGGCGTTGTCGGCCACATCCACGGCCATGCCCAAGGCCTGAAGCCGAGCCTGGATGGCCCGCCGGCAGATCTCGTCTGGGTCGGCGACCAGCACCCGTGGCGCCCAGGGCACCAGGAGGCAGGTATCGATCGTGACGATCATTGTTAGAACATCGGCCTGCGCCCAGGATCCTTTACCGATCGGCGGACAATGAAGGACACGACGGCGTGCACTAACTTGTTGCGCGTCCCACCCGGAGAGGTGGCAGAGCGGTTGAATGCGCCGGTCTCGAAAACCGGTATGGGCTTTCAGTCCATCGGGGGTTCGAATCCCCCCCTCTCCGTTGAACGCCCCAGAATGGGGCGCTGCTGGCTGTTCACCGCCGTCATTGTCCCGTCCGGTTCGCCGCACCCCGGCGGTCGCCCCACTCGGAAGCTCGAGCATGCCCGCAACGGTAGCCTCGAGGCGATGTTCGACCACGTGGGGATCGCCGTGTCCGACCTCGCCGTGTCCGAGCGCTTCTACGGCAGCGTGCTCTCCGTGCTCGGCGTCGAGCCGAGCCACGCGGATGCCGAGCTGATCGAGTGGGAGGACTGGGCCATCGGCCCGGCCGACCGCGAGCACCCTGTGACCCACGGCCTGCATGTCGGCTTCCGCG
>JAXDGI010000238.1:0-15725 GCA_034665145.1 Solirubrobacteraceae bacterium
GCTGGAGAGCATCGTGCGGGCCGCCCTGCGGGAGTAAGCGGCCAGACCGCTAACCTTGATCATCCCCGACCAACCAAGGACGACCTTGATCTCACCCCGCATCGACAAGCTGCTCGACCACGTGGACTCCGATTACGCGAGTGTTGTGGTGGCCGCCAAGCGCGCCCGCCAGATCAACTCCTACTACCACAACCTCGGTGAGGGCACGTTTGACGAGTTCCCGCCCCCGATGGTCGACACGCGCTCCAAGAACTACCTGACGATCGCCCTCGAAGAGGTCGCTCAGGGCAAGCTCAAGTACCACTACCGGTAGTCGGCGGGCGCATGCTCGGGGCCGCCGGCGGGACCGCGCGCACACGGTAGGGGCCGATGGCTCGGCTGCTTCTCGGCGTGAGCGGTGGCATCGCGGCGTACAAGGCGCTGGAAGCCACACGCCTGGCCATCAAGGCCGGCCATGCGGTTCGGGTCATCCAGACCGAGACGAGCCTGCGCTTCATCGGGCCCGACTCGTTTGCCGGGATCACGGGCGCGCCCGTGCTCTGCCGCGACTCCGACCCGGACCCTCTCCGGGGTTCGTTTCCGGGTGACCCGGCCCCCCCGCGGGTCCCCATCTCTCATCTGGCGTTGGCCGAGAACGCCGATGTGTTCCTGATCGCCCCGGCCAGCGCCAACACGATCGCCAAGCTTGCCCACGGTCACGCCGACAGCCTGCTCTGCGCCGCGGCCCTGGCCGCGCCGGGACCGCTGCTGATCGCGCCGGCGATGAACAACCGCATGTACCTGCATCCGGCCACCCAGGCCAACCTCGAGCTGCTCGCCGCCCGCGGCGCGACCGTGATTGCCCCGGGCAGCGGCGAGCTGGCCAGCTTCGGCGAGTACGGAGTCGGGCGGATGGCCGAGCCGGCGGAGCTCCTCGTGGCCTGTGAGCGGGCGCTGGCCACCCCGGCGGCGGGGCTCGCCGATCCGGGCGCCCGCAGCTGGCGCGGGCGTCGCGTCCTGATCACCGCCGGCGGGACACGAGAACCCATCGACAGCGTGCGCTTCATCGGCAACCGCTCCTCTGGACGGATGGGCCTGGCCCTGGCCGAGCAGGCTCTGGGGCGCGGCGCCGAGGTGACGCTGGTGGTCGCCAACGTGACGCTGCCGGTGCCCGCTGGGGTGCGCGTGATCGCCGTCCAGACCGCGGCCGAGCTGGCCGCCGCCTGCCACGAGGAGTTTGCCGCCTGCGACGTCCTGCTCATGGCCGCCGCCGTCGCCGACTTCCGGCCCCGCGCGGCCGCGTCGACCAAGCTCAAAAAGCACCACGGCGCCCCCCAGATCGAGCTCGAGGCGACCGAGGATGTCATCAGTGCCCTTGCCGACGAGCGCCACCCGGACCAGATCCTGATCGGCTTTGCGGCCGAACATGGCGCGGGCGCGGTGGACTACGGGCGTGACAAGCTGGAGCGCAAGCGGCTCGACGCGGTCGTCGTCAACGACATCGCCGATACGAGCATCGGCTTCGACGCCGCCGAGAATGAGGTCACGATCGTCAGCGCCGGGGGTGCCGATCGCCACGTTGCCAAGGTCGGGAAGGCTGAGGTGGCGGCGGCGGTCTTGGATGAGGTAGACCTGCTGATCCAGAGAGGGAGAGATCATCGAGCCGTCCGAGCAGACTCCGATCGCGCCGCAAGCGTTTGAGGTCCACACCGCCACGGCGCGGGCTGTGGCGGTGAACATCCTCAAGGCGGTGCAGGTCCGGCCGCCGACTCTGCATCATCTGATCGTCGCCCTGCTGGCCGAGGGGCACATCCTGGTCGAGGATTACCCCGGCGTCGGCAAGACGGCGCTGGCCCGGGCGGTGGCGCGGTCGATCGACGGGCAGTTCGCGCGGGTGCAGTGCACCTCGGATCTGCTGCCCGCCGACGTGGTGGGGACCAACGTCTATGACCAGCGTGAGCAGCGGTTCGAATTCCGCCCGGGGCCGGTCTTCGCCAACGTGGTGCTGGTGGATGAGATCAACCGGGCGTCGCCCAAGACCCAGTCCGGACTGCTGGAGTGCATGCAGGAGCGCCGGGTGACCGTGGACGTGCAGACCCACGAACTGGCCCGCCCCTTCCTGGTCCTCGCCACGCAGAATCCGATCGAGTACGAGGGCACCTACCCGCTGCCGGAGGCTCAGGTCGACCGGTTCATGGTCCGGATCTCGCTGGGTTATCCCGACCGTGGGGCCGAGGCGGGAATGCTCGCCGCCCACGAAACCGGAGATCAGGTCCTGGCGCTGCAGCCAGTGGTCACCGCCGCCGAGATCCTGGCCGCCCAGGATGCCGCGGCGCGGGTGCGAGCAACCGAACCGCTGCGCGACTACATCGTGCGCCTGCTCTGGCGCACCCGTGAGGACCCGCGCGTCGACCTCGGCGCCAGTCCGCGGGCGGGACTCATGCTCCTGCGCGCAGCCAAGGCGCACGCGATGATGGCCGGCCGTGATCACGCCCTGCCCGACGATGTCCAGGCTCTGGCCGCCCCGGTCCTGGCCCACCGGCTCGTCCTGGCTCCCGAGACGCCGCGCGCGGCCGCCGCGGACGTGATCGCCGACGCGATCACCGAGACCCGGGCGCTGTAGATGCGTCCTCCCGGGTTGGGGGAGGCCCGCTAGTGCGCCCGCCGCGTCTCGAAGCCCGACGGGCTGTCTCGGTGGTCGCCGCCGGCCTCGCGCTGATCCTCGTCGCGCTGCTGTTCGACGCCGCACCGCTGTTCGTGCCGGCCATCGCCCTGACCCTTGTCGGCCTGGTCGCCCCGGCCTGGGTCTGGGTCAGCGTGCGCGGCGCTCGCGTGAGCCGCCACCTCCCCGCCGAGCGGGTCATCGAGGATGAGCCGCTGGCGGCGACGATCGATGTGCGCCGCGGATTGCTGGGCCTGCCCGGTGCCGAGGTATTCGACCCGTTCACGGGCTCGCACCTGGACCTGGGCGGTCCCCTGTCATTGCTGCGCGGCGCGCGTTCAGCCAGCGTCCGGGTCGTGACCCGGTTTGCCCGGCGCGGCCTGCACACCCTCGACCCGCCGTCGCTTGTCGTCAGCGATCCGCTCGAGCTCTGCCGGATGCAGAGCGTCAGCGCGTCCCGACCCCAGCAGCTGCTCGTGCTGCCCCGGACCGAGTCCGTGCGGTGGCTGGGCGTCGGCCGGGGGCGCCGGCTCGAGCTGCCGGACGGATTCTCGACCTCGGAGGCGCTGGCCGCCGTCGACCTCGACGGCCTGCGGCCCTACCGGCCCGGGGCTCCGGCCAGCCGCATCCACTGGCCGGCTCTGGCCCGCGGGGCGGGGCTGATCGAGCGCCGCCTGCGCGCCGATGGCGACACCCGACCGCTGATCGTGCTCGACGCCCGGCTCTCGGCGGCGCCCCACGCCGACGAACTGCTCGATGCCGCCGTGCGCGCCACCGCGTCCCTGACCCTCGAGCTCGCGCGGACGGGCGGATGCGGCCTCCTGTTGCCCGGTGAGCAGCGGCCGACGATGATCGACCCCGAGCTCACGGCCTGGCCGGCCGCCTACGCACGGCTGGCCGTCGTCGAGGGGCCCGGCGCGCGGGCGCCGGCGCTGGGCCCGAGCACGGGTCGAATCGGACCGGTGGTGTATGTGGCGGTGTCACCTCCCGAGCACCTCGCGGCGCTGCACGCCGACCGGGCGGCGGGCACGGTGGTCCTCGTCGTGCCGGCCGCCGTTCTCGCCGGCGATCGCCCGCCCGGTGTGCGCGGACCGCTGGTGCCCACTCTCGAGGTGGCCGCCTGCCGCGGCTTCGTCCTCGGCGCCCGCCGGGGCCGCGGGCGCGAACGCCCCCGCGCGCAGGCGCCGGCCTCATGAGCGCAGGGGCGGCCGGACCGGCCGGGCCGATCACCATCAACGTCGCGGCGCGCTTTGCCCCCGCCGACGCGCATGGGTCCGGACGCCCCTCGCCGCTGGTCGCCCGCCTGATCCGGGTCGTCGCGTTCGCCGCACTGGGCGGTTACGGCGTGATCCGCTGGGCGACGCTGCTGCACCCGGCGCCGACCGGCCGGTTGCTCGGCTTGCTCGGGCTGTCGGTGGCGATCGTCACCCTTGTGCCCCTCCTGCAGGAGCGCCTCGGGCGTCCACCGGCGGTCATGGCGGCCGCGCTGCTGTGCCTGCTCGCTCTGCCCGTGGCCGGCCTCAACTGGCATGACTTCCTGCATCTGCGGATCGCGGCCAGCGCGCACGCGGTCGGCGACGGGCTGTCGGGTCTGCCCGCCTCGTTCGTGCCCTATGCGGGCGCGAGCCACGACATCCGCACGGTGATCGCTCTGGGAGCCGCCGTGCTCCTCCTCGATGGGGCGGTGGTCCTGGCCTTTGCTCCCTCGTTGCTCGGGGATGCCCGACGGGCTGGGGCGGCCCTCCCGCTGATCGCGCTCGCCATCGTCCCGTCGACCCTCCTGCGACCGGAGCTTCCCTATTTGCAGGGCTTCGTTCTCTTTGTGCTGCTCGTGGCCTTCGTCTGGGGCGAGCGTGCCCACGGGCACGGCCGGCGGCTTGCGCTCGTGTTGCTCGCGGTGGCAGGTCTGGCCGCGGGGATGATTGCGCCACGCCTTGACACCCATCACGCCTGGCTTGACTACCGCGCGTGGACGGGAAACCTGTCGCGCGCACATCTGGACCAGTTCGTCTGGAACCAGCGCTACGGGCCCCTGCACTGGCCGCGCTCGGGACACGTGGTCTTCACGGTGGCGGCCGCCCACGCCGACTATTGGAAGGCCGAGGATCTCGACGTGTTCAACGGCTACGGATGGGTGTCGGCCCCGGTGAGCGCCACGGCGCTGCCGGCACCGTCGCCGGCCGCGCTGGCCAAGTGGTCGCAGACGATCGACGTCTCGGTGAGCGCAATGCGCAGCAGTGCGGTGATCGCGTCGGGGCTCGCCGCGGCGCCGATCCTGCCCGGGGGGGTCAGGCCCGGGGCCGGCGAGGGCACGTGGGTCTCCTACCGCTCGCTCGGGCCGGGCTCGCACTACTCGGTCCAGACCTACTCGCCACATCCCAGCCCAGTCCAGCTCAACCGCGCCCGGGGCGGGTATCCCACCGCCGGGGTGCGGCCCTACCGGTCGATGACCGTCCCGGCGTCCGGCGTTCCCCCGGCGCGGTACCCGACCGTGCACTTCGCGCCGTTCCGCGCCGGCCGCAGTCCCTCGGTGCAGAGCAACGCCCGCGCGCTGGCCGCGTCTGCCTACGCCCCGATGTTCGCCTTGGCCCAGCGCCTGGCCGCGGGCGCCCACACGCCCTACGCCTACGCCACGGCCGTCTTGCGATACCTCGACGCCCACTTCGCCTATAACGAGAGCCCGCCGGCTCGCCGGTATCCACTGGTCAGCTTCCTGTTCAAGGACAAGATCGGCTACTGCCAGCAGTTCTCGGGTGCGATGGCTCTGCTGTTGCGCATGGGCGGCGTCCCGGCGCGCGTCGCGGCCGGCTTCACCTCGGGCTCGCGCGACATCCATAAGCGCTTCGCCGTGACCGACATCGATGCCCACGCCTGGGTGGAGGCGTGGTTTCCGCGCTACGGCTGGGTGCGCTTTGACCCCACTCCGGGCGCGGCTCCCGCCCGGGGCGGCAACGCCTCCGCAGGCATCGTGAAGAACCTCCCCGGGTCCATCGGCACCGGGGCAGCGGCGCCCCGACGCGATGCCCAGACGTCGGTGACCGGATCGGCCGGCGCCGGACACCGGCACGCCACCGGGACGAGCCCGTGGCTGCTCCTGCCGGCCGGGCTCCTGGTCATCCTCGGCGGCCTGCTGTTCGCGCTGGTGGCCGCCGCCGAGCCGGGTCCCGAGCAGCAGCTGCGCGAGCTCGAGCGGGCGCTGGCCCGGACGGGACGGCCACTGGGACCCGAGGTGACCCTGGCCGCCCTGGAGCGGCGCTTTCGTGATTCACCCGCGGCGGCGGCCTACATCCGAGGACTCCGGCTCGGGCGCTATGCCGGGCTGGCCCCGGAGGTGGTGCCGGGGGGCCGGCGGGCTCTGCGGGAGCAGCTGCGCCGCGGCCTGGGGATGACCGGGCGGCTGCGTGCTCTGTGGGCCCTTCCGCCCCGGGCGCAGCGCGCCCGCAGACGGCGCTGGCGGCGTCGGGGCAGGCACTAAACTGCTCCGGCATGGAAGAGCTGTACGACCTCTTCCGCCGGGGTACCGAATTGCTCGAGGCGGGTCATCACCATCAGGCGACCATCCCCCTATCGCGGGCACGTGACCTGGCCCCGGAGCAGACCTCGATCCGCGAGGCGCTGGGCCGGGCGCTGTTTCACACCCGGCGCTACGAGCAGGCGGCCGAGGAGTTCCAGGCGGTGATCGACCGGGCGCCGACCAACGATTTCGCGCTGTTCTGCCTCGGGCGCTCGCTGCAGCTGCTGGGCCGCCACGCCGAGGCACGCCAACCACTGGCGCTCGCCGCCTGCCTGCAACCCGGTCGTCGGGACTATCGCGTGTACCGCGATCGGGCCCGGGCACGGGCCGTCGACTGAGCCCGGCGGGCGTCGACTGGCCTCGGCGGGCGCGGGCTGGGCCCACTCGCGTGGCCTCGCCGGGCGCGGGCTTGGGCCGCTCGCGTGGGGCCCCGCAGGAGCGTGCCGCGGACGGGATGCGGTGCTACCCTCAGAAAACAGCTTTCGCGCCGGGAGGGACCTGGCGAGCAGTTACTTGAAAGTGGGCGCTCGCCCGCTTTTTTTATGAGATTTATGACGGAGGAGAACGTGAGTGCACTACAGACCGAGATCGAAGCCCGCCTCAGCGGCGTCGAGCCTGAGGTCGAGGTGCTGCTGGCGGAAGTCGTCTCCGGTCACACCCTTCGCCTGTTCATCGACCATCCCGGCGGCGTGACGCTGGGCCTGTGCGAGCGGGTCTCGGGACACCTCACCGAGCTGCGCGAGAAATACTCGCTCGAGGTGTCATCGCCCGGTCAGGACCGGCCGTTGACCAAGCCCCAGCATTACTCCCGTTTCCTCGGCCGTCGTGCCCGCGTGCGACTGCGTGGCGACGCAGCGCGAGCCAACGGAGGCGGACACACGCAGCCGGCACCGGCTGTGAAGCAACTCGTGGGTGAGCTCGTCGGCGCCTCGGATGCGGACGTGACGATCGCCGCCCCTGATGGCGTCGTGACGATCCCCTACGAGCAGATCGTCCGCTCCAACCTCGTACCCGGAGACTGACGTGGCCCTCCTCGCAAATCCGATGACATTCGAGCGGCCCCCGGCGGCGCTGGCTCGGTTTCGCGGACCGCTCGGCATCCAGCCTCGCGCCGTCCGTCCGCGACCGAGTCATCCAGCTGTCCTCGTCGCCTCGCGCAGCGCTGCTGCGCCACGGCTCCTGCGTCCTTGCCCAGCATCCCCCGGTGACCACTCTCGATGTCACCGGACTCACGAGGAGGGCCACTGACCCATGTCTAAAGAGATTGTCGAGGCCGTACGAGGCCTCGCCGCCGAGAAGAACATCTCATCCGAGAAGCTGATGGCCGCGCTCGAAGATGCGCTGCTGTCCGCCTACAAGAAGACCCCGGGATCGGCTCCTTACGCCAAGGTGGAGATGGATCGCGACAGCGGCGACTTCATCGTCTGGGAGCTGAAGATCCCGCCGGAGCTCGAGGAGCAGCTCCTGGTCGAGGCGACCACCGATCAGCAGCCGACCGTCGACCCCGAGACGGGGGAGATGCGCGAGCCGCCGGAGCCCGAGATCGACCTTGAGAAGCTCAAGGAATATGAGGACGAGATCGAGACCGAGGACGTCACTCCGCACGACTTCGGCCGCATCGCCGCCCAGACCGCGAAGCAGGTCATCCTGCAGCGGATCCGCGAGGCCGAGCGCGACATGATGTTCGAGGAGTACCGCGATCGCGTGGGCGAGCTCATCACCGGGATCGTCCAGCAGTCCGACTCGCGCTACACGCTGGTCCAGCTTCGCGAGCGCGTGGAGGCGCTGCTGCCCAAGTCCGAGCAGGTCGAGGGCGAGCGCTATGACCACAGCCAGCGGATCAAGGCCGTCATCAAGGACGTCTCGAACTCGACCAAGGGGCCGAGCATCATCGTCTCGCGCCGTGACCCGGAGCTGATCAAGTCGCTGTTTGAGCTTGAGGTCCCCGAGATCGCCGATGGTCTCGTCGAGATCACCGGGGTGGCGCGTGAGCCCGGCTACCGATCGAAGATCGCCGTCGTCTCTCACGTCGACGGGGTGGACCCGGTCGGCGCCTGCGTGGGCCCGCGAGGCTCGCGGGTGCGCATGGTCGTTTCCGAGTTGCGCGGTGAGAAGATCGACATCATTCCCTACAACGACGAGCCTGCCCGGTTCGTCGCCAAGGCGCTCTCACCGGCTCGGGTGCGGGAGGTGCTCGTCGACGACGCCGGCAAGCAGGCCACCGTGATCGTCCCCGACGACCAGCTGTCGCTGGCCATCGGCCGCGAGGGTCAGAACGCGCGCCTGGCCGCGCGCCTGACCGGATGGCGGATCGACATCCGCTCGGAGACCGAGTTCGCCGCCGAGGAGGCCGAGCACGGCTACGAGGAGGAGGACGTGACCGGAGGCCGCTGCGCGGCGATCCTCACCAACGGGCGTCGCTGCCCCAACGCGGCGCTGCCCGGTTCCCGCTACTGCGGCATCGAGGCCCACCAGGCACTGGTCGGGCTGGACACCGATCGTGTCGACGGCGCGCCCATGGAGGCCGGGCCGCCTGAGCCGGACGTCGCTGGTACCGCCGCCGATGGCGCTGGTACCGCCGCCGATGGCGCTGGTGCCGAGGCGACGTAGACTGAGAAGAAATGAACAAACGGGTACACGAGATAGCCAAGGAACGAGGTCTGACGACCAAGGACGTCCTCGCCACGCTGCAGGCGGCGGGCGTGCCGGTCAAGGCCCCGTCCTCGTCGGTTGACGAGGACCTGGCCAAGCGCATCCTCATCAGCACAACGGCGAAGTCGAGCCCGACCCCGGTGCGGGCCGAGGGCGCGGCCGCGCCCCGGACTCCTCCGCCGGTTCGGCGCGATCCGCGGACGATCGGCACCGGCGTCAAGGGGCCGCCGCGTGCGATCCCCAAGATTCCCAAGGTCGAGCCCCCGGCCCCGGCTCCGGAACCGGCCGCGACCGCCTCGGCCCGGCCCACGCGCGACGAGCCCACCCCGGGTGACGCTGCCGGCAACGGCACGGCGGGCGGACCGGGCGACGCCCACAAGCGCCCCACGCGTGACTCTCTGCAGGGCGAACGAGCCCCCGGCAACGCCGGCGGCGGTCGTCGCCGTGTGGTCATCGACAGTCAGGCCTCTCGCCGCGCGGCCGGTGGCGGACCGCAGTCCAATCAGCCGCCCCGGCGCCAGCGCCGGGGCCGCCGCCGGCGCGGCGTCTATGACGAAGAGGCCGAATCGCGTCCGTCGCAGACCGCGGTGGCCGAGCCGACGGCGATCCAGATCAACTCCGGGTCGACCGTCAAGGACGTGGCCGAGTATCTCAATGTGGCCGTGCCCGAGGTGATGAAGAAGCTGATGGCGCTCGGGGAAATGAAGACGTTGACGCAGACGCTGTCGGACGAGTCGATTGAGGTCCTGGCCACCGAGCTGGGCAAGGAAGTCGAGATCGTCCACGCCGAGGACGAGGCGATCGCCGAGCCGGTCTTCGACGACGCCGACGAGGATCTCGTCGAGCGCGCCCCCGTGGTGACGATCATGGGCCACGTCGATCACGGCAAGACCTCCCTGCTCGACGCCATCCGTGAGACACAGGTAGCGGCCGGTGAGGCGGGCGGCATCACCCAGCACATCGGCGCCTACCAGGTCGACCACGACGGCAAGAAGATCACGTTCCTCGATACGCCCGGTCACGAGGCGTTCACCGCCATGCGGGCGCGCGGCGCCAGAGTCACCGACATCGCGGTGATCGTCGTCGCCGCCGATGACGGGGTGAAGCCCCAGACCCAGGAAGCCGTCGACCACGCCAAGGAGGCCGGCGTGCCGATGCTGGTCGCCGTCAACAAGGTCGACAAGGAGGGCGCACAGCCCGACCGCGTCCGCACCGAGATGACCCAGCTCGGCCTGCAGCCCGTGCAATGGGGTGGCGACACCGAGTTCGTCGACGTGTCGGCCAAGACCCGCCAGGGTCTGGACGATCTGCTCGAGACCATCACCGTGATGGCCGACATCGAGGAGCTCAAGGCCAACCCGCACACGGCCGCGTCGGGAACCGTGATCGAGTCAAAGCTCGACCCGGGTCGCGGTCCCGTCGTCTCGATCCTGGTCATCCGCGGCACGCTCGAGGTCGGGGACGCGCTCGTCGCCGGCGCCCAGTGGGGCCGCGTCCGGGCTATGCATGACTACAAGGGCCAGCGCATCAGCCAGGCCCTGCCCGGCGAGCCGGTCGAGGTGCTGGGCTTCAACGGCGTCCCCGAGGCCGGTGAGCCCGTCCGTGTCGTCGACCATGAGCGCCGTGCCCGCCAACTCGCCGGCGAGCGTGAGACCCGGCTCAAGGCCGAGTCGCTGGCTCGCGTCGGTAGCGGCAAGCGGGTCTCGCTGGAGAACATCTTCGGCTCTGATCTCCAGGAGCTGGGCCTGGTCCTCAAGGCCGACGTGGCCGGCAGCCTCGAGGCGATCGAGGACGAGATCGCCAAGCTGCCCCAGGACGAGGTCTCCGTCAACGTCATCCGGCGCGCGGTGGGCGCCGTGACCGAGTCCGACGTGATGCTGGCCGCCGCCTCCGACGCGGTGATCATGGCCTTCAACGTCCGTCCGGTGGGTGACGCCCGGGCCGTGGCCGACCGCGAGGGCGTGGAGATCCGCCACTACTCGGTCATCTACCGAGCGATCGACGAGCTGCGCAGCGCTATGCAGGGCATGCTCGCCCCCGAGGAGGTGGAGGAGGCGCTCGGCTCGGCCGAGGTGCGCCAGATTTTCCGGGCGTCCCGGGTGGGCACGATCGCCGGCTCCCACGTCACCGAGGGCAAGATCACCCGCGGCGCCAAGGTCCGCCTGGTCCGCGACGGTACGGTCATCTACGAAGGGGAAATCGCCAGCCTCCGGCGCTTCAACGAGGACGTTCGCGAGGTGGCATCCGGGTTTGACTGTGGTGTCGTCTTGCGCGACTACGCCGACCTCAAGGAGGGCGACGTGCTCGAGACCTACGCCACCCGTCAGGTCGAGCGCGAGCTCGCCTGAGTCGCGGAGCCGTGACGGCTCACGGCGGCTTTGTCGAGGTGTTCGTGATCGAGTTGCATTTCGCCGACGTGCACGACCTCAAGGGAAAGCGCAAGGAGCTGTCCTCGATCAAGGCGCAGCTGCGCACGCGCCTCGGCGCGGCGGTGGCCGAGACCGACCACCAGGACCTGTGGCAGCGGGCCACGTTGACCGCCGCTCTCACCGGCGGGAGCCTTCACCGCCTGCGGGCCGCCGGCGATGAGCTCGAGCGCTGGGTGTTGAGCCGCTGCCCGGAGGGGGCGCACGTCCGGCGCCTGGTCGCCTCCGTGGGGGATCTGGACGGATGACGGGGAAAACCGAACGCTCACGCGGGAGCTAATAGGATGCGCGGTGGCCGGATGCGGCGCGTGGACGAGGCGATGAGAGCCGTCCTCAGCGACGCCATCGCCTCAGACCTCAAAGACCCACGTGTGGGATTCGTGACCGTTACCGGAGTCAAGACAAGTCCTGATCTACGCCATGCTCGCGTGTATGTGAGCGTGCTCGGCTCTGACGCCGAACGCGCCGAGAGCATCGAGGGTCTGCGCTCAGCTCACGGGTTCCTTCAGCACCGCCTGGCCTCCGAGCTGACCCTCAAGCACACCCCGTCACTGACCTTCGCCTACGACGAGTCGGTCGACCGGGGCCTGCGCATCAACGAACTGCTCGCCACCGAGCTCGGGCCGGAGGGCGAGGACCGTGACCGGTAACGGCGACCGCTCCGATCGCGACCTCACTCTGGCCGAGCTCGACGCGGCGCCCAAGCTGATCGTGATCACCCACGAGAACCCCGACGGCGACGCGCTCGGCTCCCTGGTGGCCATGCAGGGCATCCTCAGCGCGCTCGGCAAGGACTGCCTGATGTTCATCTCCCCCGATGATCTGCCCCTGCCCGAGGAGTACCGCTTCTTCCCGCTCGAGGGACTCGTCTCCGAGCCTCCGTCCGACCTCGAGCAGCGCGCGGTCGTCTTTTTGGACTGCGGCAACCTCGACCGCAATCCGGCCGAGGCCTTTCGTCCGGGTGGGCGGGATGGATACACCGTCCTCAATATCGATCACCACCACGACAACACCCGCTTTGGCACGGTCAACCTCGTCGTCCCGGAGGCATCGTGCACAGCGGAGATCGTCTGGGACCTGATGGGCGCGCTCGGTATCACGCCGACGCCGACCGTGGCCGATGCCCTCTATGTCGGCCTCATCACCGACACCGGCCGCTTCATGTACGAGAACACCGGGCGCCAGGCCCACGTCATGGCCGCCGATCTGATCGACGCCGGCGTCGACGTGCAGGCTCTCTATCGCCGCATCTACGAGGGCGTGCCCATCGGGAAGCTGGCGCTGCTGGCCCGTGGCCTGTCCAACGTCGAGCGCTACGACAACGGGCGCCTGACCATCACCGCCCTGAGCGCGAGCGATTTCCTTGACTCGAATGCGCAGGAGAGCTATTCCGAGGGTGTCGTCGATCATCTGCGCGCCGTTCAGGGCACGGCGCTCGCGGCGCTGATCCGCGACCGCATGGGCGACGGGCAGGCCGGATCGCGCAAGGTGTCGCTGCGGGCGGGAGACCCGCGCGTCGACGTCTCCGCCATCGCCCGCGCGCAGGGCGGCGGTGGCCACCGTCAGGCGGCCGGCTTCACCACCGGGCTCTCCGACGACGAACTGGTCCGCTTTTTGCGCGAGCAGCTCGCCGCGCAACTCTAGCCGCGCGCCCTCGAGCGGCCGAGTGACGTGGCCCTGACCGAGTTCTCCGACTACGTGCTGCTGTGCGACAAGCCCGCCGGGGTGACCAGCCATGACGTCGTGGCCGGGGTGCGCCGCGGGTTGCCCGGCACGTCCAAGGTGGGCCATGCCGGGACGCTGGATCCGTTCGCCACCGGGCTCCTGCTCGTGCTCGTGGGACGGGCCACACGCGTCCAGCGCTTTCTCATGGCGCTGCCCAAGACCTACGAGGCCGTGGCCCGGTTCGGAGCGGTCTCGAGCACCGGTGACCCCGAGGGGAAGATCACGGTTACGGGTCGGATCCCGGGCGGTTCTGTTCCACTGCCCACCGGCCGGATCCGCCAACGCCCCCCGGCCTACTCGGCGGTCAAGGTCGGCGGCCAGCGCGCCTATCGGCTGGCCCGGGCCGGCAAGGCGGTGGAGCTGCCCGAGCGCGAGGTCGAGGTCCATCGCTTCGAGCAGCGCTGGGCCGAGGGGGATCGGCGCGGCTTTGTCATCGAGTGCTCATCGGGAACATATGTCCGCAGCCTCATCGCCGCGCTCGGGGATGCCTACTGCGAGGCGCTGCGCCGGACTCACATCGGGCGCTTCGACGTGGCCGACGCCGGCCCCGAGAGCGCGGTCGCGCTGAGTGACGCCCTCGACTTCCTGCCCGCCGTCGAGCTCGACGCCGATCGGGCACGCGTGGCCGGGCATGGTGTGGCCGTGGAGGTCCCCGAACGAGCCGAGCCCGCGGCTGAGACGACCCCCGCGGGGGCCGAGCGGGGCGAGCCCGCGGCCGAGATCGTGCGCCTGATCGACGGTCAGGGTCTGATCGCGCTCGCCCGTCCCGGCAGCGAGCCAGGGACGCTCAAGCCGTTCGTCGGTCTGCGCTGATCGGGGCACTAGGCTTCGCGCGCATGCAGATCACGACCCTGGCCGACGTCGCGCCCCGCCCCCGTCGCGTGGCCGTCGGCGAGTTCGACGGGGTCCACCTCGGCCACCGCGAGGTGATCGCCGGCAGCGACACCGTCCTCACCTTTAATCCGCATCCGCTGGCCGTGATCCGCCCCGAGGCGGCACCCAGGCTGCTGACCAGCCTCGAGGTCAAGGCTGAATTGGTCGAGGCGATCGGGGTGCGGGAGCTGGTCGTCATCCCGTTCGATCGCGCCTTTGCCGCGCAGAGCGCGCAGGCCTTCATCGATGACGTGCTGGTCAGCCGGCTGCGCGCCGAGCACGTCTCGGTCGGGGAGAACTTTCGCTTCGGCCATCGCGCCGGCGGCGACCCGGACATGCTCGCCGCCGACCCCCGCTTTGACACCCGGGTGGTCGAGATGGTCGAGGTGGACGGGGAGATCGTCTCCTCGAGCCATATCCGAGCGCTCGTCCAGGCCGGCGATGTCGGTCATGCCCGACGCTTCCTCGGGGCCCCGTTCGCCGTTCGCGGGGAGGTCGTACGGGGTGATCAGCGCGGTCGGACGCTGGGCTTTCCCACCGCCAACCTGATCCCCGACGAGGCCCTGGTCTGTCCCGGGCACGGCGTGTACGCCGCCCGTGCCGACGGCGATTGCGCCGCCGTCAATGTCGGCGTCCGGCCCACCTTCGGCACCGGACGCTCGGTGCTCATCGAGGCCTACCTGCTCGACCAGGACGTGGACCTGTATGGCCGCCGGCTGACGATCGAGTTCCTCGAGCGGCTGCGCGGTGAACGCCGCTTTGACTCTGCCGATTCCCTGGTGGCGCAGATGCGCGATGACGTCCAGCGTACGCGGGCGCTGTGCCAATAGGTACTCGCCGCCTCTGCTAGCCTCACCGGCCGCATGCCTCTCACCCAGGAACGCAAAGCTGAGCTGGTCAGCAAGTTCGGCGACAGCCCCACCGACACCGGCAAGACCGAGGTTCAGGTGGCGATGCTCACCGAGCGCATCAACGAGCTCACCCAGCATCTGCGCACCCACAGCAAGGATCACCACTCGCGGCGCGGCCTGCTCATGCTGGTCGGCCGCCGGCGACGGTTTCTGAAGTACTTGCAGAGCAGCGATCTCGAGCGCTACCGCTCGCTGATTCGCGAGCTCGGCCTGCGGCGGTGATCCCCGCCGGGGAGCCCGCGCCCGAGTTCACGCTGGCGCGTGGGGACGGGAGCACGTTCACCCGGTCTGATCTGGAGGGCCGGACCACCGTGCTGGTCTTCTATCCGTTTGCCTTCAGCCCGGTCTGCACCGATCAGCTCAACCTCTACCAGGAGGTTCTCGGCGATCTGGAACAGCGTGAAGCGGTGATGTACGGCGTCTCCTGTGATGCCACCTACTCCCAGACGGCCTTTCGTGAGCATCTCGGCGTGAGCATTGAGCAGCTGTCGGACTTCGAGCCCAAGGGCGCGGCCTGCACGGCCTTCGGCGTGCTTCACCCCGGTGGCTTTCCGCAACGCGCGCTTGTCATCACCGGGCCGGATGCGGTGGTGCGCTGGAGCTACCAGGCTCCCTCGCCGGGGGATCTGCCGGGCGCCAACCTGATCTTCGACGCTCTCGAGCGCTGATCGGACCCCACCCACCCAACCGGTGAGTGAGCCCCTCGGCTCAGCTCCGGTACCGCCACCGGGCCCCGGCGACCATGTCCGCGGGCCGGAGGGCGCCCCCGTCGTGATCGAGTACGCGGATTACGAGTGCCCGTTCTGCGCGGCCCTGCACGAGCGTCTGAGCTCGCTCTCCGTACGGCTCCTGTTCCGCCACTTCCCGGTTCGCTCCAGCCATCCCCGGGCCTGGGCCGCGGCCGGAGCGGCAGAGGCGGCCGGTGCCCAGGGCCGCTTCTGGGAGATGCACGATGCCCTACGGGCCGATCAGGCCCGGCTCGA
>JAXDGI010000239.1:0-2730 GCA_034665145.1 Solirubrobacteraceae bacterium
CGGAGTTGGGCGGGTTGACGATGCTCGGCAGCTTGATGAAGGTGACGACGGTCAGCGCCACGAGGATGAGCGCGGCGCCAACGGTCCAGCTGATCTCGAGGATCGTGTTGCCGTGGATCTGGGCAGGTATCGCGCCCCGCTTGGCCCGGAACTTGTAGACCGAGTAGACGAGGGCGCCCTCGACGACTACGAACACGACCGCCGCCATGTACAGGATGATCCGGTACAGCGAGCCGATCTCGTTGGCGTTCGGCGAGCCCCCTGACTCGGGCGTGATGAAGTTGGCCAGCGCCTCCGGGGCGAGGACCAGGGCGACCAGGAGCGCGGCGGCAAAGACCATCATCGGCACGCGGGTCCGCGACCGCAGACGAGGGGATGTGGCGCCGGCGCGTCGGCGGTCTCGGCGAGCACGATGGACGTGGGGTCTCAAGGCGGCCGGGATTCTAACTGTCGAGGACCCCGGTGTGACTTGCTCAGCCCCAATCCCCCGACCTTGAATCATCTGGCCCCGCGAGCCTGAACGATCTGTTACATGAGCTCGCGCGGCGCCCGCGCGCCAGGGCCCGCGCAGGTCCGGGAGGCGCGGCGTCCGCGCCTATACTGGCCGCCACTTGCGCACCTCGAGGGCCATCAGAGCCAGTGCCTGGGCCCTTGTTGCGGTCGGGGCTGCCGCCCCCTTCCTGCGTCGTCGGGTGCGGATCGCGCCGGCGGGCGTGATGGCCAGCGCAGCCCTCGCGCCGGTCTGCGTCAGCGTCGTAGTGCCGCCCGGACGCCGGCGTCAGGTCGCTGTCTGTGTCCTGAACATGTGGGCGTATCTGGCCGCCTATGAGTTGCCCCACGACGACCCGGAGCACCTCGAAGCCCGGGTGAGGATGGATTACCCGATCGCCGCCGACCGGATCCTGGGCCTGGGCGTGTCGCCCACCGTCCGCCTCCAGCACACCTTCTCGCGTCCGGGTCAGATCAACCGTTTCGAGCGGGTCCTCGTCTGGTGTCACTGGATCTGGTTCATGGTCCCGCACGCCAGCGTGGCCTATGTGCTCGCGCGCCGTTCGGAGCGTTTTCCCGCCGCTGCGGCCCGCATGTACGCCACCTTCGATCTCGGCGCCGTGTTCTACTGGGCGGTCCCCACCGCTCCGCCCTGGTACGCCGCTCAGCAGGGCCGGCTGCACCCCGGTGGGGGCCCGCCCGTGCGGCGCATGATGATCGAGTACGGCGAGCAGTTTTGGGGCGGACGCTGGTCTGACCTTTACGATGTCCTTGGAGGCAATCCGCTGGCTGCTATGCCGTCGCTTCACTTCGCCACATCGCTGATGGGTGCCCACCTCCTCGCGGAGGCGGGTCCCGTGGCCGGTGCCGTGGGCTTCACCTACACCGGACTGCTCGGCCTGGCTCTCGTCTACCTGGGCGAGCATTACGCCGCCGATCTGCTTGGTGGCGCGGTCTTGGCCGAGAGCGTCCGCTGGGCCGCGCCGCGGGCGGTCGCCCCGGCGCGCGGCTGGCTGCGGGTCATCAACGGTCTCGGGGCGCGGGCCTCCGGCGGTTAGGAACGCCGGGGACGATGCACGACAAGGCCTCGATCGAGCAACCGGATGCTCGACCGGGCGAGGCCGCCTCAGCCGAGGGCGGTGGCGGTGGCGGCGGACTCCAGCCGCGCTGGCCGCACCCGCCGGGCGCCCGCGAGCCGCCGCCCGCCCCCGCGGCCGGCGAGGAGGGGACCTCCCAGGGGGAGGAGGATCACCACGAGGAGATGCCGCGCGTGCGCTTTACGCGCCGCCGGCTGCTGGCCTCGATCGTGTTCGTGGTCTCGGTGGCCGCCTTCCTGTACTTCGTGCTGCCCAAGCTGCTCGGCCTGCGCGATACCTGGAACCGTATCCAGCACGGAAACGGCTGGTGGCTGGCTCTGGCCGCGCTGCTCGAGGTTTGCTCGTTTTTGGGCTACGTCGCGCTGTTTCGGGTCGTGTTCGTTCGCGGGGACTCGCGCATCGACTGGCGGGCCAGCTACGAGATCACGATGGCCGGGCTGGCCGCGACCCGGCTGTTCGCCTCGGCGGGGGCGGGCGGGATCGCCCTCACCGCCTGGGCGCTACGGCGCTCGGGGCTCGAGCGCCGCGTCGTGGCCTGCCGCATGGTGGCCTTCATGGTCCTGCTCTACGTGGTCTATATGGCGGCGCTGGTCATCGTCGGGCTGGGTCTCTCGGTCGGCCTGTTTGCCGGTCCCGCGCCGTTTGCGATCACGGTCATCCCGGCGATCTTCGGCGCCGGGGTGATCGTCATCTTTCTGGCCGTGTCGCTCCTGCCCGGTGACTTCGATCGCTTGGTCACACGCTGGTCGCGCGGCGGTCGCCTGGGGCGTTGGGCCGTGAGTGCCGCCGCTGCCCCGGCGGCCGCGGCCAGCGGCGTACGGACCGCGATCGACCTGGTGCGGACGCGGGACGTCAACCTGCTCGGCGCGGTGGCCTGGTGGGGGTTTGACATCGCCGTCCTGTGGGCGTGCTTTCACGCCTTTGGTGGCTCGCCGCCCACGGCTGTGGTGATCATGGCCTACTTCATCGGGATGCTCGGCAACACGCTTCCGCTGCCCGGGGGGATCGGCGGAGTGGACGGCGGCATGATCGGCGCGTTCTCCGCCTTCGGTGTGCCGGTGCAGCTGGCCGTGGTCGCCGTCCTGGCCTACCGGGGTTTCGCGTTCTGGCTGCCTACATTGCCCGGCGCCGTGGCCTATCTTCA
>JAXDGI010000240.1:0-10082 GCA_034665145.1 Solirubrobacteraceae bacterium
TCGCCTGTCCACCCCTCACCTGATACTGCTTGGCGTCGCGGCGGATGATCTCGGCGGCGCTCACCTCCGAGACGTCGGCGGTCGACTCGAACATCTCGCGGCCGAACTCCCGGGCGTCGAGCGCCAGGGCACGCTCGAGGTATTCGACCACGGCATGGTCGCGCTCGGTGGTCGTGGCCGAGTTGAGAATGACCGTGTCCGACAGGACCGCCCCGAGCAGCATGAACGCGGTGCTCGGGCTCGGCTCCAGCCCGTTTTGGCGGAAGCGCTCGACGACGAGCGTGGCCGTCGAGCCGACCGGGTCAAAGGTCGCCGTGACCGGGACCCGCGTCTCGATCGAGCCGATGTGATGGTGGTCGAGGATCTCGATGATCTCGGCTTGACCGATGCCAACCGCGCTCTGGGCCTGCTCGGCGTGGTCGACGAGCACGATCCGGCGCCGCGGCGGCGCGACGAGATCCGAGCGCGTGATCAACCCCACCGGCCGGTGATCACCGTCGATGGCGATGGCCCCGCCGTAATGAGTCTCCTTGATCTGCTCGGAGATGTCGTCGACGAGAAAGTCCTCGTTGACGGTCAGCGCATCGGTCTCCATGAGCGCCCGGCACGGCGCGGCCAGCGTGATCATGCGCCCCGAGACGTAGCTGTCGAGCGGGGACACGACCACAGCGGTCCCCCGCTCGCGCGCCGCCGCGAGGACCTCGTTCTCCGGGGCGCTGCCGTTGGAGATGACGACAAGGGCAGCCCCGAGCCTGATGGCCAGCAACTGGGCGTCGGCGCGGTTGCCGACCACGACCACGTCTCCATCGGAAATGCCACTCTGGCGGCCCACATCGGTCGAGTGCACCCAGACCCGGCCCGACAGCTGGCGGTCCTCGCCGGTCACCAGCTCGCCCTCGAGCACGGTGACGATCGCGCTGACGTAGGTGGGAGCCTCCTCGAGCGTCGAGGTGCGCCGGGTCTCGCGGATGTAGCGGCGGGCCAGCGCGCGCTCGGTCAGCACGCCGCACAGGGCGCCGCCGTCATCGACGATCGGCACCAGTTCGAGGTCAGCCTTGGTCATGGCCAGGCCGGCCTCCCGGATCGGCTCGTTCTCGCCCATGGCCGGGAACTTGGCCCGCATCACATCGCGGGCACGGGGCATCACGTGGGGCAGGAACTCGGGCGCGGCGGCGCCACTGCGGTCGAGCAGCCAGGTCGTCTGGGCGTTGCAGTCACCGAGCCGCACCGGCAGGTACTCGTTGTCGGGATCGAGCCGATTGCGCAGCTCGGCATACCCGAGCGCGGCGGCGATCGAGTCGGTGTCGGGATTGCGGTGACCGCTGACGTAGATGAGAGACACGGCGGGGCTGATTATCCCCCGCGGCGCCGCCCAGGCGGAAATGATGCGTCTCGCGAACAGCCGCCGCGGTTCCGGCGCCCGGTTCCAGCGATGAACGGAGTGGAGCTGAGGGGGCTCGAACCCCTGACCTCCGCCATGCCATGGCGGCGCTCTCCCAGCTGAGCTACAGCCCCTTCGGGTCTCCAAGGGTAATACACGTCCGCCGGTGGTGTGGCCGGGGCTGGAGAGAGTCCCCCCTGGTGGTGTGGCCCGGGCTGGGGAGCGTCCCCCTGGTGGCGCTCGAGCGCCCCCGCTCGGCGCTGGGTCAAAACGCGAACCAAATGAGGGCTTTTTGACCCCGGAGGTGACGATGTCTGGGCTGGCGTCCCCGTTCCAGCCGGCCGGTTGACCTCCGGACCGTCCCGTCGCGGCAGCGCAAGTAACCTCAGTCACAGCAATGGCTGACGAGCGCTACGAACCCGGAAAGATCGAGTCCCGCTGGCAGGATGTGTGGGCCCGTGAGGGCACCTGGGAGGTGACCAACGCCTCGCCGGAGCAGCTGCGCGCCGGCGCTCGCGGCGGTCCCGAGAAGTCCTACGTGCTGGAGATGCTGCCCTACCCGAGCGGCGAGCCGCACATCGGGCATCTGAAGAACTATGCCCTTGGCGATGCGATCGCCCACTTCCACCGCCGCACCGGCCGGCGGGTGTTGCATCCCATGGGCTACGACGCATTCGGGCTACCGGCTGAGAACCACGCCATCCGCACCGGCGTGCATCCCCGTCAGTCGACCGACGAGTCGATCGCCGCCTTCCAGCGGGCTTTTCGCCGGTGGGGCATCTCGATTGACTGGACCCGGGAGCTGGCCACCCATGATCCCGCCTACTACCGCTGGACGCAGTGGATCTTTTTGCGCTTTCTGGAGCGGGGCCTGGCCTACCGCAAGGAGGCTGCGGTCAACTGGTGTCCCTACGACGCCACCGTGCTGGCCAACGAGCAGGTCATCGACGGGCGCTGCGAGCGCTGCGGTCACGAGGTCGAGATCCGCCAGCTCGAGCAGTGGTTCTTTCGCATCACCGACTACGCCGAGCGGCTGCTCGACGACCTCGACGCCATCAACTGGCCCGAGCACGTCAAAGCCATGCAGCGCAACTGGATCGGCCGCAGCGAGGGTGCCGAGGTCAGCTTCCGCTGCCAGGCGCTGAATAGCGAATACACCGTCTTTACGACCCGGCCCGACACGCTGTTCGGGGCCACCTTCTTTGTCATCGCGCCCGAGCACCCGGATGTGTTCCGCCTGGCCGCGGGGACCGACCACGAGGATGAGGTGCATCGCTACGTCAACCGGGCGCTAAGCGAGTCCGCGGAGGAGCGCGGGGCGGCCGAGAAGCCGAAGACCGGCGTTCCCCTGGGCCGCACGGTGACCAATCCGGTGACGGGCGAGGAGATCCCCATGTTCGTGGCCGACTACGTGCTCATGGAGTACGGCACCGGTGCCGTCATGGCCGTGCCTGCGCACGATCAGCGCGACTTTGAGTTCGCCCAGGTCTTTGACCTGCCCATCCGGCAGGTGGTCGCGCCGGCCGATGAGACGGAGGAACTGCCCGCCGACGCAGCCTTCGTGGCCCATTCCGAGGATGAGCGATTGATCGACTCGGGGGAGTTCACCGGGATGAGCTCGGTCGAGGGCAAGGCAGCGATCATCGCCTGGCTTGACCGGCAGGGGATCGGCAACGCGTCGGTCAATTTCCGCCTACGCGACTGGCTCATCTCTCGCCAGCGCTACTGGGGCTGCCCGATCCCGATCGTCTACTGCGAGCAATGCGGGCTGGTCGGGGTGCCCGACTCCGAGCTCCCGGTCAGGCTCCCCGAGATCGAGGACTATCAGCCCAAGGGCCGCTCCCCCCTGGCCAGCGCCGAGGACTGGGTTAATACCCGCTGCCCCAATTGCGGCGGTCCGGCCCGCCGCGAGACCGACACGATGGACACGTTCGTCGATTCGAGCTGGTACTTCCTGCGCTACTGCGACGCCCACAACGACCGGGCGCCCTGGGACCCCGAGGTCCTGGCCCAGTGGATGCCGGTAGATCAGTACATCGGCGGAGTCGAGCACGCGATTTTGCACCTGATGTACGCCCGCTTCTTCGTCAAGGCGCTGGCCGACATGGGATGGGTCAACGTGCAGGAGCCGTTTTCTGCCCTCTTCACCCAGGGCATGATCCTGGGACCCGACGGCCAAAAGATGTCCAAGTCTCGCGGCAACGTGGTCAGCCCGGGACCGATCGTCGAGCGGTTCGGGATCGACGCGGCCCGCTGTTACGTGCTGTTCATTGGTCCCCCCGATCAGGACGCGGCCTGGGCCGAGACCTCGCTCAAGGGCGTTCATCACTTCCTCTCCCGCCTCTGGCGCCTGGGTCACGAGCAAGCTGAGGCGGCCCGGCGTGACGGCGTCGATCTCGCGCAGCGCGGGGTCGCGGCGCCCGACCAGCCGGCCGGTGACAGTCTGACCCTGGTTCGCAAGGCCAACTGGGCGATCGAGAAGGTGACAGGCGACATGAGCGGCCGGTTTGCCTTCAACACCGCGATTGCCGCCATCATGGAGCTGGTCAACGAGGTCTACCGCTTCCCGGAGTCCGACCGCGAGGCGCGGCGGTTCGCCATCGCCACCGCGGCGTCGCTGGTCTTTCCCTTCGCTCCCCACCTCGGGTCAGAGGTCTACGAGCAGCTGACCGGACGCCGGGTGTGGGAGGAGCCGTGGCCCGATGCCGATCCGGACATGCTGCGCGCCGACACCTTCGAGCTGGTGTGCATGGTCAACGGCAAGCTGCGCGACCGGGTGACGGCCAACACGGGCACCCCCCAGAACGAGCTCGAAGAGCTCGCGCTGAACGCCAAGGGCGTTCAGGCGCACATCGACGGACACCGGGTGGCCAAAGTGATCGTCGTGCCCGACAAGCTGGTCAACGTCGTCCTGGCCTGATGGTCGCCGGTTCCGACCCTCCGGAGCCGGCCGGCGGGACGGTGCACATCGCGGTCGTCGGCGCCAGCCGGCCCAGCGACGCGCAAACGGTGGCGGCTGAGCTGGTCGGGGCCGGACTGGCTCGGGCCGGAGCGATCGTCATAACCGGCGGCGGACCGGGGGTGATGGCTGCCGCCTCCAAGGGCGCGGCGACGGCCGGGGGGACGGTGGTGGGGATATTGCCCGGCACCGACCGGGCGGGGGCCAACCCGTGGGTGGGCATCGCGCTGGTCACCGGGCTCGGAGAGCTTCGCAACGGGCTGATCGTCCGTTCCGCCGATGCCCTGCTCGCGGTCGGCGGCGCCTATGGCACCCTTTCCGAGGTGGCTCTCGCGCTGGCCACCGGGGTGCCGGTGGTCGGCTATGACACCTGGGACATTCCCGGCATCGAGGTGGCCGACAGTCCCGAGCAGGCCGTGGCGATGGCGCTCGAGCGTGCCGCCCGCGGCCCGATCTAGACTCGGCTCGTGCCCAAGTTCAAGACCGCCTATCTCATCCATGGTGACGATCATGGCCGGATCGCTGAGCGCCGCGCCCGGCTGCGCGGTCTGGCCGAGGCGATCAGCGGTCCCGAGGGTCTGGAGCTGTTCGAGGGCGAGGCGGCCACGGCCGACAACGTGGCTGCCGCGCTGGATGCGATGACGCTGGCCCTGGGACGCCGCTTTCTCATCGTCGAGGGCGCCGAGCGCTGGAAGGACAAGGATCTGGACGCGCTCGCCGCGGCCCTCGACGGCCTCGGACCCGACGCCGAGACGACGGTGTCCTTTTTCGCTCGCGAGGACAGCCGCAACAAGGCCCCCGACCGGCTCCACAAGCTGGTCACGCGCGCCGAGGGCGATATCAACGTCGAGTCCAGCGTCAAGCCGTGGGAGTTGCCCAAATGGGTGCTGGCGCGCGCGGCCGAGCTGGGCGTCGAGCTCGAGCCGGATGGTGCCCGGGCGCTCATCCATCATGTCGGCGAGCGCCAGCAGAGGCTCCTTCGCGAGCTCGAGAAGCTGGCCCTGGGCGGGGAGGACGGGGTCGGGCTCAGCGCGGCCGACGTGGAGGCGCTGAGTGCCCCGTCGGCCGAGCGGAAGGCCTGGGCGGTGGCCGACGCGTTGGTCGCCGGAGACCCGTCGAGCGCCATTCGCGCCTACCTGGCGCTGCGCGAGCAGGGCGAGCGGCTGCCTGGCCTCTTGTACTGGATCTCCCAGCGGGTTCGGGTCGCCCACGAGGTGGCGGCCGCGCTGGATGCGGGTGAGGCCGCGGCGCAGATCAAGCGCCGGCTGCGGATGCCCTCGCGGGCGGCCGATCGGCTCATCGCCGACGCGCGCCGCAGCGGCGCCGATCGGCTGCGCCTGGCGATCGTCGAGATCGCCGACCTGGAGCTGGCCTCCCGGGGCGGAGGGCCGGGGGGCGCGGCCGAGGATACGGCGGCGCTCACCGCGATCGGTCGGATCGCCGCCTGAGCGGCGAGCGCGGCCTGAGCCGCGGGCGGCCTGAGCGGGCGGGCGGCCTGCTCAGGCGACCGTTGAGTTGATGAGCACGACGATGACCACCAGCACAATCAGGACGACGATGATGGCCAGGCCCCTGATGAACCAGCTTCCGGAGCGCAGGGACGGGTTCAGCGGCCGGTCGCTCCAGGTCGGGGCCGAGGCTTCGAGCTTGTTGAGGGCGCGCAGGCGGGGCGACATGGGCTCCAGCCGGTGCTCGACCGGCGGCGTGCGCGGGGAGAACAACGTGTCGCTCTCGCCGTCCGGGCTCGCCGCCACGCTCTCGCCCGACGGCCGGGCGCGGGACACGGTCCCGGAGCGGGCGCCGGCCAGGCGCCGGACGGCGTCCTCGGAGTCGGCCAGCTCGCGGCGCAGCCGGGCCGCCTCGGCCTGCTCCTGCTCCAGCGCGTAGCTGACCGCGTCGCGCTCGCGCTCGAGCTCCTCGACCTGGCGGCGCGTTTCGTGCAGCCGGCGCTCACCCTGCAGCGCCTCGCTGCGCGCACCTTCCAGCCCGCGACCCGCGTCCCGGGCGTGCTCGCGCGCATCCTTGAGCTGGCGGGCGGTGTGCTTGAGGTCGTTGCGCACCGCCTCGAGCTCACGACCGGTCGACATGGCCTCGCGGCGCGTCGTCTCCAGCTCGGCCGCGGCGGCCTCCAGCTCGTCCCCCCTCGCCCGGGCGAGGTCGAGCTCGGCGCCCAGACGCCCCACCTCTGAGCGCAGCCGCAGCGCCTCGGTGCGCTCATCCTCGAGGTGGGCCTCGGCCTGTTCGCGGCGGGTGCGCTCCCGGTCGTGAGCGGCCTCGAGGTCACGCAGCCGGCTGCGCAGTCGCTCCAGCTCCTGCGTACGGTCGGTCATCGTCGGCCGGGCCGGGGGGCTGGTGCGCACGCGCGGCGCGCGCGAGCCGGTGCTCGAGCGGCCTCGCGACGGCTGGTTGCGCTTCGCTTCGGAGCGGCTCACGGCCTCGGTGCCGAGCGGGACGGTGATATCGGGAGCCACGTTGAGCTCGAGCTCGGCCGCGTCCTCGATCTCCACCCCGAGCGGGAAGGCGGCTGTCCAAGCCTCCCCATCCTCGGCTGCCCACGGCTTGTGATCAAGGTCGGCCAGGGTGCGGCGCTCGTTGTTTCCGGACTTCATGACCGCGGTCAGCGTTGGGCGGACGAAGCGCCGGCCGCGGACGCCGTACCAGCGCCCGGTGACCTCAACGTGGCCGTCGCCGTCCTGGGCCAGGGCGTCGACGGCGAAGGAGATCGCCTGGGCGTCAGGGGCAGCGGGATCGGTCAGGTCGCTGGCCATGTCCACACGGTACTCACCTGGGCTGTCCAGAACAGCAAGCGCCCACCCAAATCGTCAACGTGACCCGGGGTCGAGCGCTCGGGCGACGACCGGCTCTCGCCGCGGCGGCTGTCAGCGGACCGGCTCACGCCGGGCGCAGCTCTCAGGCGGTGTGGCGCAAGCGGGCGGCGCGGGACTTCTTGCGCGCGCCGTTGTTGCGGTGCAGAGCACCGCGCTTGACCGCTTTGTCAATCGTCTTGATCAGCGAGCGGTGCTCGGTGTCGATCGTGTCGGAGTCACCGGCCGCGACGGCATTCTCGAGCCGGCGGAAATAGGTCTTGATCGCCGAGGTGTACCGGCGGTTCTCGATGCGCTCGCGCTCCGCGCGGAGGATCCGCTTCTTCTGTGAGTGAATGTTGGCCATGACAAGAAGCAGCCGCGGGAAACCGCGGCGACGACGCGTACTATAGCGCCCGCGTGTCTGCCGCTACCAAGCCAACGGGGGAGTCGTCGCCGCCTCCGCCGCCCCGGCGCCGGCTCGCGCTCAGCACCACCATCTTCGCCGTGGCCACCGCGATCTCGCGGGTGGCCGGATTGGCACGCGAGATCATCCAGGCGAGCTTTTTTGCCACCGGGCTGGCCATCTCGGCGTTCACGGTCGCCTCGCAGATTCCCAATCTGTTCAGCAACCTGTTCTCGCAGGCTGCGCTCTCAGCCGCCTTCGTGCCCGTGTTCACCGAGCTGCTGCAGCAGCGGCGCAAGCAGGAAGCGTTCAAGCTCGCGTCCGAGCTCTTCTGGCTGATCCTGGTCGTGCTCGGCGTGATCACGCTGCTCTACATGGCCCTGGCGGGGCTGATCATGCCGCTCTTCACGGGCACCGCTCTGAGCGCCGCCAACTCGCTCACCGCTGGACTCTCCCGCGTCCTGTTTCCGGTCGTCCTGCTGCTCAGTCTCACCGGTCTACTCGTGGGGATCCTCCAGTCCTATGACGAGTTCACGGTTCCGGCGATCGCGCCCGCGGTCTGGAACGTGGTCATCATCGTGCTGTTGGTCGTTCTGCACTCGCAGTTCCACGGGACCGACGCCGTCTACTCCTACGCGATCGCCTGGGTGGTGGCCACCCTCGTGCAGTTTGTGATGATCGCCTGGGCCCTGCGCAAGGTCGAGTTCCGGCTCTCCTTCACGCTGAACTGGCACGACCCCCGGATTCGCCAGGTACTGATCCTGTTCATACCGGTGACGATGAGCATCGGGATCATCAACCTTGACGCGTTCCTCAATGCTGAGCTGGGCACGCTCGTCAACACCCATGCTCCGAGCGCGATCAACGACGCCTTCCGGATCTACATGCTGCCTCAGGGCGTGTTCAGCGTCGCCGTGGCCACGGTCCTGTTTCCGACCCTGAGCCGGATGGCCTCGCGCCGGGATCCGGGCGGGATGCGGCGCACCCTGGGCAACGGCATCCGCCAGATCAACCTCTTGATGATCCCCTCGGCCGGGCTGATGGCGGTGCTGGCCACGCCGATCGTCCGGCTCGTCTACGAGCACGGGGAGTTTGGCGCCGCGTCGACGCATTATGTGTCCACCGCGCTGTTCTGGTTCGCCTTCAGCCTGCCCTTTGCCGGCGTGAATCTGCTCCTCACCAGGACGTTTTTCGCTCTGCAGCGGCCCTGGGTCCCGACCAAGCTGGCCGTCATCAACATCGTCGTTGACGCGATCGTCTCCCTGGCCCTCTACCACTCGCTGGGCATCGCCGGTTTGATCATCGGCACGCTGGCCGCGAACATCGTCATGACCGCCCTGCAGATCCGGCGGCTGCAGATCGGCTTCAACGGGCGGCTGGAGCTGGCCCAGACAATGATGATCACTGCGCGCATCCTCGTGGCGACGGCGATCGTCACCGGCGCCGGCTATCTGCTCTGGAAGGGGCTCGACAGCCTGCTGGGCCTGTCCCTGATCGCTCAGATCCTCGCCGTGGGCATCGCCCTGGCCGCCGCCCTCGGGCTGTACGCACGGCTCGTTCTCCTGATGCGGATCCCGGAAGCGCGCCAGATCGAGTCGATGATCGCCGGTCGGCTGCGTCCCAGCCACGCGAACTAGGGCCTCGGTCCTCCTACCCTTCAAGTGGCCATGGCCGACCAGTCTCTGATCCGCAACTTCTCGATCATCGCCCACATCGACCACGGCAAGTCGACGCTGGCCGACCGCATCCTCGAGCTCACCCACACCGTCGACCCGCGGCAGATGCGGGCCCAGCTGCTCGACTCGATGGATCTGGAGCGCGAGCGCGGCATCACGATCAAGGCCCAGGCCGTCCGCGTCTTCTATGAGTCCCCGCACGACGGCACGACCTACCAGCTGCAGCTGATCGACACCCCCGGGCATGTGGACTTCACCTACGAGGTGTCGCGCTCCCTGGAGGCCTGTGAGGGCGCGTTGCTCGTCGTCGACGCTTCCCAGGGGGTGGAGGCTCAGACGGTGGCCAACACCTACCTGGCCGTCGAGTCGGGCCTGGAGCTGATCCCGTGTCTGAACAAGGTCGATCTGCCCGGGGCCGAGCCCGAGCGGGTGGCCGAGGAGGTCGCGGACCTGCTCGGCGAGCCCGCCGACAACGTGCGACGGATCAGCGCCAAGACCGGAGAGGGCATCACCGACGTGCTGGATGAGCTCATCGCGCGGGTGCCTCCGCCGCACGGCGATCCTGACGCGCCGCCGCGCGCGCTGATCTTCGACTCCGAGTACGACCAGTACCGCGGGGTCATCGCCTACATCCGGGTCGTCGACGGCACCTTCACCAAGGGTGACGCGATCCGGGCCATGCAGGCCGGCACCGAGGCCGACATCGACGACATCGGCTTCTTCAGCCCGCAGATGATCTCCGCTCCGGCGCTCGGCGCGGGCGAAGTGGGCTATGTCATCACCGGGATCAAGGACGTGACCAGGCTCCGTGTGGGTGACACGCTGACGAGCACGACGCGGCCGGCCGCCGAGCCGC
>JAXDGI010000241.1:0-4260 GCA_034665145.1 Solirubrobacteraceae bacterium
TCGCGCCGCGTGACCTCCAGTGGCCACGAACACAGGCCGCCCTGGGCCGGGCACCCGGCGCAGAGATCGCGGTGCGGTGCCTCGGTGACCGCGAACTCGGCGCGCAGCATTGCCCCCGCCCGGGCGCCGAGCTCCGCCTCCAGGCGGGGCAGCTCCGTGCGCTCGTGCACCTGGGTCACCGGCGTCTCGGGAGACTCCAGGAAGCAGTAGGCGACCTCGACGCGGGCCGCCCCCGCGTGGAGCGCGGCCAGGGCGTAGATGAGGCGTTGCGCGCCGTACGCGGCCGCCACGACCCCGGCGGGGTCCCGGCCGTCGAGACGGTCGCTCTTGTAGTCGACGATCAGGGTCTGGCCACCCGGCTCGCGCACGAGAACGTCGATCACTCCGGTGACGAGCACACCCGCCCAGGCAAAGGCAAAGCGCTCCTCTCGCCGCGGGTCCGTGGCGCTCCCCAGGCGGCTGCGCAGGGGGCTGGCGATGAAGCGCTCGAGGCTTGCGGTCAGCTCCGTCGCCTCAGCCTCAGCGGGCGCTCTGAGGCCGGCGGCCGCCGCGGCGGCGCGGAGGGCGTCGGGTCCGGGGACGCGCGGGGCACGAAAATTGAGGCGCTCGAGCAGCGCGTGGAGCAGCACGCCGCGCTCGCTGCCCGCGCGGGCGGTCCCGGACGCCGTGCGGGGAGCGCGCCGGCCGATGGCGGCGAGATCCTCGCCGGCCGCGCCGAGGTCGCCGCCCCCGGGCCCGCTCTCCCCTTCACGGACCGGTAGGCCCAGCACCCGCTCGACGTAGAAGCGGTAGCCGCAGCGTTCGTACTCGCCCAGGGCGGAATAGCTGAGCGTGGTGACCGGGGGTGGCGGAGCGGGCGCTGGCAACGGAGCGGGTGCGCCAGGCGGGGGCGGTGGAGCCGGCGCTGGCCACGGAGCGGGTGCGGCCGGCGGGGGCGGTGGAGCCGGCGCGGGCCACGGAGAGGGTGTGGCGCCCTCTCGGTCTGGACTCATGGCCCCCGAGTCGTGGGGCCGCCTCTCGGGCGTGGCGATGGACAGGCGAACCGAGCCGCCCCCCAGCGAGACCACCCCTCCCCCCTCGCCGATCAGCTGGCCCAGTTCGGGCACGAAGGCGGGGGCGATCCAGGCCACCGGACCCCCTCCGGTCTGGGCAGCCGCGCCCGTCCATCCGTCAAACCGGGTGGCACCGCTGAGGATCAGGCGCTCGCGGGCACGGGTCATGGCCACGTAGAACAGGCGCCGCTCCTCATCCTCGTCCGCCTGGCGCTCCTCGGCGCCGATCGTCTCGTAGTCAAGGGCTGAGACCCGACGGGCCACGCCGGCCCGGTGCACGCGGAGCCCCAGCCTCCCGTCGGCACTCAGGCGCAGGATCTGATGGGGGGGCCGGGGCGAGCGGCCGAGATCGGCGACGCAGACCGTCGGCCACTCCAGGCCCTTGGCGCGATGGATGGTCATCAGTCGCACGGCGTCCAGTCCGTCACCCTCCACCGGCGCCTCGCTCTCGCGCGTGTCGGCCAGGCGTCCCGCCGCACGTTCGCCGGCGGCGGCCACGAAGCCCGGTAGATCCGGCCCACGCTCATCCTCGTACTCCCGGGCCAGCCGCATGAGCTTGCGCACATTGGCCAGGCGTCGCCGGCCCCCCGGCATGGCCAGCATGCTCAGGTCGTAGCCGGTCCGGTCCAGGGCCCGGTCGATCAGATCCTCGATACTGCGGCGCCCGGCGCCGGCGCGCTCGGTGGCGAACCAGCCCGCGAAGCCCAGCAGCGCCTCGCGGTCATCATGGTCGAGCACGTCCAGATCGGTGCCCGGCGCCCGTAGCACCGCCCACGGATCACGGCCGCGATCGCGGGCCAGCCCGGCCACGACCACCAGGGCGTCGAACGAGGCGCCGACCAGCGGCGAGGCGAGAACGGTCAATAACGCCTCCTCATCGCCCGGGTTGGCCATTGTCCGCAGGTAGGCCACGAGGTCGAGCACCTGAGGATGGGACCAGTAGCCCCGGCCCCCGATCACATAGGTGGGCAGGCCGCGGCGTTCCAGGGCACGCTCGTAGGCGCGCATGTCGGTCGTCGCGCGGGTCAGCACGACCACCTCGCCGGGCGGTGTGCCCCCCGCCACCAGTTCGGCCACGCGGTCGGCCAGGGCCTTAGCCTCAGCCAGCCGCCAGGGGGCGGCCATTCCTTCCAGCTCCCACTCGGCCCCTTTGTCGACCAGCAGCAGCTCGACGCGTGGATCAACAGCGGCCTCCCCGCCGTCGGACCCGGGCACCCGGCCGGGAATCAGCGGCGCAAAGCGCTCGCCCATGGCGGTGGCAAAGGCCGCATTCAGCGGCTCGAGGATCTCCGGGCGCGAGCGGAAGTTGGTCTGCAGGGTGAGGCGACACCCGGCGGCGGCCAGCCGCTCACCCCGCGCCTGGAAGAGAGCCACGTCGGCGTGCCGGAAGCGGTAGATCGACTGCTGGGCATCGCCGACCGTGAACAGGTTCTGGCGTGCCACCGACTCGATCAGCTCGAGCTGAACGCGGTTGGTGTCCTGCTGCTCGTCGACCATGATGCGCTCAAAGCGTTCCGAGTAGCGCTGGCGCAGTTCCGGTGAGGCGCGCAGCAGCTCGAGGCTGAGGAGCTCCAGGTCCTCGAAGTCAAGGCCGGAGACGTCGCGCTTGGCCCTCGCGTAGTGGCGGCCGAAGGCGCGTAGCAGCTCGTCGAGAAGGTCTCGGATCGGCGCCGCGGCTCGGGCCGCCAGGGCGGTGCGGTGCGCGACCCACGCCTCGCGGTAATCGGCACACGCATCGGTGCTGAGCGCCGCGCCATTGCCCCGGAGCTTGACCGCGTCGAGTTCGGCCGGCCACAGGTCGGGCGCCGCCAGCAGCTCGCGACAGCGCTCGAGCCGGTCGAGAGCCTCGAGCACTCGGGCACTCGGTGAGTCCACCTGCCCGAGCTCAGCCCCCAGGGCGCGGGCCGCCGCCTCCAGGCCCGCGGCCGTGGCGCCATCCGCCACCGGCGCGACCTCGGGCAAGGTGGGACTGAGCCGGCCGGCTGAGCGCAGGCGCGAATAGGCCGAGACGACGGCCGCCCGCAGCGCCGGGGCGCCGTACGCCGCCAGCAGGTCGGCGGCGGCCGGAGCCTCCAGTTCGCGCAACGCGGCCTCGAAGGCCATCGCAGCCAGCGGTTCTGATCGGTCACGATCGAGGACGACGAAGCCCGGGTCGAGGCCTGCCGCCAGCGCACTGGATCGCAGCAGCCGCGCGCAGAAGCCGTGGATGGTGGAGATAAACGCGCCCTCGGTGGCGCGGGCCGCCTCGGCCGCCCCGAGCTCGCCCAGCCGCGCTCGGATGCGATCACGCAGCTCGGCGGCGGCCTTCTCGGTGAAGGTGATGGCCAGAATGCGGCCAACGGCGATCTCGTCGCCGAGCACGTGGCGGACGAAGCGCTCAACGAGAACGGACGTCTTGCCGCTGCCGGCACCGGCGTCGAGGAGCAGCTCGCCCTGCCGGCGATCGATCGCCGCGGCCTGCTCCCCGGTCCAGTCGCGTTGTCCACTCGGTGCGGCCGGAGCGATCATTGGCTGCGACAGATCCCTGGGTAGGCGCAGCCATCCCGCGAGCAGGTCTGCGGACAGGGCTCGAGCCGCCCCGCGCGCAGCCGGGCGGCGACCGCGATCGCGCGCTGCGCGGCATCGTCGAGCAGGGCCGAGAACTCCTCAGGGGATCGCCCGTCGCGGTCCACGACACCACTGACGCCGGCCTCGAGGCTGTACAGGCCCCGCGCGCGCAGGTCGTCGCCGCGCAGCGGCTGATAGAAGCCGGCCACCGGCTCCAACTCCGTCAGCTCACGGACCACGACGAGGTAGAGGGCCACCTGCAGGCGCCGATCGGCGCTCCAACGGGCCGCGGGCCAATCGGGGCGCCCGGCGCCGCTCTTGTAGTCGCGGACCACCGCCCGGCCCGCCGGATCAACGTCGACGCGGTCGATCATCCCCCGGATGCGGACATGGTCCTCGCCCTCGCCGAGCTCGAGCGGGGGCAGGGACGGCCGCTCGTCCTGCTCGTCCTGAAAGCCGAAGCGCAGTTCGAGGCCGAAGGGTCGCCACTGGGCGCCGGTCGCCGCCTCGTGACGCAGATACCGGCGGAGATCTGCCTCGATCGCCCGCAGGGCGCCGGCTCGGACGACCGTCGGCTGGCCCGCGCCGAGGGCCGCGCCGGGACCGCCGGACAGCTCGGCCAGCAGCCGGGTGAGGAGCGCGTCCGCAGCCCCCAGCGTGG
>JAXDGI010000242.1:0-4133 GCA_034665145.1 Solirubrobacteraceae bacterium
ACCCCTGCGCGCGTGGATGCAATTTGAACCCTCGAGCGCCGAGCGCGAGACAGCGCTCGGCCTCTGCGAGCGCGTGATCGGCCGGATCGAGCCGACAGTAGGGGATGATCCGACCGCCGCTCTCGGCCGCCCAGGCCAGCACCCGATCATTCGGTGTCCGATACGCCGGCTCGCGCTCGGGGTCGTGGAACGGGAACGCACACGCTCGAGCATCACCACGGACGTCGTCGAGCAAGCTGATCAGGCTCGACAGGTCGAGCGACTGACCATCCTCGTCGGCCCCGAGGTGCGTGTGCGCGTCGATGATGACCGCGCCCGAGGGCAAGAGCCTCGCAAGCTCGTTCGCGAGATCACGCTGCGCCGCGACGAGCGCATCCCCTGGCGTCATCGCCACGTCGCCCATCCGCCGAGTCTACTGTCCGAAGTTGAGGCACGCGCTTCGGGTTCTCGGGAACGGGTTCCTCAAGACGCTCGTCACGCAGCACTACCGGGACGAACCGGACGGCTACGCCGCATCGGCTGGCTTCGAGCGGATCGAGATCGTCGTTGATCCAACGGTCTCGGACGACAAGGTCATCGCGAGGCGCTACTCCTCGAAGAAGCTCCGAATCGGTTCGCGCCCTTCGGCCGCGATGGTGGCGAGCAGCTCGAGTGCCTGGGCGCTGCTGCTTCCGGGAGCGGCGTGGTAGATGCTTAGTGCTTGGTGGTCTGTGTCGGGGATCGGCAACTTCTCGTAGCTCAGCTGTAGCGGCCCGACCAAGGGGTGTTCGATCCGCGTTGTGCCGCTGCGCTTGGGTCGAACGTCGTGACGCGCCCAGAGCTTGCGGAAGTGCTCACTGCGGACCGAGAGCTCGCCGACCAGTTCGTTGAGGCGGGGATCGTCGACGTCGGGGCCGACCAGTGCCCGCAGGCCTGCGACCGTGCTCCTGCTGAGCTGCTCCCAATTCCCGTACATCTCACGCACACGGGGGTCGACGAACGTTGCACGGATGAGGTTCTCGCCCTCGACGTAGTAGGGGGCGAGCGTGGTAGCGAGGGGATTTGCGGCCAGCACGTCCATGTAGCGGCCCTGGACGTAGGCGGGGGTGTGGCTCCAGGAGTCGATCAGCTGCCGGATGCCGGCGGGCACCTTCTCGGGCCGCGGGCTGATGCGGCGCCGGCGGCGCGTGGGCGGTTCGGCGAGCCGGCGCAGGTGGGCTGCGGCGTCGTCGTCGAGCTGCAGGGCTCGGGCGAGCGCGTCGATGACCTGCGTGGAGGGGTGCTGGTCGCGTCCCTGTTCGAGGCGCACGTAGTAGTCGGCGCTGACACCTGCCAGCATCGCAACCTCCTCGCGCCGCAGCCCGGCCACCCTCCGGCGGTGGCTGCCGAGGTCGGGCACGCCGACATCCTCGGGGCGGACCAGCTCACGTCGGGCACGGAGGTACTCGCCGATCAGGTTCTCCTGAGCCATGACACAAGGATATCGCGCTCGGACGTGTCGATCCTGGCCCTGCCACTACTAGGGTCGGCAGGTCTCTTGTGCCAGCCGGCGCCCTGTCCGAGGCTCCATGCATGACACACAGCGCCACCCCCACTCCCGTCCATACCCCGCGCGGGGCGACTAGAGCCTCGCGGCCTCGGCTGATCCTCGGCGTGCTCGCCCTCGGCTGCGGGGCGTTCGCACTGCTTCAGACGCTCGTGGCGCCAGCCCTGCCGGTGCTCCAGCGCGACCTGCACACCTCGACATCGGGTGCGGGGTGGGTCTTCACCTCATTCTTGCTCGCTGCGTCCGTCGCGGCTCCGATCGCCGGGCGACTCGGAGACATGTTCGGCAAGAAGCGAGTGCTCGTCATCTCCCTCGCGTTCCTGGTGGCGGGCTCACTCCTCGCGGCGGTCGCCACGTCACTGATCGTGCTGATCGCGGCGCGGACGATCCAGGGTCTGGGCGGCGCTATCTATCCGCTCGCGTTCGGAATCATCCGCGATGAGTTTCCGCCAGAGCGCGTCGCTTCGGCGATCGCCCTGGTCTCGAGCCTGCTCGGAATCGGCGGCGGGTTGGGGATCGTGCTGGCCGGTCCGATCCTGCAGCACCTCTCCTACCACTGGCTTTTCTGGATCCTGCTCATGCTGACCTCGGTCGCGACGGTGGCGGCCATCGTGTTCATCCCCGAATCGTCGGTCCGCGCACCGGGCAAGGTCCACTGGCTCGGCGGTGTGCTGCTCTCGGCCTGGCTCGTCGCGCTGCTCGTTGCGGTCAGCGAGGGGGCGACGTGGCACTGGGGATCGGCGAAGACACTTGGCCTGTTCACCCTCTCGGCGCTCCTTGCGGGGGCGTGGGTCAAGGCGGAGAGCGGCGCGCGGCAGCCGCTCGTCGACATGAAAACGATGCGCCTGCGGGGCGTGTGGACGACGAATACGGCCGCGCTGCTGCTCGGCTTCGGGCAGTACAGCGCCCTCATTCTGATCCCACAGCTCGTCCAGGCCCCGACCTCGACTGGGTACGGCTACGGCGCATCCGTCAGCCAGGCCGGGTTGTTCCTCGTCCCGACGACGATCGCCAGCATGATCACGAGCCCGATCAGCGGCCGCCTCTCGAACCTGGTCGGATCGAAGGTTCCGCTCGTGCTCGGCGCGATCCTGACCACGATCGCATTCGTCGTCCTCACGATCGCCACCTCACGCTGGGAGATCTACCTCGCCACGACACTCGTCGGGGCCGGCGTCGGCCTCTCCTTCGCCTCAATGGCGAACCTGATCGTCGAGGCCGTGCCACCCGCACAGACCGGCGTCGCAACCGGCATGAACACGATCGTCCGAACGATCGGAGGCGCAATCGGCGCCGGCATCGCGGCCAGCGTTCTCGGCGCGCACCTGCTCGCGAGCGGCGAACCCGCAAAGCACGGCTACACGATCACATTCGTCCTGTGCACCGCTGTACTCATTGCCGGCGTGCTCGCGTCGCTCGCGGTCCCTGGACACACGCGGCGACAACCCCGTTCGAAGAGGTGATCGGCCTCGACGTGCCCGGCGAGGCCTTCCTGGATGATGTGGAAGAACGGATGGAGCGCTGCGAAGTCTTCGAGAATGGCGATCGGGGTCTCCATGGCATTGCCTCCTATTTCCAGGGCGCAGCGGCTTTGGGCGGCGAACTCGGTGAAGCCGGTGGGCTTTGTCGGACGGGTCATGAATGGCGAGTCGTCGGCAGGCGGCGCGCCACCTGGCCGTCGCGTCGTGCCGTCGGAGTTAGTAGACCGTGATGTAGCGTCGCGGGCCCGCCGGCTCGCCGTGATAGAAGATCCGGTAGACGTAGCGGCCGCGGTCACGCCAGTTCACGGGGAGAACAACACGCCCGTTCGGCGGGATCGGAGCGGTCGAGGCGTCCCAGATGTGAACTGCGTAAGGGCGCGTTCCGCGGTTGACGATGGCGTAGCGAATGATCACTCCTCGCGGCAGGCGAGTGCGCGTGAGGCTGATTGTCCTGTCGGTCATGACGGTGGGCTCCGTGTAGACGAGACCCGGCCCGGTCGTCCGCTGTCCGGCGTACGCGAAGGACGCCCCGACTGCGAGGGACGCGACCGCGACAGCGATCAACTTTGCTGAGGCGTTCGGTCCGGGTGGTTGCGTGAGGTGGAGTTTAGTGCTGCCGGTGATCACGTGACCTTCAACAGGCCCTTCATGATCGCGGCGTGGGGGTCGCAGACGAACTTGTAGGTGCCCTTCCTCAGCTTGACCGTCCACGTCGTCGTGCGGATCGCTGGGACGCTCGTCGTCTTGTTCACGCCGGGGCCGGTGAGGTGAAAGTTGTGGATGGCTGAGCGGTCGTGGATGACGATCGTGTAGGTGCCGGCCTTGACGGTCTTCTTGTTCATCGTGACCGTGAAGCCGGGCCCGTCGGTGCCCGTCAGGGTGTTCGCGGTGGTGGCTGCAAAGCTTGGCGCCGCGACGGCGAGGGTCGCGGCGACCGCGACCAAGGCGAGGTTGATGGGACGCATGGAAGACTCCTGTCGTTGTGTCCGAGCCGTCCCTCCCGCCCCGAGGGAAGGGCAGGAGGGACGTCCTCCCGCCCCGGGAGGGGATGGCGGGAGGACGGGCTGCGGGTTTGGTTAGCCGATCGAATATGAGGTGAACGTGGCTGGCGAGGGTTCCTGCCAGCC
>JAXDGI010000243.1:0-2595 GCA_034665145.1 Solirubrobacteraceae bacterium
CCGAGGCCACCGAGGAGGAGCTGCGCGAGGCGCTGCGCGGCGCCCAGATCCTGCGCTTCGTCGACTCGCTGCCCGCCGGGCTCGAGACCGTGGTCGGCGACCGCGGCTACCGCCTCTCCGGCGGCGAGAAGCAGCGCATCGCCATCGCCCGGGTGCTGCTCAAGGCGCCCGACATAGTCGTCCTCGACGAGGCCACCGCCCATCTCGACTCCGAGTCCGAGCTCGCCGTGCAGCACGCGCTGCGCACCGCGCTGGCGGGCCGCACCTCGCTGGTCATCGCCCACCGCCTCTCCACGGTGCGCGAGGCGGACATGATCCTGGTCGTCGACGGCGGCCGGATCGTCGAGCGCGGGCGCCACGACCAGCTGATCGCCGCCGGCGGGCTCTACTCCGAGCTCTACCGGACGCAGTTCGAGAGTCAGGCCGTCGCGTAGGCTCGCTCCGGCGTGGAGTCGCAAGCCCGGACGCGGTGAGCCGGGCGACGGCACTCATGGGGGACGCCGGCGATCGCTTCGCGATCGACCCGGCTCGGATCTCGCCGCCGGGCTCAGAGGCCGTGTGTTTCGGCCATTCCGCGGGCGACGGCCACCATGTCCGTCAACGACAGCGACGCGGGGATCGGCCGGGCGTCCCCGGGGCAGCAGCGGAGGTGGCGCTCGGCGAGGGCGGCCGCATCACCGCAGCAGGCCTGGGCGGCGCCGTCCTCGATGGTGGGGAAGCTACGGTGATCGCGCTTCGCCTGTGACGTGGTCCGGACCACGATCGGTCGACCGGTGGTGCGGTTGTGGAGGTCGTGCGACACGACCACGTAGCGCTTGCTCTCGTCCCGGTGCGGGGGGCCGTAGTAGATCTGGCCCCACGCCGGGTAGGTGACCGGCCCGGCTGGGATGGGGGGCGCGGCAGGCGGTGAGGACAGCAGGACCGGGTGGCCGAGGACGCTGCGCAGACCTCCGGCCACGTGCTCCAACTGCGCGGAGGGAACGACATACTCGAGGATTGTCAGGCGTGCGCGCGGGATCGTCAGGAGAACTCCGACCAGCGCAACCCGCCGATCGCCCGGCAGCTCGACGCTGAGCGGGTCGAGATCACCGTGCGGGGCCACCAGCACGCCACCGACCGAGCCCATGGCGCGGTTCCAGGTGTCGTTGGTCAGCACCAGGAGACCGGTGTCACCGCCGGCGAGGCCGTGGACCTCTCCCCGGCGCGCGGTCACTCGGTCGGGCGGGGAGCAGCCTCCGGCCCCCGGCCGAGCACCTCGTCGATGAGACCGCCTGTGCCCAGCGCCAGGCTTGCCAGCTCCTCGACGGCCTCGGAGCGCTCGCTGTCCGTCGCCCACTCGCGGTAGACGGCCTCCATCTCCTGCTCCTCGATCCGGCGCCGCGCGGTCTCGGCTCCGAGCTCCAGCAGCGCCTGCAGCCTCGCCGCCTCAGAGCCCTCGCGGGTCAGCCCGTACCGCTCCGGGTGCTCACTGACGTCCTCGAGCAGCAGGGCACGCACGGGCACGCTCCGCCGTTGATACCTGCTGCGCTCCATGCGCCATATTCTGCGGCAGGTCATGCACCACGTCAACTGCATCGCGCCCGTTGGCCGCCCACGGTTCGTCTACCCAGCCGTCTGAATGCTTGACGCGTACGCGCGTACCGCACACCATACGGAGCCAAAGTGATCGCCAGTTCCACCAGGAGGGCCCGAGCGATGAAACTGCGACTGCTGGCAACCACACACGGCGAGACAAGCGTGGATGACTCGTGCCCCGTCAACTCGTGCCCGGCGGTCTACGAGTTGGCGGATGGGAGCCTCATGTTTCAGGGCTCCCTGACGGACCTGCTCGGCGAGGTCCCGTGCCATGACGACGAGGGGGGCGTGATCCTGCCTCGAGGGGTGGTCGAGGCGGCCATGCAGAAGCTGGGAGCGACCTGATGGTCGACCCCTTCGACTTCAGCGAGTCGGCGTTTCGCCTCGAGCAGTTCCAGGACTACTCGGGCGTGACGGTGACCGATACCGACTTGGAGGAGTGGGCTGACTACGTCGCTCGAAGCCGCGCTGTCGGCAAGCGGATCTACCGTGTCCGCATCGTGGAGTTCCCGCTGACCGAGTACACCAAGTGGGAGCTGGACGCGTACGCGCGCACCGACGAGGAGGTCTACGTGACTGACCGCGCCAGCGATCCGGCTCTCGCCGGCTTGCGCGTGGACTGGTGGGGCTTTGACATCGACACGGACCATCCCCGTGTGTGGCGGCTGATCTACGACGAGCAGGCCGAGTTTCAGGGCAAAGAGGAGTTCACAGCCGCTGCCAACATCGACGCCTGTCGGCGCGAGCGGGACCTGGCGCTCAAGCACGCCGTCGCCCTCGCCGACTTCACGACGCTGTTCCGGACCGCGTGACAACAATCGGTGAAGTCTCCCCGCAGCGGCGCCGTCTTGCGGCGCGGCTGCGGGCGCTTCGTCGACGCGCTGACCTAGATCAGCGTCCGCTTGCTGAGCGCCTACAAGCGTTGCTCGGCCCCGAGGACATCGCCGCCGGCAAGTCCTGGTCGCAGGCGCGTGTGTCGCGCATTGAACTCGGGCAGTCAGTTCCTCAGGTTCAGGACGT
>JAXDGI010000244.1:0-42598 GCA_034665145.1 Solirubrobacteraceae bacterium
GGATGGCTCGGCGTTCGTGGCCAGGACGCAGTGAGGGAGCGTGCCTGTGGCACGTGACCGAACGAGGACGCCGCCACGGGCGGCGAGGCGCCGACTGGACCGAACGGAATTACGAGAGGTCGTACTAGCGCGCCGCTGCGCGGGAATGCGGGCGCGGGCGCACGTGCGTTGCGCGGCCCCCGTATAGTGCGGCGCCGATGACTTCGACGATCGCGGTCCTCTCCCAGAAGGGTGGCACCGGCAAGACCACGACGGTCCGGACGCTCACCGACATCTTCCGCCGGACCGGCCTGTCCGTGCTGGCCGTCGATCTCGATCCTCAGGGCAATCTCTCCGATTATCTGGATGTCGATCCCGAGGCCTCGCCGACGATTGGCGACGTCCTGGCCGGACGAGCCAAGGCCGCTCAGGCCGTGCACAACGGCATCATTCCCGCGAACCTCGGGCTGGCCGAGGCCGAGCTGGCCCTCGGCGGCAAGATGGGGCGCGAACTGACCCTGAAGAAGGCGCTGCGGCCGATCGCTCCCGATTACGATCTGGTGCTGATCGACTGCCCGCCCGCGCTGGGCTTGCTCACCGTCAACGCCCTCGTCGCCTCCGATTACGCCCTGCTCTCGGCCGAGGCCCAGTACTTCGCCATGCAGGGAGTGGAGCAAGCGCTCGAGGTCATCGACCTGGCGCGTGACAGCCTGAACCCCGACCTGGAGTGGCTCGGCGTCATGCTCAACATCGCCGACATGCGCACCCGTCACTCGCGAGAGGCCTTTGCCTCGTTGCGCGAACACTTCGGCGACAAGCTGATCGAGACGACCATCCGCTCCTCAATCGCCTATGCCGAGTCCGCCGAGCGGGCGACATCGATCCTCGACTACCGGCCCGATCTGGGCAGCGACTATGTCGCCGTGGCCGATGACATCCTCGGTCGCCTAAAGCTCAAGGCGGCCCGCGCCCGCCTGGCCCCGCTGCTGCAGAGCACCCAGCAGGCAGCCTCGGCGGCACAGGCGTCCTGAGCGCCGGCCGCGGCTACAGCTCGCGGACGTCGGCGCCCTGAGACTCAAAGGGGACGCGGAGCACCTGCGCCCAGCCCTCGGTCTCGCGCGTGAGGGCGGCGACGACGCCACCGGTCTGCTCGTACTGGCACCAGACGAGCACCGCCGGCCCGGCGCCGGAGATTGTCGCCCCCAGCGCGCCCAATTCCCTGGCCCGATCGAGCAGCGCGGCCGAGCGCGGAAACAGGCGCGCCCGGTAGGGCTGGTGCAAGCGGTCGCGCAGGCCCGCCGCGATCAGCTCCCAATCGCCGCCGGCCAGACCCAAGGCGAGCAGTGACGCCGCTCCGACGTTGAAGGCGGCGTCGGCCAGCGGCACCGTGGCCGGCAGGACAGCCCTCGCCGCGGTGGTGGCCACCGGCTCGGCGGGCACGACCAAGACCGCCTCAAGGCCCATCGGTGCGTCACACCGGTGGATTCGCTCCTCGGTGCAGACCACGAAGCCGCCCCGCATCGCCGCCGCGATGTTGTCGGGGTGACCCTCGAGCTCAGTGGCCAGCGCCACAACGTCGGCATCGAGCTCGAACAGATGGTCGGCGGCGAGCAGGCCGGCCAAGGCGGCGGCGGCACTCGAGCCCAGACCACCGCTCAGCGGGATCTGGGAGGCGATCCGAAACTCGAAGTCATCCGCGGGATGAAGCCGTTCAAAGGCACGCACGACGAGGTTCTCCCGGGTTGTCGGGACACCAAGCTCGGTGAGGACGCTGAATCGGCCCGTCTCCACGACCTCCAGCTCGAGATGAAGAGAGAGCGCCGCGGCCAGCACATCAAATCCGGGCCCGAGGTTGGCCGAGGAGGCGGGCACGCGGACCAGGCGCCGGCGGGCCAGCGTCACTCCAGAACCGCCCGCTCGATCGCGCTGAGCTCAGGATCGCAGGGCACAACGGCGCCGGCCTGGGACAGCGCCGTCTGCGGGTCCTTGAGGCCATGGCCGGTGAGCACGCAGGCCACCCGGCGGGCGTCTCCCGCGCCGTGGGCCAGCAGCCCGGCGACGCTGGCCGCCGAGGCCGGCTCGCAGAAGATCCCTTCGGTACTGGCCAGCAGCCGGTAGGCAGACAGGATCTGCGCGTCGGTCACCGCGCGGACCGTGCCGCCGGAGGCCGTCATCGCGTTCATGGCGTCCTCCCAGCGAGCCGGGTTGCCGATCCGGATCGCGCTGGCCACGGTTTCCGGGGCTTCAACCGGATGGCCGAGCACGAGCGGCGCCGCCCCCGCGGCCTGAAAGCCGAGCATGCTCGGGGCCAGCCCGAGCTCGGAGAAGCCGCGCCAGTAGGCGGTGATGTTGCCCGCGTTGCCGACCGGAACGCACAGCGCGTCGAGCTCGCCGTCGAGCGTCTCGGCGATCTCGAAGGCCGAGGTCCTTTGGCCCGCGATACGGAACTCGTTGACCGAGTTGACGAGGGCGATCGGGTGCGCGGCGGCGAGCTCACGCACAAGCTTCAGGGCGACGTCGAAGTTGCCGCGCAGAGCGATCACGCGGGCCCCGTGCATCAGGGCCTGGGCGAGCTTGCCGGTGGCGATCTTCCCCTCGGGCACGATGACCGCGCAGCGCAGGCCGGCCCGAGCCGCGTAGGCCGCCGCCGACGCCGCCGTGTTGCCGGTGGAAGCGCAGACGATCGCCCGTGCCCCCTCGCGGACGGCCGCCGACACGGCGCACGTCATACCCCGGTCCTTGAAGGAACCCGTGGGGTTGAGCCCCTCGAGCTTGCACCACACCTCCACGCCGGCCCGCTCCGACAGCGCGGGGGCGTGCACCAGCGGCGTGCTTCCCTCCCCCAGCGACACGACGGGATCGTCAGCGGCGAACGGCAGCCGCTCGCGATAGCGCTCTATCAGACCGGGCATCGTCGCCGGGCAGCATGGCAGAGCCACACTCCGCGGTCAGGCAACCTTAAGGACGACCTTCCCGGTTGCGCCCCGCTCGTCGAGCAGGGTCAGGGCCTGCCCGGCCCGCTCCAGGGGGAAGCGAGCGCCGACCACCGGGGCGACGGCGCCGCTCGTCATCATTTCGCCGATTGCCGTGCCGATCTCCGTCGTGACCGCGGGCTTGGCCATGACGTACGCGCCCCAGCCGGCCCCGATCACCTCGGTGTTCTTGAGCAGCAGGCGGTTGACCCGGACTTCGGGAATCGAGCCGCCGGTGAAGCCGACGACGACGAGGCGGCCGCCCTCGCGCAACGAGCGCAGGCTGTCGGTAAAACGGTCGCCGCCGACCGGATCGATGACCACGTCCACGCCGTCCTCGGTCAGACCCAGCACCTCGTCCTTCCAGGCGCCGTCGGAGCGCACGACGTGGTCGGCACCGGCCTGCCTGGCGATCTCGGCCTTCTCCTCCGTGGAGACGACGGCGATCGTGCGCGCGCCCAGGCCCTTGGCGACCTGCAGGGTGGCGGTTCCGACCCCACCGGCGCCGCCGTGGACCAGGACGCTCTCGCCGGCCTGAAGGCGACCTCGGAGCTTGAGCGCGAAGTAGGCGGTGTGGTAGTTGAGGACCAGACCGGCGCCCTGCTCGAAGCTGACCGCATCGGGAAGCTTGAAGGTGAAGTAGGCCGGTGCGACCGCCACCTCGGCAAAGCCGCCGAGCATGCAGAAGGCGGCCACGCGGTCGCCGGGCTTCACCGTCGCATCCTCGGGCGCGCCGCGCACGATTCCCCCGACCTCTGAGCCGGGCACGAAGGGCAGCGGTGGCTTGAACTGGTACTCGCCCCGGGTCTGGAGAAGCTCTGGGAACGAGACCCCGGCAGCGCGGACATCGACGATGACGCCGCTGCCTGGGGAGAGGAAGTGGTCGGCCTCCGGCTCGTTCACGTCGGCCAGCTTCAGGGCCGTGGCCGGCCCGGTCAGTTCGGTGATCTGCATCGCTCTCATGCGGCGGCTGATCCTATTAGCCCACGCAGCTCAGCGAGCAGCCGGGCCGCGTCGTGGACGATTCGGGCATAGGTGATGCGGATCACGCGGTACCCGGCCAGGGTCAGTTTTACGTCCCTTTGGCGATCGACCTCGAAGCTGCGCCGGCTGTTATGCCACGCGTAGCCATCGACCTCCACGATCAGCCGCTGCTCGGGCCAGCAGAAGTCGACCACGAGGCCGGCCACGATGACGTTGGTCTGGGGATCGGGCAGGTGCGCCGAGCGGACCAGCTCGAGGAAGCGGCGCTCGAGCTCGGACTGGGTCCAGGGGGCGTCGTCGGTAAGGGTGCTCAGAACGGCCATGACGGGTTTCAGGCCGCGGTGCCCTGCATGCTCGGCGAACCGGCCGGCGTGGAGGAGACCGCGGTACTGGAGCTGCTCGAGCGTGGTCCGCAGGCGCTGTTCGGCGAGCGTCGTGGCCTGGTCGAGGACCGTGCGCTCGAGGCTCGTCACCGGGATGGCGTCCACGGTTGCCCGGATGAGCCGGGGCGGGCTGCTGCTGACGTGTGAGCGGATGCCGGAGTGCAGCCGTCTCCGAGGGGCAGTGACGTCGATGGGGCCGCTCGCGGTGTTCTGTAGATCCCACAGGGCGGCGGCGGCACGGTGGCTGAGCAGTGCCTCGGGCCCGCAGGCCAGGACGGCGGCCATCCAGCGCCCGCGGAGAGTCAGCCGACCCTGAGCAGTGGTGTACACACCCGGGTAGAGGCGGCGAAGGAGACCAGCCGCCGCCCTCCGCTGCACCGCACGCTCGCCCACCCCGATCGCCGGCAGTTGCCACACCGCGAACACCTCGTGCTGCCGGCCGGCCCGCGCCGCCAGACGTGCGGTATCCAGCCGACGGTTTTCGTCGCCCCGTTGCATACCCCCAAGGCTCACGGAAAAGTGTGACCTGTGGGTAACGCTGCGCAAAAAGAGTGTGTCGAACTCCGCGGGGCGGGGTTACCCGAACTCCTCCTCGATGACCCGGATCGCCCGTGGCCGAGCCCGCATGATCTCCAGGCCGGCGATCAGCTCCATAGCGGCGGCAAACCGGGACTCGAGCACGGGGTGCACCACCATCACCAGGCGTGCCTGGGAGTGCATGCCCTTCTGCACGACGGACTTGACCGACACGCCCTGCAGGGCCAGGACCTGGGCGACCTGGGCCAGCACGCCGGGCTCGTCGGCCACCTCGAGGTGGAGATAGAAGGAGGAAACGACGTCGGTGATGAGGTCGAGCCTCTCGATCGCCGGTGGGGTCGAGGCGGGCGGAATCATGGCGCTGATCACATCGCCAAGGACGGCGCTGGCCGTCTGGGGGCCACCGGCGCCGGGACCGGACATGGTGATCTCGGTGATCGCCTCAGACTCGACGGTGACGGCGTTGAACGGGCCGTTGATCGAGGCCAGGGGATGGCCGGGATACAGGAAGGCCGGGTACACGCGGACCGAGAAACCGGCACCGATGCGCTCGGCGGTGCCGATCAGCTTCAGGCCCAGCCCGAGTTCGCGGGCGTACTCCAGATCGTCGGGCTGGATGCCCTCGATGCCCTCATAGGCGACCTGATCGAGGTGCACGGGCGTCTCGAAGGCCAGGCGGGCGATGATCGCCATCTTGGCCGCCGCGTCGCGCCCGTCGATGTCGTCGGAGGGATCGGCCTCGGCGTAGCCCAGGCGCTGGGCCTCGGCCAGGGCGACGTTGAACTCGCAGCCCGTCCGCGCCATTTCGGTGAGGATGAAGTTCGTGGTTCCGTTGACGATGCCGTGCACGCGGTCGATCGTCGCCCCGGCCAGTGACTCCTGGAGCACCCGGATCACGGGCACCACACCGGCCACCGCCCCCTCAAAGCGCAGCTGCACGCCGCGCTCGCGGGCTGCGTCCCACAGCTCCTCGCCGTGCTGGGAGAGCAGCTGCTTGTTGGCCGTGACCACGTGCTTGCCGGCCCGCATCGCCGCCAGCAGGTACTCGCGGGCGGGGTCGATGCCGCCGATCAGCTCCACGATCAGGTCCGAGCAGTCGAGAATGTCGGCAAACGAGCCGCGCGAACGGGTGAGGACGCCGGACAGCTCCGGGCGCAGACCCGTCATCCGCTCGATGCGCGAGGCATGCCGGGGGAGCAGGTCCACGAACGCGCCGCCAACCGTGCCCGCTCCCAGGACCCCGACCCGGAAGGAGGTCACGCGCCCACGTCCCGGCTCATGAGGTCGGCGTAGCTCTCGCGGCGCACGACCACCCGGGCCGCCCCGTGGGAGCAGAACACCACCGGCGGGCGGGGCACGCCGTTGTAGTTGTTGGCCAGCGAGTACCCGTAGGCGCCGGTGGCCGGGGTCAGGACCACGTCGCCGGCGGCCGGGTCGGCCAGAGGGACATCGCGCACGATCACATCCCCCGACTCGCAGTGCTTGCCGGCCAGCTGGCAGACCTCGCCGCCGAGGGCCAGGGGACGGTCGGCGATCAGGGCCGCGTAGCGTGAGTCATAGAGCATGGGTCGCAGGTTGTCGGACATGCCGCCGTCTACGGCGACCCACGTCGACACGTTGCGTTTGACGGTCTGGACCGTATACAAGGTCACCGCGGAGTTGGCGACCAGGGCGCGGCCGGGCTCGAGCAGGAGTCGCTTGGCGGCGCCGCCGGGAATCTCGGCATGCAGGGCACCGACGATCGCCGCCACGTACTCCTCGGGGCTGGGGGGATGCTGGTCGGCGGTGTAGGCAGCGGCGAGGCCACCCCCGAGGTTGTAGACATCGAACTCTCCGAGGGCGGCGATCGTGCGCACCGCGGCACGGAATGGCTCGAGCTCAGACAGCTGCGAACCGATGTGGAAATGCAGCCCGACCAGGTCGACCCCGGGGTGGGCGCGGGCGCGGGCGATCGCCTCCGGGGCGGCCGCCATCGAGAAGCCGAACTTCGAGTCAGCCTGACCGGTCGACACCTTGGCGTGGGTGTCCCCGGCCACGTCCGGGGTGACCCGGATGAGCACCTCCTGCCGCCGGCCGGCCTCAGCAGCGATCGCGCCGAGCCGCGCGAGCTCGTCAAACGAATCGAGCACGATGTGACCGATCCCGGCCTCCAGCGCCTCACGCAATTCGGTCGCGGACTTGGCGTTGCCGTGCATGTAGGTGCGACGCGGGTCAAAGCCGGCGGCCAGGGCCAGGGCGAGCTCACCCCCGGAGGCCACGTCGCAGGCGAGACCCTCCGCGGCGAGAACTCGGTAGACGGCTGTGCAGGGAAACGCCTTGGAGGCGAACAGCACGTCGAAGTCCTCATGGCGCGCGGCCAGGGCATCGCGAAACCGGCCGGCCCGGGCCCGCAGGTCGTCCTCGACCACGATGTAGGCCGGCGTTCCGAATTCCTGGGCCAGCTCGACGGCATCGCAGCCGCCCAGTTCGAGTCGGCCGGCCGCGTTGACGCGTGTGCCGAGGGGCAGGACGTGGGCCAGTGCCAAGTCGGTGTCGGTGCTCACAGCACGCAAAGATATGCTGTGCGCGGTGGGGGCACGGTCATGATCGCGATCGCCGTCAGCTCCTGATCTTTGGTTCCGGACCCCGCCGCCGGACCGTGACCCCGGTCCTTCCCCGGACCGGCAGGCATGACGGGCTGGCCTACGCGCTCTGGCTTCCGGACGCCTCCGAGGCGCCGCCGCGGGCCGGCGTGGTCGTGATTCATGGCGCCGGATCGGCCAAGGAGAGCCACTATGACTTTGCCCGAGAGGCGATCGCGCTCGGCTTCGCCACGCTGACCTTCGACCAGCGGGGACACGGCGAGAGCGAGGGACGCTTCGATCACCGCGCCGTGAGCGATGTCGTGGCCATGGCCAGGCTGCTGCGGGGCGAGCTCGCCGCGGGCGCGCCGGTCGCCCTGCGCGGCTCGAGCCTGGGTGGCTATCTCGCCCTGCGCGCCGCCACTCCGGCGCGCGCGGGGGCGGTGGTGGCCATCTCGGCGGCCAGCGCTGATGGTCTGCGCCGCGCCCGGACCAACCCCGAGCTGCCCTGGCGGACCGATCCGGTGGCCGTCGACCGGATGCTGTCTGAGGAGCAGCTCGCATCCGCGGTGGCCACCCTGGCCGTTCCGGTGCTGTTCATGCACGCCCAGGGCGACGAGCAGGTGCCGGTGGAGCTCTCACGTGAGCTCGTCACCGAGGCCCGGGCCCCGGGAAGCCGCCTGATCGAGGTGCCGGGCGGCCACCACCGCTCCGTCCAGCACGATGCCGAGCTGCAGGCGGTCAGCCTCCGGTTTTTGCAGACCGCGCTCGGTCTGCGGCGAGCGCGCGCAGGCGCCGGCTCACGCGAGACGGAGCGGCGGGAGCGGCATTGATCTGCACGGCCGAGGGTGATCCCTGGCTGCCGATCCGGGGCCAGCCCTGGAAGGCGACGATCGCGCTCCCGAGGACGAATAGGATCGCGGCCACGGCAAGCATTGACCCCGCCGTGCCCAATCCCGCTCCGGATGCCCTGGTTGTCTGCACCTGAGTCGATGTATCGGAAGGAGGGTGTGGCGACTTTACGGCCAGTAAGCGTCTTTGTAGAGGTTTTCGTCGTTGTCCTTTCAATACCGCTTAGTCCGGTCTGACAACATCAGCTGACCATGCCTGCTCCACGCACCTTCGGTCGCGACCGCGGCCTGCAAACCCGGATGCTGTTGACCCTGTTCCTGCTCGGTCTGGTCTACGCCGTGCTCGTCGCGGTGCTGGTCGCCGCCGGCGCCGGGGCGGTGACGGTGGCCGTCATCGCCGCGGTCCTGTTCCTGGTCCAGTACTTCACCTCGGACAAGATCGCGCTGCTCTCGATGGGCGCCCGCGAGGTCACGCCCGAGGAGGCCCCCGAGCTGCACGCCACCATCGAGCGGCTGTGCATCCAGGCCAACCTGCCCAAGCCCCGCGTGGCCATCGCCGACACGCCGATGCCCAACGCCTTCGCCGTCGGGCGCTCGCCGAAGACCGCTACGGTGGCCGCCACCACCGGCCTGCTGCGCCTGCTCGGTCCGGCCGAGCTCGAGGGCGTCCTGGCCCACGAGCTGACCCACGTTCAGAACCGGGACGTGTTGGTGATGACGATCGCCAGCTTCTTTGCCTCGATCGCGTCCTTTATCGTCCAGATGGGCTTCTGGTTTGGGATCGGCTCTGACGACGGCGATGACAACGGGCCGAGCTTCATCGTCGTCATCCTCGTCTCGGCCGTCGTCTACATGGTCTCCTTCGTGCTCCTGCAGGCCCTGTCGCGCTACCGCGAGTTCGCCGCCGACCGGGGCTCGGCCATCATCACCGGTCGGCCCAGTGCGCTGAGCTCGGCCCTTTTGAAGATCAGCGGCGCGATGGACCAGATCCCCCAGCGCGACATGAGGGCTGCCAACGGGGAGCTGGCCGCGTTTTACATCTTCCCGCCCAAGGCCAAGCAGAGCCTGACCAACCTGTTCGCCACTCACCCGCCGCTGGAGGCGCGCCTGGAGGCACTGGCCCGGCTCGAGTCCCAGCTTCAGGGCGTGGCCTAGCCACCGGCACCAGGGGGGTTTGCGTGGGTCTGCTCGACGTTCTCACCGGCAAGCGCAAGCTGGCCAAGCCGGCTCCGGACCGGCTGTTTGCCATGAGCACGGCCTACGTGACCTTCGAGACCGATCTCGACCTCACGAGCCGTGGCAGCGCGGCGATCGTCTTCCAGTCTCTGGCCACCGCGGACTTCCGGGCCATCGTCACCGACATGGAGGAGGTCGTGCGGGCCACCGCGGGCGACAGTGGAGCCAGCGTCGAGACCTCTGAGGACGCGTACGGCTTCAGCTGGCTGATCATCAAGGCCAAGGAGTTCGACGACCTCGTCGTGGGCCTCAACGCGGTGAGCACCGCGCTCGAGGGCGGCGGCTACGGCGAGCGGCTCCTGTGCGCGGTGTTTGCCTTGAAGGACTCGCGGGGGCGGCCCGTGTACTGGATCTACAACTACAAGCGCGGCGCGTTCTATCCGTTCGTGCCCGCCGCTGGCCCGCAGCAACGCGATAACGAACGTGAACTCGTTCTCAAGGCGCAGATCGGCTCCGAGCTGCCCCTGGAGTCCGAGCTGCAGCGCTGGTTTCCCCTGTGGGGAATCCCGATCTGAGCCCCGCCCGCCCGCCGATCCCGCCGATCCGGCCGATCCGGCCGATCCTGCTCAACCGCCGCGCCGCCACCCGCCCCACGATCACCGGGGTCGAGCGCTGGACGGCAGAGATCATCCCCCGCCTGCGCGGCTTGGACCCCGATCGCTACGAGGTTGTCGCGCCTCGGCCCCGGTTGCGACGCCGGGGCCGGGCCCAGGCGTGGGAGCAGCTGTGGCTGCCCGCCCACGCTGCCCGCCGCCGAGCCGAACTCGTCTTCTCCCCGGCCAACCTCGCACCGCTGGCCTGGCCGCGCAACGTGCTCGTCGTCCATGACGCCGCCGTTCTGCGCGAGCCCGAGGCCTTCTCGGCCGGCTACCGGGCCTGGCACGGCAGCGTCGGAGTGGCCTGCGCCCGCCGCGCGCTTCAGGTGATCACCGTCTCGGAGTTCTCGCGCCGCGAGCTGATCGAGCTGACCGGGTTGCGGCCCGAGCGCCTCGCGGTCGTGCCGGGCGGCGTGGGTCCCGCTTTCCGCCCCCAGTCTCAGGCGGAGATCTGCCGCGTCAGGGCCAAGCTGGGGCTGGACCGGAGGCCCTACGCCCTCACTCTGGCCACCGAGGATCAGCGCAAGAACCTGGCTGCTCTGGGACAGGCTGCCTCCGCGCTGCGCGAACACGAAATCGACCTGGTGCGCGCCGGGGATGCGCGCCCCTACTTCACCGGCGACCACCACGCGCGGGCGATCCGCTCGCTTGGATACGTCGACGACGCCGACCTGCCCGGCCTCTACGCCGGGGCGCGGGCGTTCGTCCTGCCCTCCCGCTACGAGGGCTTTGGCCTGCCCTGCCTGGAGGCGATGGCCGCCGGGACGCCGGTGGTGGCGGCCGACCGCGCGGCGCTGCCCGAGACCTGTGGTGACGCCGCCCTCTTAGTCGACCCCGACGATCAGCCTGCAGTGGCCCGCGCGCTCAGCGCCGCCGCCACGGACCCGGTCCTCCGCGAGCGGTTGGGCGCCGCCGGTCGGCGCCGGGCAGCACGCTTCACCTGGGAGCGGACGGCGCAGGCCACCCATGACCTGCTCATCGGCCTCAGCCGGGAATGAGCCCCTCGCCCTGAAACTCCGACTGAGCCTCCTCCAGGGAGACGTCGGCCGGCGGCAGGATGATGTCTGAGCCGAACAGCTCGTCGTCGGGGACGGGAGTCCCCTTCTCGCGGACAAAATCCAAGAGCCGCCCGAACACGTTGTGAAAGCTGGTCTCATCGGCCGCCTCGCATGCGCTCACGGCCGCGTTGTCCAGCTCGTTGAGCTCCGCCGTGTCGGCGTCGGAGAGCTCGTACTGGCCCTCGTTGGAGATGCGGACGATCATGTGCCCTGGCTCGGACCGGGGGCCGGGCCGCCCGCGCCAAGCTGGCCTGAGCTGCCCGAGCCGGTCCCGAGCTCGGCCTTCATCTTGGCCAGCTCGGAGTCGACCTCGCTCGTGCTTGACAGCTGCTTGAGCTGTCGGTCGATGTCGTCCTCACCCGAGCCGAGCTGCGTGAGGTCCTCAAACGTTCCCGCCGCCTCGAGCTCCTGAACGGCGTCGGCCCGAGCCTTCATGTTCTCGGTCTTGTCCAGCGCCCGCTGCATGGCCAGGCCTACGTCGGCCATCTCCTCCCCCACGCCCGTGGCCGCCTCGGAGATCTTCACCTGGGCCTCGGCTGCGGAGTACTGAGCCTTGATGACCTCCTTCTTGGAGCGGAACTGCTCGATCTTCTGGCGCAGCTTCTGCTCGGAGGCGGTCATCTGCTCCTGCTGCTGCTCCAGCTGGGCGACCTGCGAGTCGAGGGACTGGAGCTCGGTCTGCGCGACGTTCTTGCGCTCGAGTGCGGTCCGGGCCAACTCCTCGTTGCCGGCGGCCAGCGCCTGCCGGGCCTGCGTATCGAGTTTGACCACCTGCTGCTGGAGCTTCTCCTCCTGCAACTGCAACCGCTTCTTCGACGTGACGACGTCGGCGATCCCCTTCTTGACGTTCTGCAGCAGTTCGATCTGCTTCTGGTAGCTGTACTCGAGGGTTTCCGAAGGATCCTCGGCACGATCGAGCAGCTTGGAGATCTTGGCTTTGACGACGGTGGACATGCGCCCGGAAAGGCCCGGCATCGCATCCTCCTTAAGCGGTGGCTGGACTGTCTAGACAAGCGTATCGTCCGTCGCCGCCACGAACCCCGGGCGTGACCACCAAGCCAGAGGCCGCCTGGCGCGACAGGCGGGCTAGAAGTTAGCCGGGTGGCGCGCCTGAAAGCCGCGCGTGCTGGTCATCAGCGGACGCCACCGAGGGCCCGAACCGGGGGCCGGATGGGGGTCGCCCTCGGCCGAGGTGTCAAGTCGGATGCCCGCCACCTGAAGGAAGGCGTGGGCGGGGTTGGTGTAGACGGTCATCCACTGACCTGTGCCCTTCAGACCCCACGTCTCGAAATCGCTCGAGTCCTTGGAAATCTTGATCAGGCCGGCGGCGTGCAGCACGTAGGACACCGAGCCCGAGCAGTCATAGCCGGCGTCGTTCCAGACTCCGTGACCGCCGCCGTAGATGTAGGGCTTGCGGCGAATCTTGTTGCCGGCCCAGATGATGCGCTTGACCTGGATCGGAGCGTAGGCGGGCGCGTAGGCAACGCCCTTGATGATCTTGGCCACGGCGCCGGGAACAGTCGGTTGGGCCGGGGTGCTCGGGGCCGTCGCCGGCGCGCTCATGCCCGCGCCCCCGCTCTGCGAGGTCGTGCTCGTGCTGCTGGGCTGGGTGGCGGCCTGAGCGGAGCCCGCGAACACGAGCAGGGCGAGCACAGGGGCTATGTACCGGACGGGGCGCACAATTCTCTCTTTCGTCGGCCGGCGGGGTTAGCTGTCGGGCTAGCGCGAAAAGAGCCTGCGCTTCCCACGGATTGACCGTGGGATTAGCCCCATGGGGACGACAAGTGGGTCCCCCGCTCCGCGGTTGTCAGTGCCCGCGGATTAGGCGTGGCGGCAATATACACATCACACCGGCACGGCGTTGCGACCCTTGAGCCCCTCCATTCCCCAATGGGGCGGCGGTTTTACCGGCCGGCGCCCGTGCCCGGGGTGGCCGCTAATGTCCGCGGCGATGCGACGGCGGCTGCTGGCGGTCTTCCTGTTCGGCCTCGCCGTGGCCCTGTCCGGCTGCGGCGGAACCAAGCTCCTGCCCCGCCGTCAGGTATCCACGGTGACCGTCGGGGTGCCCGCGCAACCGGCGTCCGGGCCCGGTCTGAACTTTCCGGCGCTGGCCACCAAGAACACCACGCGCGTGGCCGGCAGCACCCCCGCCGCCGACGCCGCCGCGGTTGCTCTGGCCGTGTATCCGTCCGCCGCGCCGGGCACACGCCCGGGGGCCGTCGTGCTCGCCCCAACCGATACCTGGCAGGCCGCGATCGCGGCCAGTGTCCTCATGGGTCCCCCGCTCCGGGCACCGATCCTGCTCTCCGGTGCCGGCCAGCTGCCGGCGCCGACCGGCCAGGCCCTGACGCAGCTCGCCCCGACCGGCGCCGGGGCCGCCGGGGGCGCCCAGGTCATCCGGGTCGGTTCCGTGCCGCGCGTCAGCGGCCGGCGCAGTGCCGCGATCACCGGCGGCGATCCGTACACGCTGGCCGCCGGGATCGACCGCTTTGCCACCGCCGCCCAGGGCAGCACGAGCAAGGACGTCATCATCGCCTCGGCCACCAGTCCCGCCTACGCGATGCCGGCGGCGGGCTGGGCCGCGGAAAGTGGCGACCCCATCCTGTTCGTCGGGGCCAGCGGCATCCCGGCGGCCACCCGCCAGGCCCTGCTCGCCCATCAGAAGCCGCGCATCTACGTGCTGGGTCCCCCCAGTGTGATCAGCGCCGCCACCCTCGGCGCGCTGGGCAAGTACGGAACGGTCAAGCGGGTGAGCGGCCCCGACCCGGCGGCCAACTCGGTGGCCTTCGCCAAGTACCGCGACCCGGCCTGTGCCTACACCCAGCCCTGCGTTCACGTTCCCGGCAGTTTCGGCTGGGCCATCCGCAGTCCCGGTCACGGCTACGTGCTGCTCAACGCCAGCCGGCCGCTCGATGCCGCCGCCGCGGCTCCCCTCTCAGGCAGCGGCGATTACGGGCCACAGCTGATCGTCAGCGATGCCTCTACCCTTCCTAGCCCCGTGCTCAACTTCTTTTTGGACTACGCAACCCCCGGCTACACGCAGGAAGGCCCGACCGCCGCCGTCTACAACCACGGCTGGGTGATCGGAGACCGGAGCGCGGTGTCGGTGCCCGTCCAGGCCGAGCTCGACCGCCTGCTCGAGGCCGTGCCTCAAAACGTCAAATGAGCCAGGCCGAGCATCCCGACCGCACCCGTGCCGACCACACGGTCACCATCGAGGACGTCCGGCAGCTGATGGGCGCCTCGACCCCGCATTTCGCCCTGCAGCTGCGCGAGCGGATCCGGGCGCTGATCCGTGAACTGCCCGCCAGCCACCCCGCCCGGATCGAGGGCGAACGGGAGATCGCCCGCCTGGACCGGATCGCCTACACCGGAGAGGTTCGCGGCCACCCCGCCGAGCCCGGCCTCGAGCCCCTGCCCAGCGTCGGCCACGGCGCGGCCGAGGCGCGGTAGGAGGCCGTCTTTCGCCCCGGCGGGCGAAACGAACCCGGCGCGACGGGTTGTAGGTTTAGAGCACTCAGACCTGGGGTTTGGAATGGCAGACGTGAGCGACGGGCGCTATATATCGGTGATCGGACTCGGCCGGGTCGGGCTCCCCCTGGCGCTGTGCTTTGCCAATAAGGGCCTGCGTGTGCTGGGGGTCGATCACAACCAGCAGCTGCTGGACTCGCTGCGCGAGGGGCGGATGCCCTGGAACGAGGCCGGCACGCAGGCGCTGCTCGATCGCGCCCGCGAGAGCGGTCGGCTCCAGCTCACCGACCGCGCCGCGGACGCCGCCCAAGCTGACGACATCGTGATCACGATCGGCACCCCCTCCTTCTCACATGTCGAGAGTGACCTGCGTCAGGTCCGGGCTGCCCTTGACGATCTGCTGCCGCTCCTGCGTCCCGGCCACTCGCTGATTCTCCGTTCGACGATCGCCCCCGGCACCACCGAGTTCGTCGCCGGGTATCTGGAGAAGCGTCGCGATCTGCGCGTGGGCGAGGACGTGTTCGTGGCCCACGCCCCAGAGCGGATCGCGGCCGGTCGCTTCTTGGAGGAGATCTCCAGCCTGCCGTGCATCATCGGCGGCGTCGGAGAGAGCTCGACCGAGCGCGCGGCCGGCCTGTTCGAGGTGTTTGGTGCCCCGATCGTGCGCACGACGCCCGTCCAGGCGGAGCTGGCCAAGATCTGGACCAACATCCTGCGCTACGCGACGTTCGCGCTACCCAATTTGCTGATGATGGACTGCGAGAGCTACGGCGCGAACGTGTTCGATGTCATCGAACTGATCAACCACGACTACCCGCGCGGGGGCATCGCCATGCCGGGCCTCACCGCCGGCACGTGCCTGCGCAAGGACTTCGCCTTCTCCGAGGAGCGATCCCACGCCCCCGGCATGCTCCTGGCCGTCTCCCGCGTCCACGAGGGCGTTCCCCTGTTCCTGGTCGAGGGGATCAAGCGCCGTCTCGGCGGTCTGAGCTCGCGCAAGGTGTCCGTGCTGGGGCTGACCTTCAAGCGCGACACCGACGACGAGCGCGACTCACTGTCGCCCAAGCTGATCCGGCTGCTCGAGCGTGAGCTGGCCGATGTCGCCGTCAGCGACCCCCACGCCGCCACCCCGACCCAGCCGCTGGCCGACGCCCTGCGCGACGCCGACGTGGTGATCGTGGCCACCAACCACTCCGCCTACGCCGGGCCCGAGACGCTGCGCGAGATTCTCGCCCTGGCCTCCGACGATTGCCTGATCGTCGACCCGTGGAACTGCCTGGGCACCGCGCAGGTGTTCCTGTACGCGGCCGAGGCCGCCCCGATGCTCGAGACCGCGGCGAGCCTGCCCGTCACCCCGGACAGCACCACCTGATGAGCCGCGTCCTCGTGACGGGCGGGGCCGGAAACATCGGCGCCGCAGTCGTCCGGCGCCTGCTCCGCGACCCTCGGTGGGAGGTGCGGATCTCCGACCATCGCCAGCCGGCGGATTGGATTCTGCAGGGCTGCGAGGTGCATCTCGGCGACCTGCGTGAGCTCGATGTCGCCCGCGAGGCCCTGACCGGCTGCACCCACGTGATCCACCTGGCCGCGATCGTGGGCGGCATCGCCAACTTCCACAAACTCCCGTTCACGCTCACCGAGGTCAATAACGCGCTCACCGGATCGATCGTCCACGCCTGCGTCGAGCAGCAGGTACACCGCTTCACCTACGTCTCCTCCAGCATGGTGTTCGAGCGGGCGACTGAGTTTCCGACGACCGAGGCCTACCTCGAGTTGTGCCCCGCACCGCGCTCTGCCTACGGCTTCTCCAAGCTCTCCGGCGAGGTCTACACGCGGGCCGCCCACGACCAGCACGGCCTGCCGTTCACGATCTGCCGTCCGTTTAACGCCTACGGTCCAGGAGAGCTGCCCGATCCGCAGGAGCCGGGCATCGCCCACGCCGTTCCCGACCTGATCAACAAGGTCCTCTCCGGACAGCGTCCCCTGCAGATCTTCGGCACTGGTGAGCAGACCCGCACCCTGACCCACGTCGACGACATCGCCGACGGGATCGTCACGGCAATGGCCTCCCCGGCCGGAGAGAACGAGGACTTCAACATCTCGGCCGCGCGCGAGCTCACCGTTTCCGAGCTCGCCGCGATGATCTGGGTCGCCTGCGGCGAGGACCCCGAAGCCCTGGCCGTCAGCCATCAGCCGACGTTCACCGTGGACGTTCAGCGCCGCTGGCCGTCGGTCACCAAGGCGCGGGAACTGCTGGGCTGGGAGGCCCGGGTGGAGCTCGAGCAGGGATTGGCCGACACCGTGGCCTGGTTGCGCAGCCGACCGCAGCAGCAGACCATGCCGGCCCGGTGACACCGCGAGTTCACCGCCTAGCCGCCGCCGGCTTCGAGCGCGCCGGAGACGATTACGAACGCGGTCGTCCCGGCTACCCCGAGGGGGCGGTGGCGCACCTCAGCGCTGAGCTCGGGCTGCGCCCGGGACGCGTCGCTCTCGACCTGGCCGCGGGCACGGGCAAGCTCACTCGGGCCCTGGCCGGGACCGGAGCCGAGCTGATCGCCGTCGAGCCGGTGGCGGGCATGCGCCGGGCGCTGGCGGCCTCCCTGCCATCGCTGCGCACGCTCGAGGGCACCGCCGAAGCCATCCCGCTCACGGACACAAGCGTCGATGCCGTGCTCGTCGCTCAGGCCTTTCACTGGTTCCAGGTCTCGGCCGCCGCCGCTGAGATCCACCGCGTGCTCCGTCCCGGCGGTGGGCTCGGCGTCCTCTGGAACTCCTGGGATGAGCGCGTGGCCTGGGTTGCGCGCGTGCAGGAACTGCTGCATCGGTTCGTCGGCGCTGCACCGCAGCAGCGCTCGAGCCGGTGGGAGGCCGAGCTGGCCGCGACGGGACTGTTCGGGCCGATCGAGCGGGCCGAGTTCGCCAACGTCGTGGTCGGCGGCGTCGACGTCCTGCGTGCGCGCGCGGCCTCGGTGAGCTACATCTCGGCCCTGCCCGACGCCGAGCGCGCACGCGTGCTCGATGAGGTGGCGGCGATCGTCGCCGACGATCCGTCGCTGGCTGGGCGCGACCAGTTCGAGATGCCCTACACGACGACGGTCGCGTGGTGCCGGGCGCTGCCGGCGGGCGGCGGGCGGCGGGCGGGTGCCTAGTCCGAGAGGCTGAAGCGACAGCCGCGGGCTTCGAGCTCGGCGAACATGTCGGCCGGCGCGATGCAGCTTTCGGGCGCCAGCGCCCCGCGGGCGGTGATGCGTCCACGGGCGAGCAGCCGGACGCTGGCCGCCGCCGGGGTGGCAGTGGAGACGATCGACCCGCCGAAACCGAAATGGGGATTGGTCTGGGCCCGGACCTGCAGGGTGCGTCCCCGTTCGGTCCGGATCCTGATCAGATGCACCGATACCGTCTGGTCAGAGGCCGGGGCGGCCTCGCGCTGCGCGGCGGCGATCTCCTCCGGCGAGGCCCCGATCAGGTCCTTGAGCCGGGCGAGCAGCGCCGGCGCGAGCGAGAGCTGAAAGCTGGCCGCCCGACAGTTGAAGCTCTCGCCGAAGGTGGCCAGTTCCGAGTGCAGCGTGTAGATGACCTCGGCTTCGCCGATCGGGGCGCCGTAGTCGACCACGCCGGCCTCGGTGAGGGGCGCGACCTCCTGCGGGCGGCCGTCGCGCAGCACGACCGGAGCCAGGGTCAGCTCATCGATCAGCGTCTGGATGGAGTAGGGAGGACGCAGCCGGTCGTCGGTGGCGGCGACCGGGTCACGGCCGGCGGCGGCGATCTCAATCGAGGCGATGGGTTCCCCGGGGTCGAGCTGATCGACGCCGTGGCGGGCCATGAGATTCGTCTTGCCCGGGCTCGAGCCGACGCCGAGCAGAGCCAGCAGCCCGGCCTGCGCGAAGGCGTCGTGCAGTTCGCGCTGGCGGCCGGTCATCCAGTAGAGCCCGCCGAGGTCGACATAGTGGGCGCCCGCGGTGAGGCTGGCCCGCATTGCCTCCAGATTGATGCGGTACGACGCGGTATTGACGAGCACATCGACCCCGGCCAACTGCGCGGCGAGCTCCGCGACGGACCGCGCATCGACCGCCCCTGCGCTGGCCTTGCCCTGGCCGTGCTCGGCGGCCACGGCGGCGGCCCGCTCGGCGTCGAGATCGAGGAGACGCAGCTCTGTCACCTCGTCGGACTCGGCCAGGTCACGGATGATGGCCGGTGCGATCGTGCCCGCGGCACCGATCACGCCAACGGTCAACGGGCCCGTGAACGGCATCGCCTGCCCACCATATCGGCGCCATCTTTGTACATCGGGTATAAAACCTCCGGCCCGCGCTCATGCATTTGTGTGTTGCACGGCGCCTTGCGCCCCACTAGCTTTCGCCGCCTTGGAGACTTCCGCCCCCCCGCCCCCCGCCGCTGAGTCCGCCGCGCTCGACCTCGCACCCGGCCACAAAGGACTGAAGCCCAACGCGATCGGCTACATCTCGAACCTGGTCATCGCTGTCGCCTCGGTCGCTCCGGCCTACAGCCTGGCCGCCACCCTCGGCTTCATCGTCGCCATCGGCGGCATCGGCGTCCATGCACCGGCCGTCCTGATCGTCTCCTTCGTCCCCATCCTGTTCGTCTCCGTCGGTTACCGGTTCCTCAACCTGGCCGACCCCGACGCCGGGACGACATTTGCCTGGGTGACGCGGGCCTTTGGGCCGCAGGTCGGCTGGGTCAACGGCTGGGCGATTTTCCTGGCCGACATCATCGTCATGGCCTCGTTGTCGGTCATCGCCAGCAACTACACGTTCCTGCTCTTTGACTCCACGGCCCACCCGTCGACCTTCCTCTTGATCGTCGGCGCGGTGATCTGGATCGCGGTCATGACCGGGATCTGTTACCGCGGCATCGAGCTCTCCGCCCGCGTGCAGACCGTCCTGCTCAGTTTTGAGATCGCCACGCTGGCCCTATTCGCGGTCGTGGCCCTGATCAAGGTGTATGCCAACAGCCCCACCCACTCGATCCAGGTCTCAGCCAGCTGGTTCAACCCCTTCGACCTCAGCTGGGGAGCGCTCGTCGATGGCGTCCTGCTCGGCATCTTCATTTACTGGGGGTGGGACTCGGGCGTGGCCGTCAACGAGGAATCGCGCGACCGCACCCGGGGGCCGGGCAAAGCCGCCGTCGTCTCGACGTTGATCCTCCTCCTGATCTACGTGATCGTCAGTGCCGCTGCCCAGTCCTATCACGGACCGGCCTTCTTGTCGGGCAACTCGTCCGACGTCATCAACGCGCTCGGCGGCCAGGTGTTCGGCTCACCGCTGGACAAGCTGATGATCCTGGCCGTGCTCACCTCCGCCTCGGCCTCCACTCAGACGACGATCCTCCCCACGGCGCGCACCACGCTGTCCATGGCCCGCTGGAGGGCGATCCCCTCGGCCTTCGGCAACGTCCATCCGCGCTTCTTCACGCCCACCTTCTCGACCCTCCTCATGGGCGGCCTATCGATCGTCTGGACGATCGGACTGCTGGCCTTCAACCCCAGCCAGAACGTTCTCGGCGACACCATCTCGGCCCTCGGCTTCGCGGTGTGCTTCTACTACGGCTTCACCGGTCTGGCCTGCGCGGTCTATTTCCGGCGCGACCTGCTCAAGAGCCCGCGGAACTTCCTCCTGGCCGGCGTCATCCCCGTGGTGGGGGGGCTCATGATGGCCTACGTGGCGATCAAGGCCTACGGCTACTACAACACCTCGGGAAACAACTACTCCAAGCCGTTCCTCGGCATCGAGACGCCGATCTTCGTCGGCATCGGCGGTCTCGTCCTCGGGGTCGTGCTCATGTTCGCCTCCTGGCCGTTCTTCCCGCGCTTCTTTCACCGCAGGTGGCTCGAGGCCGCTGATCCCGCGGTGCTGGTCGCCGATGCCGAGCACCGCGCGGGGCCTGAACCCACCAGTTAGCCCGGCGCTCCGGGGCGGGGGCCGCCCGTAACCTCAGCGCCCATGGACGAGCTTGCGCGCTGCCTGGCCTTTGATCGTCGCGTAACCCTCCGTGGTGGCGCCGAGCAAATTGAGCTTGCCCAGGGCTGGGTCGTCCGCCGCCGCGATCTTCCGGCGGTGTTCAGTCTCAACATGATGATCCTGGACTCCCGAGCCGAGCCCGGACTCGCGGTTGCCGAGCTCGAGGCGCTCCTCGATCAGTGGCTCGACGACGTCGATCATCGCTACGTGCGGGTCGAAGACCCGGCGGCAGCCGACCGTCTCGGGTCGGCGCTGCTCGAGGCCGGGTGGGAGCGCGAGCGCACACTGCTGATGGTGCGCGGGGAGGATGCCCCGCCGGTGTCGCCCGACCCTCGGGCCCGCCCGATCTCCGAGGCGGAGATTGACGCGCTCATGCTCGCCGACTTTCGCAGCACCGATTATCCCGCCCATGCGCACCCGGGGCTGGCTGAGGCGCTCGTCTGCGCCCAACGGTCTCTGCGCGCGGGCACGACGGCGCTGCGCTTTGGCGCCGGCGAGGACGGTGGACTGCAGTCGACGTGCACGCTGTTCATGGACGAGGGCCCGGACGGTCACCGGATAGCCATGGTCGAGCAGGTGGCCACGCTGCCCGCCTACCGCGAGCGCGGCCTGGCCCGCGGCGTGGTCTCGGCGGCGATCTCGGCCGCGCGTGAATGGGGCGCAGACACCGTGATGGTCCCGGCCGACGCCGATGACTGGCCCCAGATCATGTACGCGCACCTCGGCTTTAGCCCCGTCGGAGGGCACACGAGTTTCCTGCGCCGTCCGCGCCGCAAATCAGCCGCGGACGAGGCCGACGCGGAGGCTTAGACTGGGCTCCATGGACAACGTCACGGCCGTTTCGCCTGTCAAGGATTCGATCCTCGACACGATCGGCAACACCCCGCTGGTCCGGCTCTCGCGCATCGGCGCGGGGCTGGGACCGCAGGTGATCGCCAAGCTCGAGGCCTTCAATCCTGGAGGCTCGATCAAGGACCGCATCGCCGTGTCGCTGATCGACGCGGCCGAGCGTGATGGCCGTCTGCGCCCCGGAGGCACGATCGTCGAGCCGACCTCGGGCAACACCGGCACCGGGCTGGCCATCGCCGCACGGCTGAAGGGCTACCGGGTAATCGCGGTCATGCCCGACAAGATGTCGCGGGAGAAGATCGACCTGCTGCGCGCCTACGGGGCCGAGGTCGTCGTCGCCCCCACGGATGTCGCCCCCGACTCGCCCCAGTCCTACTACCGGGTGGCCGACCGGCTGACCGCCGAGATCCCCGGCGCCTTTCAGCCCAACCAGTACGCGAACCCGGCCAACCCTCAGACCCATTACGAATCCACCGGTCCGGAGCTGTGGGAGCAGCTCGGCGACCGCCTCACCCACCTGGTCGTCGGCGTGGGCACCGGCGGCACGATCACCGGCATGGCCCATTACCTGCGCGAGCGCAAACCGGACCTTGTCGTGGTCGGCGCCGATCCCGAGGGCTCGATCTACTCCGGCGGCGAGGAGAACGTCCGCCCCTACCTCGTCGAAGGCGTGGGCGAGGACTTCTGGCCGCAGACCTTCGACCCATCGGTGGTCGACCGGTGGGTCACCGTCTCTGACCGCGACGCCTTTGTCACCACCCGGCGCCTGGCCCAGGTCGAGGGGATCCTGGCCGGCGGCTCGGGCGGGCTGGCGCTGCACGCGGCACTCGCGGTCGCCGCCGAGGTGCCCGACCCCGACGCGGCCATCGTGGTCATCATTCCTGACGGCGGACGCTCCTACCTGTCGAAAATCTATTCCGACGCCTGGATGCGCCAGTACGGGTTCCTCGAGCGCGGTGCTGACTTGACCGTCGGCGACGTGCTGCGCCACAAGCGTGAGGCGGGTGAGATTCCCTCTCTGATCACCGTCGAGCCCCACTTCCGGGTCCGCGACGCCGTGGCCCTCTTCCACGAGCACCGTGTCTCTCAGCTGCCGGTGGTGAGCGCCGATGACCCGACGACGATTGTCGGCGCCATCGGCGAGCGCGGACTGCTCCGCCATGCCGCCGCCGACCCGGCCTTGCTCGACGCGGCGATCGCCAAGGTCATGGAGCCGCCGTTTGCCTCGGTGGCCAGCGAAGATCCGGTCCGCGAGGCCGTGGAGCTGCTGGCCGGGGATCAGCAGGCCCTCCTGGTCACCTACGAGGGCCGGGCCGAGGGGCTGGTCACCCGCACCGACCTGCTCGAGGCGATGGCCTCGTGAGCGAGACGCCATCCGACGGCAACGGCGACGGTGACGCGTTCGCGACCCGCGCCGTCCATGCCGGCCTGACCCCCGACCCGAGCTACGGCTCGGTCATTCCGGCCATCCACCAGACCTCGACCTATGCCCAGCGAGCCCCCGGGGATTTTGCCGAGGACTACGACTATGCGCGGTCGGCCAATCCGACCCGGACGGCTCTCGAGCGTGCCCTCGGAGACCTGGAGGGCGGTCGTGCCGTGGCCTTTGCCTCCGGTCTGGCCGCCGAGCACGCCCTGATGACCGTGGTCTGCGCCGCCGGTGACCACGCGGTACTGCCGGCCGATCTCTACGGCGGCACGTTTCGCCTCGTCGACAAGGTGCTGGCCCGCTGGGGGCTTCGCTACGACCTCGTCGATCAGACCGACCTTGCCGCGCTCGAGCAGGCGGTCGGTGACGAAACCCGTTTGATCTGGGTCGAGAGTCCCACCAATCCGGCGCTCAATGTGATCGACATCGAGGCTGTGGTCGCCCGCCGCGGCCCGGCGCTCGTCGCCGTCGATAACACCTTCGCGACTCCGGTCAACCAGCGTCCGCTCGAGCTGGGCGCCGATGCCGTCGTCCACTCCACCACCAAGTACCTCGGCGGCCACTCCGACGTCGTCGGCGGCGCTGTCATCACGCGCGATGAGCGTCTCTACGAGCGCTTGCGATTTGTCCAGAACGCCGTCGGGGCGGTGCCGGGACCGATGGATTGCTTTCTTGTTCACCGCGGACTGCGCACGCTGCACCTGCGCATGGCGGCTCACGCGCGCAGCGCGGAGGCGGTCGTCGCGATGCTGCGCCAGCACCCGGAGGCCAGCGACATCCGCTGGCCGGGCTACAGCGGCATGGTCTCCTTCCGTCACCCGCGCGCGACGACCGTGGCCGGGGCGACCCGATTGTTCACGCTGGCCGAGTCGCTGGGTGGCGTCGAATCCCTGATCGAGGTTCCCCAGGCCATGACTCACCAGTCGGTGGAGGGCTCCACCGCGGCCGTGCCGGCCGATCTCGTGCGGCTGAGCTGCGGAATCGAGGAGCCGGCCGACCTCGTTGCCGACCTGCGCGCCGCGCTGGACTGAGCGTCGCGCGGCGCGACGGCGCTCGGCTGAGTCGCCCGGACCGCGCTGTAGCCTCGCCTCGGTGACCAGTACCGCCGCCTCGTGGACCGACCCGCCCCCCGCCAGCCGGCTCCCGGGCCCGTTTCCCGTCGGCGCCTACGCAGCCCAGCTGCGCCGCCGCCTCCAGGATTTCACGCGTGTTCAGCTGGTCGGCGAGGTCTGGGGTGTACGGCTGACCCGCGCGCGCATCTACTTCGAGCTGCGTGACCCGCATGGTGCGCTGCCCTGCTCGATGTGGCGCACTGACTTCGAGGCCCAGGCGCTTGAACTCGTGGACGGCATGCGGGTGGTCGTCGGCGGTGGATGTGATTACTACGCGGGCAGCGCGGCCTCCTCGCCGGCCTTCAGTTTTGCCGTCCTCGAGCTCCGGGCGGCCGGAGAGGGTGACCTCCTGGCCCAGGTGCAGCGCCTGCGTCGCAAGCTCGATGCCGATGGGCTGTTTGTGCCTCAGAAGCGCCTCGCACGCCCGCAGCTTCCCGGCACGATCGGCGTGGTCACCGGCGAGCAGGGCAAGGCCCGCGACGATGTCCTGGCCGGCCTGCGCCGGCGGGGCTGGGCCGGCCGTCTCGTCTGGGCCTTCGCGCCCGTCCAGGATCGCCACGCCGCGCCGCGCGTCGCCGCCGCCCTGCGCGACCTGGCCGCCATCGGTGGTGTCGACGTCATCATCGTGGCCCGCGGCGGCGGCAGTCTCGCCGACCTGTTCGCGTTCTGCGACGAGACCCTGTGCCGGACGGTGGCACTGCTTCCGGTGCCCGTCATCTCCTCGGTGGGCCATCACACCGACCGCACCCTGATCGACGACGTGGCCGCCGTGTGCTGTTCGACCCCCACGCACGCTGCTGAGACAGCCGTCCCCATCGACTGCCGGCAGGGACGGGCCGAGCTCGCCCGCCACGCCGCGCGGCTGCGCGACGGAGGCCGGCGCGCCGTGCTCGACCGGGCCCGCGTGCTCGGCTCGATGTCGCGCGCCCCGGCCGAGCACGTGGCTCGCAACCGCCGGCGTCTGCATCAGCTCGTGCGCGAGCTCCGAGCCAGTGGCCGCCGCGCGCAGGCGCGCGCGCAGGCCGTGAGCTCCCGCCAGCTCCTGGTCCTCGAACGCAGTGCCGCTCGCGCCGCGGGTCCGGACCGCGCCCAGCGCCGGCGGGATCTGGAACGCCTCGCGCTGGCCCTGGCCGCCCACGACCCGCAGCGGACGATGGCCCGGGGCTACGCCCTCGTGCAGGGCCGTGACGGCACGCCGCTGGGATCGGCGGCCGCCACCCGGACCGCGGGCGAGCTCGAGCTGCGCTTCCACGACGGCACGGTTCCCGCCCGCGTGGCCGAGCCGGGAGGGGATCGATGAGCGCGGACGGATCCCCCCGGCCGCCACCGTCGGAGCGTTCCTACGAGTCCGCGCTGACTCGCGTTGAGGAGATCATCCGCCGCCTGGACTCAGGCCAGGCGGGACTGCGCGAGACGCTTGACCTGGTCCGCGAGGGGCGCGAGCTGGTCGAGTACTGCGCCGGGGAGCTCGACGCGGTCAGCCAGGGACTCGAGGAGCTTCGCCTGGAGGAGCTGGTCACCCGGCTGGAGAGCTCGCAGAACCCGCGATGAGCACCTTCGACCTTCTGTCCGACCTGCCACTCACGGTCGACGGCTACACGCTGGAGGGGCTCCGTGCCAACGTCTCGAGCGGCTTCGAGCGGCTGTCGACCGTCGTGCACCTCACCGGCGACGGTGCCGAGGGCGTGGGCGAGGACGTCGTCTATGAGGCGCAGGACCACGTCGCGCTGCAGGCTGCCGGGCCGGTGCTCGATCTGGCCGGGACGTACACGCTGGGTCAATTCTGTGACCGGGTCGACGCGCTTGACCTGTTCCCCGAGCCACCGCAACGCGGTGAGGTCTCCCGCCTGTATCGCCGGTGGACCTTTCACTCAGCGGCTCTCGACCTTGCCCTGCAGCAGGCCGGCCGGCCGCTGCACGAGGTGCTGGGCCGCGAGCCAAGACCCCTGCGCTTCGTCGTCTCCCTGCGCCTCGGGGAGCCGCCGACGATGGAGCCGTTGGAGAGCCGACTCGCCCACTACCCGCAGCTGCGCTTCAAGCTTGACGCCACCAACGCCTGGAGCGAGGAGCTGATCGCCGCGATCGTGGCCACAGGCGCCGTCGACGCGATCGACTTCAAGGCGCTCTACAAGGGCACCGTCGTCGATGTCGAGCCCGACCCGGTCCTGTATCGCCGGGTCCTCTCCGCCTTTCCCGAGGCCTGGCTCGAGGATCCCGACGTCGTCACCGAGGGCACGGCGCACGAGCTCGCCGATGCCCATGGCCGGATCACGTGGGACGCGCCGATCCACTCGATCGCCGACATCGAGGCGCTGCCCTTCGCGCCGCGCATGGTCAACCTCAAGCCGTCGCGAATCGGTGGCCTCAAGCGGCTGTGCGACACCTACGACCACTGCGCCGAGCGCGGCATCGGGGCCTACGGGGGCGGCCAGTTCGAGCTCGGTCCCGGTCGCGGCCAGGCCCAGTACCTGGCCTCGCTGTTTCACCCCGACACGCCGAATGATCTCGCTCCGGTGGGCTTTAACCAGCCCGCACCGCCGCCCGGTCTGCCCGTCAGTCCGCTGCCCCCCGCGGCGGCGCCGGTGGGCTTTCGCTGGGCCGCCGCCTGAGGTCAGTGGCCCTCGCGCCGGCGGCGGCGGCAGCCTGCCCGCTTCAGCGGAGGTCGAGGACCAGCTTGCCGCGCACCCGCCGGTCGGTGAGGCGAGCGAAGGCCTCATTGACCTCGGCCACCGGCAGGACCGAATCCACCAGGACCCGCAGCTCCCCGTCGCGAACCGCCCGCAGCGTCGCCTCCAGCCCCGAGCGCCGCTCGGCCCGATTCAGCTGCATTCCGCCGTAGCCGTACAGGGTGAGCATGTTGCGATACACCGTCTGAAGGTTGAAGCTCACCTCGGCCCCGGCTGACGTCCCGAAGGACACGATGCGCCCGCGCGGCTCGAGGCTCTCGACGACAGGCCTGACGAACTCGCCGCCGAGCGGGTCGAACGCGACCGTCGGCTCCAGGTCGGCGATTGCCGCTGCGAGAGTCTCCGGCCCCGTGACGATCGCGCGGTCGGCGCCCTGCGCGGTGATCCCTTCCGCCTTCTCCGCCGACCCGGTCTGTCCCCAGACCGTTGCCCCGGCGGCGTGCACGAGCGAGACGATCATGCTCCCGACCCCGCCCGACGCGCCCAGCACCAGCACCCGGTCCTCGGCGCTGACCCGAGCCAGTTCGCGCACGCAGTTGAGCGCCGTGAGACCAGCGATGCCCACCGCCGCCGCCGCCCGGGTCTCGACACCCGCGGGGAGCGCGACGACGGCGGCGCGGGGCACGACGGCTGCCTGGCTCCAGACCCCGTCCCGGGCCGCGCCCAGCCGCTCGCCGGCGACCAGCACCGCGCGCCCCTCAGCCTGGCCGGCCCCCTCCCCGCCGAGGGTTCGGGGGAGCGGCCCGTCGGGCGCGACACGCCCCTGCGCGACGTACCCGTCGATCGGGTTGACACCGCCGAACTCGAGGTCGACCCGGACCTCGTCCGGACCGGGCTCGGGCAGCGTCACCTCTTGCACCTGCAGCGCCTCACCGTGGCGGATGAGCCGGGCAGCGCGTACGGTGTCGGAGGCCGAGGCCATGAGGGCCTGGTTTAGCAGAGCCGACGTGTTACCGATCTCCTCGGCGCCGGGCCTCGGCGAGCCGGCGATCCACTGAACGTTCACGTACTGTTCCGGGCGCAGCGGGTGCTCGGATGGTGCCCGCGCCCATCGCCACCTAGGAGATCCCTTGCACGAAAGACTCGCCATCGCGGGCGCCGGCACGATCGCGTGCGGCCTCGCCGCCACCGCCGCCCGCCACGGGGACGTCGTCCTGTGGGCGCGCTCTGACGCCTCGGCTGACCGCGCACGGGCCTCCGTGGCCAAGCTGTGCGCGAAGGCCGGTGCCCCCGAGGCCGCTGAGCGCGTCACCGTGGCCACCGATCAGGCGGCCCTGCACGGCGAGACGTTCATCGTCGAGGCCGTCGTCGAGGATCCTGACCACAAGGCGCCGCTGCTGGCCGAACTGGGCGTTGCCGCCGATCCGGGCGCGATTCTCGCCACGACCACCTCCTCGCTGTCGATCGGCGAGCTGGCCGCGGCCAGTGGACGGCCCGAGCGGTTCGTGGGCCTGCACGTCTTCAATCCCGTGGCCCGCATGGAGCTGATCGAGCTCGTCTTCCCCGACCAGGCTCAGCCCGAGGTCCGCGATCGCGCCCGGGCGCTGTGTGAGGCGCTCGGCAAGACCGCCGTCGAGGTCCCCGACACGCCGGGGTTCGTCGTCAATCGCCTGCTCTTCCCGTACCTGTTCGACGCCGTGAACCTGATGACTCAGACCGGCCTGTCGCCGGCCGACATCGACCGCTGCATGACGCTCGGCGCCGGGATGCCGATGGGCCCCCTCGCGCTGCTCGATTTCGTGGGCCTCGACGTCTCGCAGGCGATCGGAGAGTCGATCGGCACCGACGTGCCGCCGCGGGTGCGTGAGCTGGTCCAGGATGGCGCGCTCGGCCGCAAGGTCGGGCGTGGCTTCTACGACTACTCCTGAGCAGCGCGGCCCGGGAAGCTACGCCGGACGGCGGCAGGATCAGGCGACCGACTCGGCCTCGGAGTACGTGCGGCTCTCGACAATCTCATGGCACAACACGCACGCCCGGAACAGCCGCCACCGGTTGCGGCCGATGTTCTCCATCGCCTCAGCGAAGTCGCCGGTCAAGCACTGGCGCTCCTCAACCCCCGCCTGGTGTCCGTGACGCTCGCACCGGCGCTCGTTGCAGGACCGGTAGTCGACGCACATCGCGCCGGCGTGGGAGGCCAGCAGCGCACCGTGCTCCCGGCACGCCGCGCAGTAGCCCATCAGCGAGCCGCCCTCCTCCCAGACGTCCATCCGAACGACCAGCTGGCGCTGGTAGCAGTCATCGCGGTCCATGCACAGCCCCGAGAACGGCGGCCCGGACAGCTCACCTTCGCGGCCGCAGTGGTAGCAGCTGGTCGGCGCGCCCTCGGGCAACGATCGGTACCAGTCAGCGACCTCGGAGATGGGGACAATCGCGGCAGGTGTGCCTTCGTTCACCGGGCGGACGGTAGCCCGACTCCCGGCACCAGCCGCCGCGACTTCGGTCTAGGTCGGCATGTCCAACGGCCCAGCCATGCTCGGCTCGGGCTCCAGCGATCAGGCCCAATCAGCCTCGCCACGCTCGGCTCGGGCTCCAGCGATCAGGCCGGGCGAGCCAACTTACGCTCCGCCGCCCAACTATTTAATGATCGTTCATCTCGGAAGCCCAACATTGCTGTCGCGACGTACCTCATAGCAGCACCTCCTCCCCAGAAGCACGAGACCGGCCCGTCCCCAGCGGGCCGGTTTCTTTTTGGGCCCCGGGTCCTCGCCGGACTGGTGACCGAAGCAGGCCGGTGCGTCGCCGCCCGCCTGAACCGGCCCCGCCCAGCACCGCCCGGCGCCGCACGTCCGCACGCCCCACATCTGGGGCCCACCCGCACCCTGGACGCCGCGCGCCCGCTCCCGGAACGGCGAAGCCGGCCCGCACGGGCCGGCTTCGGTCTCTCCTCTCAACCACCGGAGGTTCGGATCTTTCGATCGCGAACGGTCGGTTGTTGCCGATGACGTCATTGTAACAAATGACGCGAAGTCGTGGCAAGGGCCAAAGCGCCGGCCTGTCAGCGAAACGACAGGGTCGGCAAGGGCGGCCGTCGGTCAGGAGGGATTCTCAGCGCCAGACGCTTCGGCACGAGGTCCGCGACGACGGATCCTGACTGCTTCGATGCGGTTCTCGCGCACGGATTCGACCCGGATCGAGTACCCGTCGGCCGACACCTGATCCCCGCGCTTGGGCAGACGTCCCAGTTCGGCGAACACGAACCCGCCGACCGAATTGAACGCGTCGGTGTCCACGGGGAGGTGCAGCCCGTAGTCCTCGAGGTCAGTCACGGCAACGTGACCCCGGACGAACCAGTCGCCGTTGGCCAGACGCCGGACCGCGCCGCCGGCGGGATCGGTCTCGTCGTCGATCTCCCCCACGACCTCCTCGATGATGTCCTCCGTCGTGACGATCCCGGTCGTGCGGCCGTACTCGTCGATCACGACGGCCAACTCGGTGCGCTCGCGCTGGAGGTCGGCCAGCAGGTCGTCGAGCGGCTTGGTCTCGGGAATGATCGGCGCGGCTCGGACCAGCTTGCCGAAATGCGCCTGGTAGCCGTCGGCCATCATCAGCTTGACCAGCTGGTTGACGTGGACGATTCCCTTCACGCGATCCTGGTTGTCGTCCTCGGTGACGACCAGCCGTGAGTGCCCGGTGGACACGCAGCGCCGCAATGCGTCTTCGACGGTCTCTCTGAGATCGACGGTGACAACGGCGGGGATCGGGGTCATCACCTGGCGCGCCTCCTGCTCGTGGAGATGAAAGACGCCGGTCAGCATGTTGGCTTCTCCGACATCGATGCTCCCCCCCGAGCGTGAATCGGCGATGATCCGTTTGAGTTCGTCGGGCGTGCCCCCCTCGGGCTCGGCGTCGGGATCGGTCCCGGTCGCACGCAGGAGCGCGTTGGAGGCCGAGTTCAACACAAGAATGAACGGGTGAAACAACACCCGGAAGAAGCGCAGCGGCCGGGCGACCCGCCGGGCGAGGTCCTCAGCGTGCTGGATCGTGTACAGCTTGGGGGCGATCTCGCCGACGATGCTTTGTGCGACGGTGATGAGCAGGTAGGCGATCACCACCGACACGACGACGGCCGCTGAGTGGCCGATGACGCCGCCGAACGCGGGCTCGAACACGTGAGCGATGGCCGGCTCGCCGAGGGCACCAATCCCGATCGACGCCATGGTGATGCCCACCTGGCAGGCGGCGATGTAGTCGCCGATCTCCTCCATCTCGGTCAAGGCCAGCCGGGCACCGCGCTGCCCCGCCTCGGCCATGGCCTGCAGACGAGCGCGACGCGAGCGCACGAGCGAATACTCCGCGATCACGAAGAACGCGTTGACGAGCACCAGCAGCGCGGTCAGGATGATGAACAGGACCTTCAACGGCCGGCCTGCGCGCGGCGGCTGAGTCTGATCGCGCGGACGCCCCGGTCCCGCGCGTGCTTACTTCGAGAGTGGTCGTCGTCGTTCATGCAGCGACGCCGGGAACGGTAGCAGCCGCCCCCGGCGGATCTTCCGGCCCGGGCACAGGCATGGCAGAGATCGTCGGCCGTCCACCGTCGACGCCAGTCCGCCGGTCGCGGTGCGCGTTACGGCAAATGGTCGAAGCGTCCGGCCATCGCGAAATCCGTGTCGGTCAGTCCCCCGGCGGAGTGATTGGTCAGAGACAGCTTCACCTTGTTCCAACCGTGGAGGAAGATGTCGGGATGGTGGTTGGCGTCCTCGGCCACCTCGCCGACACGGTTGACGAAGGCCAGGGCCTCGCTGAAATCGTCAAACCGCCACTCCCGGACGATTTCGTCCCCTTCCCGTTCCCACTCTGACCGGCGTAGCCTTGAGTCGACCTCGTCGTCGGTGAGCAGCTCTGCCATATCTTCTCCAATCTGATGTTCGCCAACCTTTCATGCCACCGCCGCCGACCCGGCAAACCTTTCTGATGCGGATCGTCAGCCTCGTCCCGTCGGCCACCGAGATGCTGTTCGCGCTCGGACTCGGCGCTGACCTGGTCGCCGTGACCCACGAGTGTGACTATCCCCCGCCGGCTCGGGAGCTGCCCAAGGTCACGCGCGATGTGCTGCCGCCCGGCCTCGATGCTGCCCAGATCGATGCCGCGGTCAAGGAGCGCACGCTGGCCGGGCAATCCATCTACGAGCTCGATGCCGATGCCCTCCAAGACCTCGCCCCGGACCTGATCGTCACCCAGGCACTGTGCTCGGTCTGCGCGGTTTCCTATGACGATGTGCGAGCGATCGCCGAGGAGATCCGCAGCCGGCCGCAGGTCATCTCGCTCGATCCGCACACGGTTGGCGAGGTGCTGGGTGACGCACGAACCCTGGCCGCGGCGACCGACCGCAAGGACGCTGCCGTCGATCTCGTCCAGGACGCCGCTGCCCGAATCGATCGGGTCCGGGTGGCGGTCAAGGATGCCCGTCGCCTGCGCGTGGCCGCGCTGGAATGGCTCGATCCGCCCTTTGCCGCCGGCCACTGGACGCCGCAGCTGATCGAGCTCGCCGGCGGCGAGGATGTGCTCGGCTTCCCGGGGGAGAACTCCGAGCAGCGCACCTGGGAGGAGATCGCTGCCGCCCGGCCGGACATCGTCGTCGTGATGCCATGCGGCTACGACGTTGAGATCGCCCACCGAGAGGCCGAGATGCACCGCGACCAGCTGGCCGCGATCGGCGCTGGCGAGGTGGTCGCCGTCGATGCCGCCGCCTATTTTTCCCGTCCTGGGCCGCGTATCGTCGACGGGCTGGAGCTGATGGCCTCGATCCTGCATCCCGAGTTGGTCCCCGAGGCACCCGGGCGAGCCCTGACCGTCGAGCTCTAAAGCCCGCCGCCGAAGCCGATCCCGTTCGGCGTCAGCCCGTGGCTCCCAGCCACCGCGATGGCCAGGCCCACGCTGATCACGCCGACGAGCGCACACCCGGCGAGGGCAGCCGTCCGCATTGTGCGGCGCTCACCGATGTTGACGAGCAGCCAGCCGCAGATCGCCCCGCCGACGACGCCGCCGACGTGACCGCCGATAGAGATGCCGGCGACACTGATCGAGAACACCAGGTTGATGATGAGCGTCAGCCCGAGTCCGCTCTGCCAGATGGATAGACCGCGGTAGTGAGCCACGACAATCAGCGCGCCGAGCACGCCAAAGCATGCGCCGGAGGCGCCGATCGTCAGGCCGAGCGGCTGAAACAGCAACGCCCCGAAGGACCCGGCGAGCAGCGAGACGAAGTACACGACGGCGAAGTTGAGCCGCCCGATCGCCGGCTCCAGCATCTGACCCATGAAGTACAGAAAGACCATGTTGAACAGGATGTGGAGGACGCCGTCGTGCAGGAAACCGGCTGTGACCAGCCGCCAGTACTCGTGCGACTGGGAGATGTACGGGCCGGCCAGCGCGCCCTTGGCGAACACCGTGCCCGGGTTGAGACCGCTTGCGCCTCCCAAAGAGGTGCCCGTCGCGGTTTCGGCCACGAACACGATCACGTTGATCGCGATCAACGCCTGGGTGACGGTGGGCGCCCGGGTCGAGGAACGGATCGTCTTGACCCGGGTGCGGTCGCGGGCGCACGCGGGGCAGCGCATGCCGACCGGGGTCGGAGTCATGCAGTCGGGGCAAATGGGCCGCCCGCACGATGAACATGACACCCCCGTCTCACGCGAGGGATGGCGGTAGCAGACGGCCATACGGTCCGCTGACGGTATCAGCGCCCGCCGCGGCGCCTCAGATGCCCCGAGCGCCGGCCGCGGACGGCCGGAAGCGCTCAGCGGTCGGAGACGATCCGGCGAGCCTCCTCGGCGAAATCCTGGACGGTGCGCTCGGCAAGTTCGAGCAAACTGCCGGACTGCTGGCGGCGGGCACGGTGGCGGGAGCGCACGCGCAGCACGACCAAGGCCGTTCCGGCCCCCGCGCCCACCACCGCAGCGGCCGCGGGCCGCGCCCAGTTGCGCGGATCGCGCATGGCCGACAGCTCCCAGGCATCCAGCTCCTCCTGGGCGAGCTCGGTCAGGCTGACGAGCGTGAGCTCGAGCCGGGCCACCAGATCCTCGGGTGGCTCGACCGGGCTGAGCGCCTCGCGCAGCAGAGCCTCGAAGTCGGTCACGCCCGTGCTCACGGCACCGGCTCCCCTTCGGTGGCCACCATCGTCTCCAGCTGGCGGATCGCGCGATGCAGCAGCACCTTGGTCGCCCCGTCGGTGCGCCCCAGCGCCCGGGCGATCTCGCGATTGTCCATGCCGAGGGCAAAGCGCATGATGAGCGCCTCGCGGCGGTCGTCGGGCAGTTGGGCGACGCCCTCGAGGATGTTCTTGAGTTCCTCGCGCCCCTCGACGAGCGATTCCGTCGTGTGCGGTGACGAGATCAAACCGGCATCCTCGATCGCGGACTCCGGCTTGCGCGAGCGGTCACGGTAGAAGTTGGCCGCCAGGTTGTGGGCGATGCGGATGAGCCACGGCCGCAACGGGCGCCCGTTGGACTCCCGCAGAGCCCGCTCGAAGTGCCGGTAGGCCTGCAGGAAGGTCTGCTCGGTGAGATCCTCGGCATCGTGGTGATTGCCCACCCGGTAATAGCTGTAGGAGTAGACGTCACGCAGGTGGCGCCGGTACAGCTCGGTAAAGCGAGCGTCGAGCTCGGCCTTGGGCATTGATTGTTGGTCGGCCACCGCACGGGCAAGATACCTGGGGTCAGGCGGCGCGGATAGAGCGCCTGGACTTCCTCCGGGGCGGAGCGGTCACCGTCGCCGCCCAGCGCTCGGGCTCGATGCGTCCCTCGACCAGGGCCGCGAGGCCGTCCAGAGCGGGCGTATCGAGGTCCGCCTGGCGCGCGGCGTCGACGAGCAGCGGCACCGAGTCGACGGCCTCGGCGGCATGACCGAGGGCCGCGCTAATTTCCGCCGACGGGACACCTTGGGCCAAGAGCTCGCCGGCCCGGCGGTTGCGGGACCCGCTGGCCACGACGGTGGCCACGAGGTCTCCGGCGCCGGCCAGCCCGGCAAAGGTCTCAGACCGGCCGCCGCGCGCCCGGGCGAGGGCGTCGATCTCGGCGAACACTTTGCCCGCGGCGGCGCCGGCGATGTTCGGACCAGCTGCCCAGGCCGCGGCGGCAGCCAGCGCGGCGGCGTTCTTGGCACAGCCGGCCAACTCCACGCCGGTGACGTCATTGGTCACGCTGACGTCGAGCTTGGCCGCGGTCAGCGCGTCGCCGAGCTGGCGGGCAAAGCCTCGATCCAGTGAGGCCAGCACCACCGAGGCACCTCGTTCGAGCATTTCCGCCGCGTGCGAGGGACCGCCGAGCACGGCCACCGCGCGCGCACTGCAGCGCTCGGCGGCAAACGCGGCCGGCAGCGTGGCCAGTGGCGGGACCAAGCCCTTGGAGACAACTACGACCCCGCTACGGCTGGTGATGCTCGGGCCGTGCGCAGCCATGACGGCCGGCAGCGCCCTGGCCGGGACGGCCAGGCAGACGATGTCGTGACCGTGGAGCTTGAGGTCAGCCGCACGCAGCACTCGGACTGAGTCCGGCAGCTGGACACCGGGCAGGTAGCGCTCGTTCTCGCGGGCGGCCTCGACCGCCACCGCCTGCTCGTGCGTGCGGCAGCCCAGATCGACCTCCAGCCCCGCGCGGTCCAGGCACACGGCCAGGCTCGTTCCCCACGTCCCGGCGCCGATGATCGCCACGCGCCGCACCGGGGCCAGGCCACCGAGCCATTCCCACTGCAGCATCACGCAGGGCCAAATCCGGTCGGTGACCGCACCGGCGAGCGCCCGTGAGGGCTCGTCGACGAGCGGGAAGTGCAGCGGGCGCCCGGCACGGATACGCACCTTGTGGGGACGGATGCGCCAGCCGCGGCGGATGGCCTCGGTCCCGATGACAGCGACCGGGACAACAGGGGCCCCGGTCTCCAGCGCCATTCGGCCCACCCCGCGCTTGGGCTTGCCCAGCGACCCGGGGCGCACGCGCGTGCCCTCGGGGAAGATGAGGACGATGTCCCCGCGGGCGAGGATCGCTTTGGCCGTCTCCATGCTGGCCTCATCGCCGGCGCCGCGATTCACCGGGAAGGCGCCGAGCGCGTTGAGGATCCAAGCCTGCCAGGGGCGACTGAAGAGCTCCTTCTTGGCCACGTAGTACATCGGCCGGCGGGCCATGGTGGCGATCACGAAGGGATCGAGGAAGCTGCGGTGATTGGCGGCGACAATGACCGGCCCCGTGGCGGGAATGTGCTCGCGTCCGATCCGCGACATCCGGAAGTAGAGGAGGAAGAACGGCTGCAGGATCATGCGAACGATCCCGTAGACGATCGGATTGGCCCCCTGCTCCCGAGCGCGCTTGTGGAGTCGGTCTTGATCCATCGCACTTCGGGTACCCGGCTGGGGCGCGCCCGTTACAGTTGAACGTGTTGAGCCCGGGCCTTGATCGCACCCGCACCGTGAGAGGCGCCGCCTGCGGCGCGGCCGCCGCCTGGGTGTGGGCTCTGCAGCAGCCCCTGGATAAGCGCGTGTTCGCCAGCGACTACGACGACGTCGAGTTGCTGGGCAAATCGCTCACCCGCAACGACAGCTGGTTCCCGCTCGGCCTGGCCCTGCACGCCGGCAACGGAGCAGTGTTTGGCGCCGTCTATGCCAACCTTGCCCCGGCGATGCCGGTCCCCCCCGCGCTGCGCGGACCGGTAGCCGGGTTCGTCGAGCATCTCGTCCTCTGGCCGCTGGGCGCGCTCTCCGACCGCTTTCATCCCGCCCGCAAGGATCTCCCCAAGCTCAAGGGCAACCGGACTGCCTTCGCGCAGGCGGCGTGGCGCCACCTCCTCTTCGGTCTCGTGCTGGGCGAGCTCGAGCGCCGCGTGAACGTGGAGCCCGAACCGGCCCCGCCTCCCGAGGAGGCGGACTACTCGAGCAATGGTCACGGCTCGCTGGCTCACGCCGTGACGGTTCAGCCGTCTCCGTGAACCCGCGGCCGCGCGAGGGCGGCCTCCCCTGAGAGCGCTCATCACCGGGGCGTCCGGGTTTGCCGGGGGTTGGCTCGCGCGTGCCTGCGCGCGAGCGGGCGATGAGGTCACGGCGCTGTCGCGCCGGGGCACCAGCCCGGCGCCGGAGGGGCGCGGCGTTTCCGTCGACCTTCGCGACGCGGAGGCGGTGAGCACCGCGCTCGCCGATGCGCGACCGGAGGTCGTCTATCACCTGGCGGCGCTCAGTTCCGTCGGCCGATCGTGGGACGAGCCCGCCCGCACACTTGCCGACAACGTCTCCGGCGCGATCAACCTGCTGGAGGGCATCCGTCACCAGGCCCCCGACGCTCGTGTCGTCTGGGTGAGCACGTGCGAGGTCTACGGGGGCCCGGAGACGTTGCCCATCGCTGAGGCGGCACCGCTGCGTCCAGCCAATCCCTACGCGGTCTCCAAAGCCGCCGGCGAGATGCTGGCCTCGGTCTACGCCGACGCGCACGGCCTCGATCTGGTCATCGCCCGGCCGTTCAGCCATTCCGGCCCGGGCCAGCGGCCGATCTTCTTGCTGTCCTCCCTGGCCCGCCAAGCCGCCGAGGGCCGACGGGCCGGCGCCAGCCGCCTACGGATCGTGACCGGAAATCCCGAGACCCGGCGTGACTTCACCGACGTGCGCGACGTGATCGACGCTTACCGCCGCCTGGCCGCGCCGGGGCCGGCCGGGGCCTACAACGTCAGCTCGGGTCGCTCGGTGTCGGCGGCCGAGCAGGTGCGGCTGCTGGCGGAGGTGATCGCGCCGATCGAGATAGAGCACGTCGTCGACCCCTCCCGCGTACGGGCGCACGAAGTTATGGACCTCCGGGGTGATCCTGCCCGCCTGAGCGCCGATACCGGCTGGGAGCCACGCATCCCGCTGCGCCAGACGATGGCCGACGCCATCGACTGGTGGGAGGATCAGCTCGCCGCGGGGGCACCCGGATGACCGGCGAAAGCGGTGGGAGGATGAGCTGGCCGCCGGGGCACCCGGCGGACATCCGAGAGCGTTGGCCCGGAGTGCGCGGCGGCTGCCGCGGGCCGGTCCGGCTCCCGTTCACGGCTCAGCTTCATCGGCCCAGGAAAATCGGCCCTAAAGGGTTGTCGTACATCTGTCGATAAAACCAGCGACGGAGGTACGATCGGATTCGGACGGTCGACCAGTTCACGGATGACGAGAACTGCCTCTAGGTAGAGATTGGGAGGTTTGATGGGCTTTCTTGAAGTCAGTGACGACACACTCGAGGACGGCGTCCGCATATTGCGCGTCAGTGGGGATGTCGATTTCGATGTCGCCCCCGAGTTGAAGCAGCGGATTGTCGGTCGAGTCGAGGCCGGTGATCGGAAGCTCATCATCGATCTTTCGGCGGTTGGCTTTATCGATTCCACGGCAATCGGTGTGCTCGTGGCCGCGCTCAAGCGGTTGCGTGATGCCGGAGGCTCCCTCATGGTGGTCTGCGACAACGAGGACGTGCGGAGCATCTTTGCCACCGTCGGTCTCGAAAGCGTGATTCCGCTGCACCGCTCAGACGAGGATGCTTTTGCCGCCCTGGCACATGCTGGCTGAGCCAGCCCGGAGGCTGACGGAGTCGTTCTCCGCCGTGCATCTCCGCCTGCCCGCGGAGTCCGCCGAACTTCGGCGTGCCCGTGACGAGGTGGCCGCGGCCGGCAAGGAGTTCGGGCTCGAGCACAAGGCCTGCTACGAGTTGGTATTCGCCGTCAACGAGGCGGTAACCAACGCGATCCGTCATGGCAGCCCGGCGCCGGACGGCACCATTGGTCTGCGGATCGAAGCCGATGGGGATGACCTCGTCTGCCATGTGTCCGACTGCGGTCCGTTTCTGCCCCCCCGCCGGAAGCGCAACATGGCCACTGAAGAGGGCGGCCGCGGCTTTGCCTTCATGTCGGCGCTCACCGATCAGATGGAGCTCAACGTCGAGGCCGATCGCACGGTTATTGAGCTGCGCAAGCGCCGTGGAGAGAGAGTTCTGGTCGCTGATGCGTGAGCCGCGGGCTCGCCGGCGGCTGGCCAGCGCCACCGCCACCCTCATGGCGGTGGGGCTGATCTTCGCCCCCGCCGCGACGAGTCAGGGCAACCCGCACGGCACACCCCCCGGGCAGGTCGGCAAGGGAAACGGGAACCCAGCCAGCGGCGCCTCCGTCCATTCGTCTGCGTCGTCGGGGACGTTCGTCCCGCCCGGCCAGGCCAAGAAGCAGGCTCCGGTTTCGACCTCCGCGCCGGCGTCGAGCGGTGTCTCCCAAACCAACGCTGTCCAGGTTTCCAACACCACCAACGGCAACTCGAGTGCCCCCGGCCAGGCCAAGAAGGGCGCGGCTAGCGCGACCTCAACGGCCGCCAGCACCACCCAGAAAGTCCCCGCCGGGCAGGCCAAGAAGGCTCGGGCCGTGGCGAGTACCGCCACGACGCCCGTCGCGACCGCGTCGGCGGCCCCGGCAATCGCGGTCAGCCCCGCTCCGGCGACGTCGACCCCGGCCCCCCCAACCACGCCGGCCACGACCGGCAGGAGTCCGCGGGCACGGCACTCGAGCTCCCAGCCCTCCTCCTCGCACGGCGCTGCCACCACCAGCAGCAGTACCGCAACCGGCCGCCGACGCAGCGCAACCGGCACCAGCGCCGGGCGCACGACCGCCCGCGCTCTGGCCCGCCTTGCCGCCGCTGGGGCTGCCGCCGGCGCTGCGGTGGCCGGCCCGGCAACCACGGCTCCGGCTCGGCACAGCGGCGCTCAGACCCTGGCCCGCCCGACCGGCCACGGTCAGAGCTCCGGCGCGATCTCGAAGCTCATCGGGACCCTGATTCCCGTTCCGCTCCCGGTCCCCGACTGGAGCAAGCCGATCATCCTCGCCCTCGCGGTGATTTGTCTCCTGCTCGCCCTCCGAGCCTGGATGACCTCGCGCCGGGCGCACCGCATCGACTCCCAGCGACGCCGCCTGGCCGCCGACCTCGACTCCCTGCAGCCGGCTCTGGTGCCCGAGATTCCGGCCAGCTTCGGGCCCCTGGCGGTCTCCGTTGCCTACCGACCCGCGGACGGTCCGGCCGCCGGCGGCGACTTCTACGACGTCTTTCGGGTCGGCAGCGGACGGGTGGCCATGATGGTCGGCGACGTCTCCGGTCATGGCCGTGCCGCCCTGACCCGCGCTGCCCACATGCGCTACATGCTGCGGGCCTACATGGAGACCGGTCTTGACCCGCGTTCGGCTCTGAAGCTGGCCGGGCGGGTCCTCGGCGCTGACGACGACGCGCTCTTCACCACCGTCGCGGTCGCCGTGTATGACCGCTCGGCGTCGACGATGACCTACGCCAGTGCCGGCCACCCGCCGCCCATCATGCTCGGCCCGGCCGCACACCGGCCGCTGTCGATCGCCTCGCCCCCCCTCGGCTGGGGTGAACCCACCGGCCGTCGGCAGACCACCATTCCCTTCGGCGAAGGCGCCCGCGCCTGCTTCTTCAGCGACGGCGTGACCGAGCTGCGTATCCGTGACGGGCTGCTCGGTCGTGACGAGCTCGTGGCAGAGGTCGAGCGCAGCGGTTCGGCCAATGAGCTTCTCGAGCGCGTGCAGAGCCGGGCCCGGGTGATCCGTGACGACATGGCCTCCTGCATGGTCGAGGCCAGCGCCGGCACCGCCATCTCCGACGTGCGGGTCGATGAGTTCGAGGTAGAAATGCGCCATCTCGACGCCGGCCAGGGCGAGCGCTTTCTCGCCGAGTGCGGCGTCTCAGCCGAGACCGCCAGCTCAACCCTGGCTCACGCCCGCCTGATCGCCGCCGAGTCCGGCTCCACCCTGATCCGTGTCGAAATGACCGAGGACTCAGCCGCGGCCAGTGCCGGAGGCTCCGGACCGGTCAGCCTGACCACCCCTCAGGGCCTGGCCCCCGCCGGCTCGTGGGCCTCAGAGACCTCGTACCTGCCGTAGCCGATCTACCCCCGGCCGGGGGTTGGTTCTCGGCGCGAACGCGCCACGAGGCGACGTGTCTCGCGCAGGACCGCTGCCGGGCTCGACTTCTGTCTCGCGCGGGACGCTGCGGGGGTCGACTTCTGTCCCGCGCGGGACGCTGCCGGGCTCGACTCGAAGAGAAAACGCGACCGCTACGGTCGCGGTTGCTCTTCGAGTGGCAGGGAGAACCACCTGCGCCGCGGGCGGACGGACGGCAGACGGCGCGTCAGTCAGAGCCGCCGGCGGCGGTCCGGGTGGCAAGCTGGTCCATCAGCTCAGCCGTGGTGCCCGAGTGACCCTCGAGCGCGCGCTCGAAGTCCTCGCCGTAGTACTCCATCACGGCTCTGAGAATGTCCAGAGTGCCCACCGTGGCTACCCCGCGCTCGCCCGCGATGCGGGTGGCCTCGGTCGTCACGACGTGCAGCGTCTCCGACGGCGGATGCTCGCTCGCCTTGGACTCGGGCGGCTTGCTCTCCTGGTTGCGGGCCTCACCCACACCCAGGCCCTGCAGGGCAGCACCGGACTCGCCGTAAAGCCGCAGCGGGCGCAGCCAGCGCTCGATCTCGTCATCGACAGAACTGGCATACGGAAGCGCTGTCCCGGCCAAACCGAGCACAGTCACGGCGTCACGAGAGAGGTTGAGAGAAGTCATAGAGCAGGTTGGGGCGGCCACCTCGCTCCTTGACACCCCGCGGCCTGTACGACAGGCGCCCGGCGATAGAGACCATGGCCGTCCGTTCCGGGTGACAACGTAGCATCCACGGACGACGCGCGGCGGCGGATCGCGCCCAAAAGCGGCGACCGCACGGATCCGCCCTCTCCTCCCCATCGGACCCGTCCTCTCACCGCCCTGCGTGGGGGGCGAATCCCCGGCCGCGCCTGCAAAACTGATATCCGCGCCCGCCTAGCTCAATTGGTAGAGCACTTCACTTGTAATGAAGGGGTTGCCGGTTCAAGTCCGGCGGCGGGCTCTGGGAAAGCCCCGTAAAGCGGCCGCTTTTCGCGTTTACGGTATTCCAGCCTTTTCCGAAGCGTGTCCCGAATATGTCCCGGGAGAAGTGTCTGATCTTGCATGATGGCGGTGGCAACGCCTTCCGGTCACGTCTTTCGTATCGAGCGCAAGCGCGGGCCGGCGTGGTACGCAAAGTTCCGGCTGCGCAACGGGCGCCAGGTGCAGAAGAAGCTAGGTCCGGCGTGGGACCGAGCGACGTAGGCCGCCGGCGGGCTACTTCACCAGGCGGTTAGCGGAGGACTGGCTGCGAGAGACGCTGCATGAGGCGCGTCGCGGCACGCTCGCCGGCCAGGTGCGAATCGACGCCACGTTTGCCGAAGCGGCGGCCGAGTGGCTGCGCTACATCGAGCTCGACCGTCAGCGCAAGCCGTCCACGGTGGCGGGCTACAAGGTCCTCGTCCGGTCCCCCAGAGGAGGTGTGGGTGCTGCGCAAGGCTTGGGTCGGGGAGGACGATCTTGTGTTCTGCGGGGTCGCCGGCGGCTTTCTCGATGGCTCAGCGTTGCGGCGCCGCTACAAGGGCGCGCTGGCTGCCGCCGGCCTGCGGTCGTTGCGCTTTCATGATCTGCGCCATACGTTCGGGACGCGGATGATCGCCAAGGCCGATATCCGCTGGGTCCAGGAGTGGTTGGGCCATGCGGACATTCAGACCACGATGCGCTGCCTGCATCACGCCCCCTGCGATTTGAGTGCTCTGGCACACCTGATCACGAGCGTGAACATGCTCTACTTGAGGGTGTGAGGACCGAACGCGAACAGAGGATCGGGCTGGTGCTTGGCGGTGGCGGCACTGTGGGTGCCGCCTGGCTGATGGGGACTTTGGACGCGATCGCGGAGGAGACCGGCTGGGATCCGGGGAGCGCTGACTATGTGGTCGGGACGTCGGCGGGGTCAATGGTCGGCGCGCTGTTGGCATGCGGGGTGCCGCCATGGCTGATGGTGGCCCACCAGGCCGGGGAGAGCCTGGACGGGCTGTCTGACTCAGGCGGGGAGGCGGCCGATCGGGTCGATC
>JAXDGI010000245.1:0-43747 GCA_034665145.1 Solirubrobacteraceae bacterium
TCCCGCCCACAACAGCGAGCGGACGCTATGGATCGACGCCGACCCCCACGAGCTGGCGCCGGCTCGCTTCGCCGCTGACCTCAGCCGGGTCGCAGAACTCACCTTCGCCGCCGAGGCGACCCGGTCACGACAACAGAACCTGATCCTCATCCGCAGCCACTACCGCCAGCCGTTTGGGACCTTCTCCGGCCGCATCGAAGGCATCGCCCTCGCCCACGGCTACGGGGTCATGGAAGACCACGACGCGCACTGGTGACCAAGCAGGCCCCGGGCCCGCCCGGCTCACACCCTCCCAGCCCGCCCAGCGGGCACCGTCCCCGCCCGCCCAGCGGCACATAACGACCTCGACTGCCCCACCCACCCAGCGGTGGTAACACACGGTGCCGCATACCCCGCCGATCCCACACACCCCATCAAACCCCCGGCCGTCAGGGTCAAAATGTGCCGCCGCCCGCCGCCGACACCGCCGCAACCGCCGCCGCCCCCGAAGCCTGGCTCGCGTAAACGCGGGGGGCTGGTGCCGGGGGCGCCTGCGACCCGCTCAGCCCGGCCCCACCCCCCGCTGGCGGCGCAGCTCAGCCAGCAGCAATTTCGAATGCATGGCGCCGATCAGCTCGCGCAACGGTTCGGCGCCCGACGAGATGATCTCCACGGCGCGGTCGACGTCCTCTTCCCCGACCAGGCGCTCGAGGAGGACCCGCACCTCCTCTTGCACCAGCGGCGCCAGCGCCTCGCGGTAGCGCAGGGTGTCATAGACGGTGAATCCGATCGCCTCCTCATAGCCACCGGCCCGGAAGCGGGAGATGGCCTCGATGATGGCGACGTCGTCGGCGTCGTAGCCGCTGCCGTCGGGGGTCAGCACCCCGAGCTCCTCGAGCCGGGCCAGCACGTTGGCGGGCATCGAGTAGGTCGTGCGCACGGTCGCGCCCGACACCCGGCCGGACTCGCCGGCCTCGATCGCGCGTTCCAGAATCCGGTCCTCGAGCTCGATCAGGCGAGCGGCCCGTTCCGGGTCGTCGGCCACGACCTCGCGGATCACCCGCAGGGGCATGAAGCGCTCCTCCTGCAGGCGCTTGATGAGCCGGATGCGCTCGACGAACTCCGCCGGGTAGTAGGCCATGTTGCGGCTCGTGCGCAGCACATCATCGGGCGGTCCGAGCAGCCCCTCGCGGAGATAGTGCTTGATCGTGCCGGCGCTGACCCCCGAGCGCTCGGCCAGCTCGGACATCTTGAGCCTTCCGGTCGTTGGAGACCTCATCAGCTCATGAACGAGCCGGGGACGGCGTTGCCCGGCCCTGCCACCGCTCCGCTCGCGTGCAGCGCCGTTATCTCCTCGTCACTGAAGCCGGCGGCGGCCAGCACCTCAGCGGTGTGCTCGCCCAACCCCGGACCCGGGCCGCGGCCCGGATCGGCCGGCGTGCGGCCGAGCTTGATGGGCACGCCGAGCTGGCGTACCGGCTCGGCCACACCGGGCTGATCGATCGACACGACCATGTCCCGCGCCCGCACGAGCTCGGAGTCCAGGACCTCGTCGAGCTCCAGGATCGGCTCCAGGCAGCAGTCGTGCTCGGCCGCGAAGCTCTGCCACTGCGCCCGGGTGCGCTCCGCGAATACGGCGCACACCTCGTGGTGGGCGTCAGAGCCGGGTGCGTCGAACTGGTGGGCCACGAGGTCGGGACGGCTCACTCCCTGGCACCACGCCGCCCAGAACTTCGGCTCCAGCGCCCCCATGGCCACGTAGCCGTCGGCGCACGCATAGGGGCGGTAGCACACGAACCGTCCGGCCAGCTGCAGCTGACCCCGGCGCGGGGCCCGGCCCACGGCGAGCGCCTCGGCGGCGACCATCGTGAGCCACGACAGCGAGCCGTCGAACATCGAGCAGTCGACCAGCTGGCCCTCTCCGTCGCGGTCGCGCTCGCGCAGCGCGATCATGATCCCCACCGCGGCCATCAGCGAACCCCCGCCGATGTCGGCGATCTGGCCGGCTGACTGCACGGGCGGACCGTCGGCCTCGCCGGTCAGCCCGAGCAGCCCGTTGAGGCCCAGGTAGTTGGTGTCGTGCCCGGAGCGGTCGCGCAGCGGTCCGTCCTGGCCGTAGCCGCTGATCGCGCAGTAGACCAGGCCGGGGTTCTCCTCGCGCAGCCGCTCATAGCCGACTCCGAGGCGCTCCATCACTCCCGGCCGGAAGGACTCGAGCAGCACGTCGGCGTCGCGGACCAGGCGTACGAGGACGTCGCGGCCTCCGTCGGTCTTGAGGTCGATGCGAATCGACCGCTTGCCCCGGTTCAGGGCCAAGAACAGCGCCCCCCGGGCCGTTTCCTCGGCGCCGTCGTAGTAGGGCGCGGCCCAGCGCACGTAATCGCCGAGGCCGGTGTCCTCGACCTTGATCACGTCGGCGCCGAAGTCGGCCAGCAGCAGCGAGCAGAACGGACCGGGCAGCAGCCGACTGAGATCGAGGACGCGCAACCCGTTGAGCGGCAGGCCGCTCATGCTCATAGCGCCGCCGGCTGCGAACTGATTCCGAGCAGGGCGCGGGCCTCGGCCACCGTGGCCGGGCGGCGGCCGGCGTCCTCGGTCATCTGCCGCGCCTTGGCGATCAGCTCGCCGTTGGAACGGGCCATGCGGCCGTCGGGCAAGTAGAAGTTGTCCTCCAGGCCGACCCGGATCGAGCCGCCGAGGGTGAGGGCGGCGGCGACCATCGTCCACTGCTCGCGGCCGATCCCGATCACCCCCCAGTGGTGCTCAACACCATCGATCGGCGCCGGCATGTTGTCGGCCATGGCCGCCAGGTTGCGGGCCGTAGCGGGCACGCCGCCGACGACGCCCATCACGAAGTCGGCGTGCAGAGGCGCGTCGAGCAGGTCCATGTCGACCAGCGGGACAAGCGAGGCGACGTGCCCGACGTCGAAGCACTCGTGCTCGGGCTTGATGCCCAGCCGCCGCATGGCCTCGAGCAGCTCGATGATCTCCTCGAAGGGGTTGACGAACACGAACTTGAAGACGAACTCCTTGCGCGAGCGCGAGTACTTGGCGTAGTTGAGCGAGCCCATGTTGAGTGCCGCCACCTCGGGCCGGCAGGCCTCCAGGTAGGCGATCCGTTTCTGCACCGGAACCCCGACCGTGCCGGTGGAGAAGTTGATGATCGCCGCGTCACCCACCTCGGAGACGATCGCCGCCTGGATGGCCGCGAAGTCCTCGATCTCGTAGCTGGGCCGGCCGTCGGGGGAGCGGGCGTGAATGTGGATGTGCACGCCGCCCTCATCGACGATCCGCCGTGCCTCGGCGGCGTATTCCTGCGGCGTGTAGGGGATCGCCGGGCACTGGTCGCGGTTGGCGATCGCGCCCGAGATCGAGCAGGTGATGACCGCGGCGTTCATACCGGCACGACCCCCGAGCGCTTCCAGGGCCGCTCGACGCGCTTGCCGGCGGCCATCTCCAGCCCGCCGCAGATCGTGGCCCGGGTCTCACGGGGGTCGATGATGTCGTCGATCATGTCGTTGCCCGCGGCCACGTAGGGGTCGATGATCCGGCGAAACCCCTCGATCAGCTCCTGGCGCTTGGCCGCCGGGTCCGCGGCCTCCTCCACCTGCTTGCGGAAGATGATCTCCACGGCGCCCTCGGCTCCCATCACGCTGATCTCGGCCGATGGCCAGGCCACGATGAGGTCGGGCTCGTACGCCCGCCCGCACATCACGTAGTAGCCCGCACCGTAGGCCTTGCGCAGGACCACGGTGATCTTGGGCACGGTGGCGTTGGCGGTGGCATAGAGCATCTTGGCCCCGTGGCGGATGATCCCGGCCTGCTCGACCTTGGTGCCGACCATGAAGCCGGGCACGTCCATCAGGTAGACAAGCGGGATTCCGTAGGCGTTGCAGAGATTGATGAACCGCGCTGCCTTGTCGGCGGAGTCGTTGTCGAGGATCCCGCCCAGCTGCTTGGGCTGGTTGGCGATGATCCCGGCCGGACGTCCGCCGAACCGGGCCAGGCAGGTGATGATCGTTTTGGCGAACTGCGGCTTGACGTCGAAGTAACTACCGTCATCCACGATCCTGCGAATCACCTCGTACATGTCGTAGGGCTTGCGGTTGGACTCAGGGAGGACGTCGAGCAACTCCTCGTCCGCCCGGTCGACCGGATCGGCGCTGGCGACTACCGGCGGGCTGTCATCGCAGCTCTGAGGAAAGAAGCTGAGATAGGTCTTGATGGCCTCGATGCACTCTGGGTCGTCGGCCACCTCGAGGTCTCCCACCCCGGATTTGCGGCAGTGCACGCGCGAACCGCCCAGCTCCTCCTGGGTCACGTCCTCTCCGACCGCCGCCCGCACGAGATGCGGACCGGCCAGGGCCATCGAACCGCGACCCCTGACCATGGGCACGAAGTCGGCCAGGCCGGGGATGTAGGCCGTGCCGGCCGCGCAGGGGCCCATGAGGGCGGCGACCTGCGGGATCACCCCCGAGTTGATGACCTCCTCGCGGAAGAGATGGCCGCTGCCGGCGAACAGGGAGCCCACCGCCTCCTGGATGCGCGCTCCGGCCGAGTCGAGCAGCCAGATCAGCGGAATCCGCTTGGAGACGGCCAGTTCACGCAGGCGCGTCACCTTCAGCTCGCCGGTCATGCCCATCGAGCCCGCCATGACGGTGAAGTCGTAGGCGACCACGGCGGCCAGCCGGCCGTTGATCTTGCCGTAGCCGGTGATCACCCCGTCGGCTGGAGCCTCCTTGCCTTCCATCGCCCGCTGGGAGAAGTGCGGACGTCCGTGGATGCCAAGCTCGACGAACGTGCCGTCGTCGATGAGCAGATCCAGCCGCTCCCGGGCGGTCAGCTTCTCGCGTGCGTGCTGAGCGGCGATCTTCTCCTCGCCCCCGCCGATACGGATCTGCTCGCGGCGGGCCCGCAGATCGTCGGCGAGCGGTCGCAGGAGGCTGGTGGGAGAAGCGTTGGTGGCCACGGCAGAAAGTGAGACGTTCTACTTCCTACTGTGGCAGGCGACGGCAGGGTGCGTCAAGTGCCGCGGTGGCGGCGCATCGCTGCGGCCCGGCCGGTAAAGTCGGAGGCCGTTGAGCTCGGTGGAAATCACCGGGGGCAAGCCCGACGTGGCCTCCGTGTGCGCGGCCGGCGTCCGAGCGGCGGCAGGACCGACCACCCTTTCAAGGAGCCATCCACCAATGCCCCAGTCTGACCCCCGCCCGTTTGGAGCGGAGTCCCTCCTGGCCTACGCACGGCCGCGATGGCGACGCGGACTCGCGGACATCGCGACCTCGGCGGTGCCGTACCTCGCGCTGTGCGCACTGATGTACCTGGTCCTGCCGGTGTCGCCCGTCTTGACCCTCGCTCTGTCTCTCCCCGCCGCCGGCTTCCTCGTCCGGACGTTCATCGTCTTTCACGATTGCACCCACAACTCGCTGCTCCCCTCCCGGCGGGCCAACCGCTGGGTCGGAGCGGTGCTGGGCCTGTTCGTCCTGGCTCCGTTTCGGCGCTGGCGCCACGACCATGCCGTGCACCACGCCAGCTCGGGCGATCTCGACCGCCGCGGCGTTGGCGACCTGCCCACGCTGACCGTGCGCGAATACAACGCTCGCGCCCCCCGCGCCCGACTCGCCTATCGCCTGATCCGCAATCCGCTGGTCATGTTCGGCCTGGGGCCGGTGTTCGCCATGGTCATCGGCCCTCGGATCGCCACCCGCGCCCAGCGGCCGCGAATGCGCCACAGCGTGCTCCTGACCGACCTCGCGCTGTTCGTGATCGCCGGCACGGCGGTGGCGCTGATCGGCTGGGGAGCCTTTTTGATCGTCTGGGCTCCGGCAGCGCTTATGGCCGGGTCGGTGGGCATCTGGCTGTTTTACGTCCAGCACCAATTCGAGGACGCCTACTGGGAGGGCGCTGAGGATTGGACCTACGGGGATGCGGCGTTACGGGGCAGCTCGTACCTGAGGCTGCCCTCGGTGCTGCAGTTCTTCACCGGCAACATCGGCCTGCACCACGTCCATCACCTCAACGCCCGGATCCCCAACTACAACCTCCAGCGAGCCCACGACGAGAACCCGATCTTCGCCGGCGTGCCGATTCTCTCGCTCGCCGACGGGCTGCGGGCCGTGCGCCTCAAGCTCTGGGACGAAAGCAGTCAACGCTTGGTCGGCTTCGCCGCCGCCCGGCGTCTGCGCCTGGTCACCGCCGAGGCGGGGACCGTCGCCTGACCTCGTGCGCGATCACCGGCCCGTCCACTGGGGCTCGCGCTTCTCAAAGAAGGCCCGGACCCCCTCTTGGATGTCGTCGGTGGAGAAGGCCAAGCTCAGCTGCGAACGCAGGAAGTCCACGGCGTCGGCGTAGGGCATGTCCTGCTGACGGAACATCGCGTCCTTGCCGAGCTTCATCAGGACCGGGGACTTGCCGGCCAGGCGCCGCGACCAGTCGGCCACGCCGGCCTCAAACTCATCGGCGGGCAGGACGCGATTGACGATTCCGATCCGTTCCGCGTCGGCGGCCGAGATCTGCTCGCCCAGAAGCATCAACTCGTTGGTCTTCTTGCGCCCCACGTTGCGGTAGATGAGGGCCATGATCATGAACGGGAACAGGCCCACGTTGATCTCGGGCGTCCCGAACCGAGCCCCCTCCTTGGCGACGATCAGATCGCAGGCCAGCGCGAGTCCGAGCGCTCCGGCCAGCACGTGGCCGTTGGCGGCACACAGCGACGGCTTCCCGAGCTGACCGAGGAGGGCAAACACGGTGGGGAAGCGCGCGCTGGCGAAGTGTTTGCCGACCAGCCCCTGATCGGCGGCGAAGCCGGCCAGGTTGCCCCCGCTCGAGAACACCGTCTCGTGTGTCGAGGTGAGGACTAGGCAGCGAACGGTGGGATCGTCCCGAGCGTCCTCGAGTGCCGCGATGAGCTCGGCCATGAGCTCATCGGACAGTGCGTTGCGCGTGTCCGGCTGGTCCAGAGCGAGCGTGGCGACCCCGTCGGGCGCAACCTCGTAGCGGATGGTGGCATAGGTCATGCGCGCATCATGATCAGTCGGCGCGCACGACGGTGTCGCGCCAGGGCTGGCCACGCCGCCATGGCCTCAGCTCGAGCCGGCGCTGATCTGCACCCCGCCGCAGGCCGCCGCGCCGTGACGGACCTGAGCGACGGTGGGCGGATCGGTGGCCAGCAGCTCGGGCAGGCTGACCGAGCGCAGGTGGCGGTGGCGAAGCAGGGGGAGCAGGGTCTCGAGCGCCCGGATGGTCTGCCCCCGGTTCTCGTGCATGAGGATGATCGCGCCCGGCCGCAGCGCTCGCCTGACGTTGCGGATGATCCCGGCGTAGTTGGCCCCGAGCGAGTCTCCGGAGTCCTGGGTCCACATGACCGTGAGCAGGCCCAGCCGCCGCGCCGTCCGGAGCACGGCGGCGTCAAGCGCGCCGTAGGGGGGCCGGAAGAGGTCCACCGGCTGTCCGGATTGGCGGGCGATCTGCGCGCGGGCGCGGGCGATCTGGGCGTAGACCTGGGCGGGCGGAAGCACGGCCAGATCCGGGTGGTTGTACGTGTGGTCGCCGACGGCGCCGACCCGCACCTCACGGCTCACCCAGCCCGCGAAGTAGTTCATGCTCTGGCCGACGTCAAAGAACGTGGCCCGATCATGGTTGGCTCTGAGCTTGCGCAGGGCCAGATGGGTGTAGGGCCCGGGTCCGTCGTCGAAGGTCAGCGCCAGCGAGTGACCACGACGCCCGGCACAAAAGAGGGGGAGCCCGAGGCGGGCCAGGGCACGGATCCGCCCTCGGCCCCGGGCCTCGATCGCCGATATCGGGGCCACGGCCACGGGTCTGACCGCGTGCACCGTCATCCGCAGACGCCCCCGCGTCGCCGCCGGCGAGTGTCGAGGGCCCCATCCCCCGGTGGAAACGAACAGGCCAACCGCGATCAGCGGTGCTGCCCCGAGCAGCGCCGCGGCACAGACACGCCTCACGCGGAGCCGCTGCGGTGAGCGGGCGGGCGAGCGGGGCGGGGCGCCGGCCTGCTCTGAGAACCCCCGATGCACCCCATGACAGGTCCCGAGCCTAGGCCGAGGCCTAAGGGGCTTTCAACGCGCTGAGTAGAAAGCTCTTGCCCGCCTGCGGCAAAGTGGAAAGTAGAAAGCTTTACTGTTTACTTTTGCGGGAAGCGCCGCTAGCGTCCCGGGCAGACTGCAAACCAGGAGGAGCCTGCCCCATGGCCACCGCCGACGTCGCCAAGCCCGACTTCGCCAGCACCAGGAAGCACTTCATCTTCACCGACGAGCACGAGCAGCTGCGCGAGTCGATCCGCCGCTTCGTCATCAAGGAGCTGCAGCCGCACGCCGAGGAGTGGGAGGAGACGACCTTCCCTGACTCGGTCTTCCGGCGGATGGGCGAGCTCGGTTTGCTCGGTCTCGACAAGCCCGAGGAGTACGGCGGCCAGGGCGGCGATTACTACAGCGCCCTCGTTCTCTCTGAGGAGATGGCCCACTCGCACTCCGGCGGCCTGGCCATGGGCGTCGCCGTCCAGACCGATATGGCCATGCCGCCGATCCTGGCCTTCGGAACTCCGGAGCAGAAGCGGGAGTGGGCGGCGCCGGCCATCGCCGGCCAGAGGATCCTCTGCATCGGCATCACCGAGCCCGACGCCGGCTCAGACGTATCCGGGATCAAGACCCGCGCCGTGCGCGATGAGGCCAGCGGCGACTACGTCATCAACGGCTCTAAGACCTACATCACCAACGGTCACCGCGCCGATGTGATCGTGCTGCTCACAAAGACCGACCTCGACGCCGGATACGACGGCTTCACCCTGTTCCTGGTGCCCATGGACACGCCCGGCGTCATCCGCGAGAAGCGGCTGAAGAAGCTCGGCATGCACGCCTCCGACACCGCGCTGCTCGCCTTCCAGGACGTCCGGGTCCCGGAGTCAGCGGTTCTCGGCCAGGTGGGCAAGGGCTTCTACCACATCATGTGGGAGCTCCAGGGCGAGCGCCTCATCGCCGCCGCCGGTGCGGTGGCCGGCGCCCAGAACGTGTTTGATCGCACCCTGCAGTACGCCCAGGAGCGCCAGGCCTTTGGTCGCTCTATTGGGAAATTTCAGGTCATCCGCCACAAGTTCGCCGAGATGGCCACCAAGATCGAAACCGCGCGCCAGCTCACCTACACCACGGCGTGGCGGTTTCAGAACGGCGATTACCCCGTCCGCGAGATCACCATGGCCAAGCTGTACGCATCGCGAATCGCCGTCGAGGTCGCCGACGAGTGCATCCAGATCCACGGCGGCGCCGGGTACATGCAGGAGTACGGGATCGAGCGCTCGTGGCGCGACCTGCGCCTGAACCGGATCGGGGCGGGGACGGACGAGATCATGCTCGACGTGATCGGCCGCTCCTACGGCCTGTAGCTCACCTCGGCTCCCGCGTGAGAGCACTTAACCGATAACTGGTGATTGGCGCCGCCGAACTGGTTAGTGTTCGGGCCACGGTGACTGATCAGGTCAGCACAGGGGACGCAAGCGGGAGGCTGGGCGAGCCGGGCCTGCATCCTCTCGGTGTGGGTGAGGTGCTCGACACCGCGATCAAGCTCTACCGCGGCAACGCGGTGACGATGTGGAAGATCGTCGGTGTCGTGCTCATCCCCCTGGCCGTCCTCCAGCTGGTGGTGCTCGCCGCCTCGCTGCCCAGCGGAGCGTCCGTCCACAACGGCACTCTGTACACGTCGACGGGGACCCTGAGCACACCGGCGGCGGGCATCCTCGCCCAGTCGGTGCTGGGACTCCTGGCCATCCTTGCTGTCAATGGCGCGCTGGCTCTGTGCCTGGTCGACAGCTACCTGGGTCATCCCCTCAGCTGGTCGCGCTCACTGGGGACGGCATTCCGGCGCTTCGGCAGCTTGCTGGGGCTGGCCATCCTGTTCATGATCGCGATCGTGATCGCCTTCATCCTCGTCATCCTGCCGGGCATATGGCTTTCTGTGGCTTGGTCGGTGGCCGTGCCGGCCCTCATGGTCGAGCGAATCGGGGCGGTCAAAGCCCTGCGACGTTCCTTCCGTCTGGTCCGGGGCCGCTGGTGGGCGACGTTCGGCGCCCTGCTGGTGGCCACGATCATGCTCCTCGTCGTCGTGTTCCTCGTCGGGCTGGTGTTCAACGCGCTCAGCTTCTCGAGCCTCGGCCTGTACCTCGTCATGCACGGTGTGAGCACCGTGGTCTCGGGGCTCATCACCTATCCCTTCATCGGCGCCGTGGTCGCGGTCATCTACATCGATCAGCGGGTGCGCAAGGAGGCGCTCGACCTCGAGCTGCTGGCCGGCACCTCCGGCCCGGGAGCGTCCGAAGGATCGCTCCACGCCGTCCCCGAGGCTGGATGAGTCGAGCGGGCGCGCTCGCCGCACCGGCCGCCGCCATCGTCCTCATCGCACTCGCTCCGGCCGCTGCTCAGGCCACGCCGGTGAGCACGGCGCAGCTCCAGTCGCTGGTCACCCGGGCCGCCCACGGCGACCCGAGCGCACTCACGCGCCTGCGAGCGGTCACCTCGATCGACGGCACGCCGACCGGGCTGGGGCAGGCGCTCAGCGTGGGAACGCCATCAGAGCTCCGCGCGCGGCTGCTCGCCCTCAACGGCCGCACCGCCGCCGTGTCGGTACCGCCCGCCGAGGCTCGGCGCGCCGCCCGGTCGATCGTGGGCACACCACGCTACGGTCGGCCGACCATCATCGATCCGCTCCTCAGTCTGCTGCACCGGATCGGGCGCTGGCTGGGCAGCGCAGCGGCCACCTCCCCCGGGGGACCTTCGGTGTTCTGGGGCGCAGCGGGCATCGTCGTCCTTCTCCTGGCCGCGCTGGGCTCCTGGCGGATGCTGCGTCGGCTGGGCGCGGCTCCGCTCGCGGCCGCGCCAGGGTCTTCGGCCCGGGCCGAAGACCCGGCGCTCCTGGAACGCCGGGCCGACGACGCCGAGGCCCATGCCGCCTTCGCCGATGCCGTCCGCCTACGCTTCCGCGCCGGCCTGCTGCGGCTCGGAGCGCGGTCAGCGATCGAGTACCGCCCCTCGCTGCTCACGGCCGAGGTCGCTCGCCGCCTCAGCTCACCCGAGTTCAACCGGCTTGCCGACACCTTCGAGCGCGTCACCTACGGCAAGGCGACGGCCGAGCCCGGGGATGCCGCCGAGGCTCGCGACGGGTGGCGCGAGATCCTCTCCCACACCGGGAGCGAGCGGTGACGCTCAACCCGCGCCGCGTGCTTCTCAGCGTCGGCAGCGTGGCCATGCTCGCCGTTGTCGCGCTCAGCGTCGTCAACGTGCTTACGCCCTCCCCGAGCGGCCCCGCCGGCTCGTCCTACGCGACGGCGCCCACGGGCGTCTCGGCCCTGGCGACGCTGCTGGCGCGCTCCGGGCATCCGGTGGCCCGGGTGCGCGGCGCGCTCACCAGCTCCGACCTCGCGGCGACCGCGACCGTGTTCATGCTCGATCCTGCCCGGCTCTCGGCCCGCGACATGACCGCGCTGCGGCGCTTTGTCACCGCCGGCGGCGCGCTCGCCGCCGGCGGTCCCAATCCGCGGGCATGGCTCGCCCGGCTCATGCCCGATCCGCCGGTATGGAGGGCCACAGGCCCGCAGATCAGCCGGCCGCTCGTCCCCGGGGCCGGGATCACCACCGTGCTCAGTGCGGGTGCCGGTTCCTGGAGCAATCCGCAGTCCACTCTGCCCGTTCTCGGCGATGCGAGCGATTCCCTGCTCACCACCGCCCAACTCGGGCGCGGACGCGCGTTCCTCCTCGCCGACATCTCCCCGCTCGAGAATGACCTTCTCGCCCACGCTGACAACGCGGAACTCGGGTTGATGCTGGCTGGAGCCCCCGGCCGCCGGGTCCTGTTCGCCGAATCAGTCCACGGCTACGGAAACGCGACCGGGCTCGCCGCGCTCCCGTCCCGATGGAAGTGGGCGCTCGTGGGTCTGCTCATCGCGGCCCTGGTCACCGTGGCGTCCCGGGTCCGCCGGCTTGGCCCGCCGGAGTCCGAGCCGCGCCGGCCGCTGCCTCCACGGCGAGCCCATGTCGACGCCGTCGGGGTGGCCCTGGCCCGGACCCGGCAACCCGGGCGCGCGATCGCTCCCGTCCGCGAGCGGGCCAGAGAGCTGGCCCGGGAACGCGCCGGGCTGGCGCCGGATACGCCGGCCGATGCGCTCCCCGCCCTGGCCGACGCGCTCGGTCTCGAGCCCGACGAGGCGGCCACGCTCGGTCCGGCCAAACCCGGCAGCGACGACGTGCTGGCCGCCGGCCGCGCCCTGGCCAAGCTGACGGCGCCGGGTTCATGACCGAAGACCTGCAGGAACTGCGCGCTGCCGTCGCGAGCCAGATCGCCGACGTCGTCGTCGGCCAGGCGGATGTGATCGACGTGCTTCTCACGGCCGCGGTACTGGGGGGTCACGTGCTCCTCGAAGGTGTGCCCGGCGTGGCCAAGAGCCTGCTTGCCGCAGCCTTTGCCCGCACCATTGACGGAGATTTCCGCCGGGCCCAGTTCACCCCCGACATGTTGCCCTCGGATCTCACCGGCACGATGACCCTGCGCGGTGGTGAGCTGGCCTTCCGCCCCGGTCCCGTATTCACCAACGTCCTGCTCGCCGACGAGATCAACCGCACGCCGCCCAAGACACAGTCGGCGTTGCTCGAGGCCATGCAGGAGGGCCAGGTCTCGATCGAAGGGGAATCCCACGCGCTTCCCGACCCGTTCTTGGTTATCGCCACACAGAATCCGGTCGAGTACGAGGGCACCTATCCCCTGCCCGAGGCTCAACTGGACCGCTTTCTGCTCCAGGCGCTCGTCGAGTATCCCGATGAGGAGCAGGAGCTGGCCGTGCTCACACTCCCCCGCTCCGGGGTCTCCTCACCGTCGCTGGACTCGATTGCCCCTGTGCTGGATGCCGGCTCCCTGCACGCCGCGCGGAGCACCGTCAACGAGACCGACGTCGCCGATGAGGTGGCGGCATACCTGATCACGGTCGTCCGGGCCACGCGTCGCCTCCCCAGCGTGTCACTCGGAGCCAGCCCCCGGGCGGCGGTCCATCTGCTCGCCGCGGCCAAGGCTCGGGCCCGGCTCCAGGGCCGGGCCTTTGTCACTCCCGATGACGTGGCGACCATGGCCCCGGCCGCCCTGGCTCACCGGCTCCTCCTCAGCCCGGAAGCCGAGCTCGAGCGCTTCAGCGCCCGGCAGGCGGTGGCCAGCGCCCTGTCCTCGGTGCCGGTTCCGCGGTGAGCCCAACCCCCAGGGCCGCTGTGGCGTTGGGGGCGATCGCCGTCGGCGCGCTGTTCATCCCCCTCGGCCTGATCGCCCTGGCGGCGCTCGCCCTGGCCGTGGCCACCGTGGCCGACGCGTGGTCGGTGCGCCCACACCCTGAGGTGGCCCGCACCGTTGCCCGGTTGCTCTCGCGCGGGGTCACAACGCCCATCGTCATCGACGCGCGGGTCTCCGGAGCCCGTCGGGTGACCGTGCGCCAGGCCCTGCCCCCGGCGCTGGCCATGACCGTGAGCGGGGGCGATGACCACGTGGAGGGCGATCTCGTGGCCCGGGTGCGCGGACGTCACATCCTGCCCGAGCTTGGGACGCGGGCCGAGGGACGGCTCGGACTCGGGGCCTGGTACCGGCGCGCGGGCGGCGAGGCCGAGACCCGCGTCTACCCCGACCTCGTCGCCGCCCAGCGCCTGGCCCGAGCGGCTCGGGAGGGCCGTCTGCTCGACTCCAGCCACCGGGCACGGGGGCCGGCCGGACTTGGCACCGATTTCGAGTCGGTGCGCGAGTGGCTCCCCGACGACGACGTCCGCCACGTCAACTGGCCGGCCACGCAGCGGTTGGGCCGGCCGATGAGCAACCAGTACACGCTCGAGCGCGCGCGCGAGCTGATCTTCCTGATCGACACGGGACGCCTGATGGCCGCCCCCCTCGGCGACCGCACTCGCCTCGACGCCGCGCTGGACGCGGTGGCGGCCGTGGCACTCGCCGCCGATCAGCTCGGCGACCACTGCGGGGCAGTGGCTTTCGACGGAGAGCTCCGCGCCCAGCTGCGCCCCCGGCGTGCCGGCGGCCGCACGGTCGTCCAGGCCGTGTTCGACCTCCAGCCGCGAACGAGGGACAGCGACTACGAGCTCGCCTTTCGCGCGGTCGCCGGCGGCAAGCGGGCCCTCGTCCTCATTTGCAGCGATCTGTTCGACGAGGCGGCGGCCCGGGCCATGATCGAGGCCGTCCCGGTTCTCACCCGCCGTCATTCCGTGCTCGTGGCCACCGTCGCTGACCCCGACCTGGACGCTCTCACCCACAGCCCGCCCCAGTCCGAGGCCGACGTCTACGCGGCCGCCGCCGCGCTGGAGCTGCTCGCGTCTCGGACCGAGGCCGCGGCGCGATTGCGCCGGGCCGGGGCGCGGGTGATCGAGGCACCCCCGGACGGGCTGGCCGCGGCCTGCGTGCGCGGGTATCTGCGGGCCAAGGCTCGCCTGCGCCTATGAGCGCCGGGCTAGTCCGACCCGGTCTCAGAGCCGGAGCGGCCGAGCCGGGCCACGCCCAGCCAGTAGGGCGCGGCCAGCGCGACGCCGACGCCGAGCGCGGCGGCCAGGGGTAGGCGATGGGGTGTCACGAAGCCCTCGACGAGACCGGCGAGAACCAACCACGGCGCGGTGGCGAGCACGAGCAGAACGGCGGCCGGCGCCTGAGCTGCGAGCGCCGCACGCCGGGTCAGCGCACCGGGCTCGACAATCGCCCAGCCCATGCTCATGCCCGCGGCGGCCGAAACGGCGATGCACGAGAGCTCGAGCATCCCGTGGGGCGCAAGCAACGCGACGACGGCGGCGGTGTGGCCGGCCCCGGACACGATCCCGCCCACCGCTCCCAGGATCAGTCCGTTGTAGATGAGCGAGAACGCAGGCAGGATGCCCAGCACGATCCCGCTGGCGAAGTCGAAAAAGCTGACCCCGATGTTGTTGACGAAGATCGTCACCGACAGGGCGGCAGACTGATCGGCGCCCAAGCCGATCGCCCCATGCGGCGTCGAACCCCCGGCCAGCGAGCCCGGCACGATGCCGGCCGCCGCGGCCGGGTCATGCCGCGCCCACACCGCGGCCAGAGTCGTCGAGACGATGAGCAACAGCCAGGCCAGCGCGACGGTGCGCCCCCGCTCACGGACCGCCCGCCAGTAGCCGCCGCCGAGGTAGGCTCGGATCGAGCCCTGGCGCGACGCCGTGGCGTAGAGGGTGGCCCGGGCCCGCGCGACAATCTGCTCCAACGAGCGCACCGCCGGATCGGGGCCAAAGGCCCGCCGGCCCCGAGCGAGGTCGGCGACCGCTGCGCGGTACAGCGCACCGAGCCGCAGCACCCCGTCGGGACCAAGTCTCTCCGGCCGCCCGCGGGCGCGCCGCGAGAGCTCGTCCAGCTCCGTCCAGTCCGGTTGGCGCGCGGCCAGGAAAGCCTCTAGGTTCACCGCGCCATGGAGTATGAGGACACGATCACGATCGCGACGCCGGAGGGCCTCGAGCTCCGGTACACCCTGGCCGGCGCGGGCTCGCGGTTCATCGCCGAACTGGTCGACCTGGCCCTCCGGGTACTCGTCCTGGTGGCGATCAGCGTCGTCCTGGCCCTCATCCACAGCGGGACGCTGTCGATCATCGTGCTCAGTATCTCCTCCCTTGTGGCCTGGTTTGCCTACGACGTGGTCTTTGAGGTGTGGGGAGGCGGGCGCACGCCGGGCAAGCGCTGGAGCGGACTGCGCGTGGTCAAGGCGGGCGGTGCGCCCGTGAGTGTGGGCCCGAGCGCCGTCCGAACCCTCCTGCGGCTCATCGATGAGTGGCTGACGCTGGGCATTCTCGGCATGCTGTGCATCATGGGGACCCGGCAGAACCAGCGTCTCGGCGACCTTGCCGCCGGAACCGTCGTCATCCGCGAGCGTCGCGGCGAGGTGGATGCAGCCGCCGTCGAGATTCCGAGCGTCGGCTCCGTCGACGGGCTTGACGTGACGCGTATCGACGCCGCGGAGGTGGCGGCAATCCGTGGCTTTCTCGCGCGCCGAGACGCGCTCGATGATGCGTCCCGGGCGCGTGTCGCCGACGCCCTTGCCGATCGGCTCAGGACCAAGATCGGCGGAATCAGTCCGGGCTCCTTCACCTCTGAGCGAATCCTGGAACTTGTCGTGGCCGCCAAGAGCCGCTCCGGATCGGAGGCGAGATGAGCGCAGCCACGACGCGGCGGCCCGAGCCCACGCCGCGGGTGGTCCCGCCCTTCACCGCCGCCCACGAGCAGTTGCGCGCGGAGATCCGCGAGTTCGTGCTCACCCGGCTGCGCCCCCACGCCGATGCGTGGGAGCAGGCCGGCTGGTTTCCCAACGACGTGTTCGGGTGGCTGGCCGAGGCCGGATATCTGGGCCTGAAGTTCGCGCCCGAGTACGGCGGCCGCGGCGACACGGTTGCCGCGGCGGTGATGGTCGAGGAGTTGGCCCGCTGCGGCTCAGGGGGTCTGGCCGCGGGACTCGGAGCTCATGCTGGGATTGCGCTGCCTCCGATCGCCGCGTTCGGCACCGAGGCGCAACGGCAGCGATATCTGATCCCGGGTCTGCGCGGTGAGCGGATCGCGGCGCTGGCCATCACTGAGCCGGGTGCCGGTTCAGACGTGGCCTCGATCCGGACGCGAGCCGAGCATGTGGACGGCGGCTGGCTGGTCAATGGTGCCAAGACGTTCATCACCGGTGGCGTCCGCGCCGATCTGCTCGTCTGCGCCGTCAAGACGACACCCGAGGGTGGCCACCACGGACTGTCGTTTTTGATCATCGAGCGAAGCCCCGACGACGGCGTGACCGCCACCCCACTGCGCAAGCTTGGATGGCATGCCTCGGACACGGCCGAGATCGCCTTGGCCGACGTCTTCGTACCCGAGGAGAACCTGCTCGGGTCAGAGCACGGCGGCTTCTACCTGATCATGGCCAACTTCCAGTGGGAGCGGCTGCTGATGGCGCTGGGCGCAATCGGGGCCATGACCGCCTGCTTTGAGCAGACGCTGGCTTTCGCTCGCAGCCGAGCGATTCCCCCCGGCCAGGCCGTGCGCCACCGGCTGGCCGAGGTCGCGCTGCACATCGAGGCCGGCCGCGCCCTGACCTACGCCGCGCTGCGCTTGCACGTGGCCGGTGCTGACGCCGTGCGCGAGGTGACGATGGCCAAGCTGCGCACCCAGCGGACCGCCGTCGACGTGATCGACACATGCCTTGACATCCAGGGCCTCGATGCGCCGCCGGAGCTCGAGCGCGCCCTGCGCGACGCACGGCTTGGCCCGATCGGCGGCGGCACGGACGAGATCATGAAAGAGATCCTCGGCCGGTCGATGGGCCTGTGACCGGGCGGCAACGGGCCCGGCGAAGGTGAGCGTGAGCTACGCTCGCCGCACATGGACTCGACCCGCGGGCAGCTGCTGATCGCCGGTCCAAGCCTCCTGGATCCCAACTTCTTCCGGACGGTCGTGCTCGTCGTCGAGCACTCCGAAGAAGGGGCTCTGGGCCTGATCCTCAACCGCCCGTCCGAGACCACCGTGGACGAGGCGGTCTCCGAGATCGAAGGCCTGGTCGAGGCCGATGACCCGATTTACGTCGGTGGCCCGGTGCAGCCCGCCTCGCTGATCATCCTGGCCGAGTTCGAAGATCCCGGCCAGGCCGCTCTCATTGCCTTCGACGATGTCGGCGTGCTGGCCAGCGGGGCCGCCGAGGATCTGGTGGCCATCAGTCGTGGACGCGCCTTCGTCGGCCATTCCGGCTGGGGCCCCGGCCAGCTGGATTCAGAGATCGACCGCGGCGATTGGTTTCTCGCCCCCGCCACGCGCGCCGACGCCTTCACTACCGACCCGCTCGAGCTGTGGGAGACCGTCCTGATCCGCAAGGGTGGCCGCTACGCCCTGGTCGCCCGGATGCCGCCGGACCCGTCGGTGAACTGATCACGCGGTGCCTGAGGACGCGCGGATGGCCGGAGATCACGCTCATCACCACGGGCACGCCCACGGGCTCGCGCCCGGCCGGGAGGCCGAGCGCGGAGCTCTGAAGACCGCCTTCGGGCTGATCGTCGCCTTCATGGTCGTCGAGGTGGTGATCGGCGTCACCGCTCACTCGCTGGCCCTCCTCTCCGACGCCGCTCACATGCTCACCGACGCCGCCGCCCTCGGGGTCTCGCTGTTCGCGGCCAATTTGGCCAGCCGTCCTCCCGGCGGGGCAATGACCTACGGCCTGGGCCGGGCGGAGATTCTGTCGGCACAGGCCAATGGGGTCACGCTGCTGGTGCTCTCGGTGCTCATCGTGATCGAGGCCATCGCTCGACTCGTCTCGCCGCCCGCGGTCCGCGGTGGGCCAATGCTGGCCGTCGCGGTGGCCGGTGTGATTGTCAACCTGGCCGCGGCCCGCGTTCTCGCCCACGGCGCCGGCGGGCAGCGCAGCCTGAACGTCGAGGGCTCCTACCGCCACATCCTCACCGACCTCTACGGCTTCGTGGCCACAGCGGTGGCGGCTGGGCTGATCCTGACCACCGGCTTCTCCCGCGCGGATGCCATCGCCTCGCTGATCGTGGCTGGATTACTGCTCCGGGCCGCCTACGGGCTGCTCGTTGCCTCCGGCCGGGTGTTCATGGAGGCTGCGCCGGCCGGCCTTGACCCTGAGCGGATCGGGCGCGAGATCGCCGCGGCGCCGGGGGTCGTCGAGGTCCACGACTTGCACGTGTGGGAGGTCACCTCGGGCTTCTCGGCCCTCTCGGCCCACGTCGTAGTGCGCGCCGGAGATGACTGCCACGGGCGACGCCGCGAGCTTCAGACGATGCTCGGCGATCGCTTCGGCGTCCGCCACACGACGCTTCAGGTCGACCACGAGGCCGCCGCCCAACCACCGCTGCAGATCGAGCTGCCCAGGCATCGTCAGTAACCGGCCGGGGGCGTCCCCAGGGGTAGACTCGCAGGCCATGCAGGTCGTCAAGCCGGGAGAGGATCGCGACGTCCCCCGTGGCGTGGTCGGGGGAGCGGAGATCTCCCAGGCCACCGCCGGCGCGCACAACATCTACATGGGCCGCTTCCGCGTGCCACCCGGCGCTCGCTCCCAACCCCACTACCACGAGGGCTGTGAGAGCGCCGTCTACATGCTCTCCGGCCACCTCCTGGTCCGCTGGGGCGACCGGCTCGAGAAAGAGTTCGCGCTCGGTCCCGGCGATATGGTCTACGTCCCGCCCCGGGAGACCCACGTGCTGGAGAACCAGTCCGACCGCGAGGCCGCCGATTACGTGGTCGCCCGTGACTCCCCGCACGAGGACGCCGTCGTCGTGCCGTGGGCTACGGATCCCGTATGACCCACGCCACCGGCTTCTTCGCCGGCGCCGGCGGTCTGCGCATCTTCTGGCAGTCCTGGCAACCCGCTGAGGAGCCGACCGCGGTCGTCGTCCTCCTCCACGGCGCCAGCGAGCACAGCGGGCGCTACGCGCACGTGGCCGCCGCGCTCACCACCGCGGGCTACGCCGTCTACGCCCTCGACCACCGTGGGCACGGCCGCTCGGAGGGCTCGCGCGCGGTGCTCGACCGGATGACCCGAGCCGTGGCCGATGTGGACCAGCTTGTCCTCCGGGCGGCACAGGAGAGCCCGGAGCGCCGGGTCTTCATGCTCGGCCACAGCATGGGCGGCACGGTGGCGGTGTCCTATTGCCTGACCCACGGGTCGGATGACTCCCGCCTTTCCGGGCTGATCCTGTCGGGCCCGTTGGCGGCGCTGGAGGCCGCCCCGGCACCGCTGCGCGCGCTGGGGCGGATGCTGTCCACCCTGACGCCACGACTGGGCCTGGTCGGCATCGACGCCAACCTGGTCAGCCGAGATCCGCAGGTCGTGCGTGACTACGTGGCCGACCCGCTCAACCACCACGGCAAGCTTCCCGCCCGCACGGTGGCCGAACTGGCGGGAGCGGTCGGTCGCTTCCCCGATGCGGTCGGCGCGATCACGTTGCCCACCCTGATCCTCTACGGAACCGCCGACGCCCTGGCCCCGCCGGCGGGCAGCGAGATGCTGCTCCAGCGGCTGGGCTCAGCCGACAAGCGCGCCACGGCCTATCCCGGCCTGTTCCACGAGATCCTCAACGAGCCGGAGCGCGCCGAGGTGCTGACCGAGATCCTGGGATGGCTCGCGGCGCACACGGGCGCGACATCGGCCTCGTCGGCGTCGAGCGCCGCGGCACCGGACGCACGCACGACCTCGTAGCTGCCGTCCTCTCTGACGAACAGGCCGCCGTGCGGCAGCCAGCCGGGGGCCGCGGCGGGGCCGCTGAGCACCGCGGCCTTGGCCAGCGTCTCGGCCTCGGCGGCAGTCGGCGCCAGCGCGGTGGCCTGGACCAGACCGGTGAACGCCGGACGGCCGCTGCGGGGGTCGAGCAGGTGGTGGGCGGGGCGTCCGTCGGCATCGAGCCAGCTGCGCTTGCCGATGCCGCTGGTGGCGATGGCGCCGTGAGCAAGGCGGAAGGTGTGCAGGGTCTCGCGCCCGAACGGACTGGCCACATGAACGTCGCGGAGCAGGCCCGCCGATCCGCCCCAGCGAACGTCACCCGCGCAGTCCACGGCATAGGCGTCGAACCCGTCGAGCATCCGCGAAAGCTCGTCGGCGAACACGCCCTTGGCGATGCCGCCCGGGTCAAACATCACGCCGGGCGGACGCTGTAGCGTGCCGTTGTCGTCGTCGACGGCCATCCGCGCCGCCGCGGAGCTGGGATTGGGGGCAGCTGGACTGCGGGGCGGAGCCAGCCGGAGCGCCATATCGAGCGGTACGCCCTGGCCCTCGAAGTGATGGCTGTACCCGGCCCGTACGATCTCGGCCCCGAGGGTGGCGTCGACCAGCCCGCCGGTGCGGCGGGCGGCGTCGAGGGCCACGCTGACCAGGCGACGCATGAGTGGACTGGCCGGCACGCGGACCCGCGGGTCCCGGTTCAGCCGCGAGATCTCGCTGTCGGGCACAAAGCGCGAGAAGCGCTGGTGCCAGTTCTTCATCGCCGACCGGCTCATGGCCACTGCCACAGCGGCATCGGCGGTGCGGTCACCGTCGGTGACGGCAACCGCGCAGATGCCGCCGAAGCACGCGAACTCATCGCGATGCTCGATCCGGACGGGTTCTGGCGCGCGGGGGAAGCTGCGCACGCTCATGACTGACTCGAGGTGACCGGGCTGACGCCCGAGCTGCTCGTCGGGTTAGGGCTGGAGCTCGACGTGGCCCCCGACGCGGTGGTGGTGGCCGAACTCGTCGAGTTTCCGGCCGGCATGGTCGTGGAGGGCGTCGTCGTCGTGCTCGACCCGGCGCTGACGCTTGCCGTGCGCGTACGCGCCAGAGCGGGATCGTGACCGGTGACGAGCACCAGGGTAATGAGCATCCAGACGGCCACAAACATGGCCAGCGACGCGCTGATAACCCGGCGTCGGATCATGTGCACGCGGGCAATCCGGGCCTGGCGCAGACCGGATGAAGCCGGGCTCGGCGAGCCCGGAACTCGGTTTGGGGTCATGTCAGTCCTCGGTGGAGACGGTGAGTGAGCACGAACGGAGAATCGTGCCCCCGCCTCGGAGCGAGGTGAGGACCACCTAAGAAGCGCCTATGAGGGCGCGGCGGCCACCAGCCCGAGATCAAAGCGGCAACCGCTGTAGTAGCCGCCGCCGGCGCCAAGCAGAAAGGCAATCAGATCGGCTATGTCAGCTTCACCGCTCGCCTCACCCGGGCAGACGGCAACGGCGGTCACCGTGTGACGCGCCCACTCGACCGACAGCGTCCGGGCCAGGCTCTCGAGTCCCGCCCGAGCCGCCTCGGCCAGCGAGCCGGAGCCGGGCGCCGGAGTCAGGAACAGCAGCCGTCCGTCTGAAGCGGATCCGATCAGGGCCCCGGTGGCCACCGCGCGAGCACAGATCCACGCCTCGTCCAGCACCGCGCGCAATCGCTCGTGGCCTCCGGAAGCGAACGCGCCGCGCGCGTCGTAGACCAGTGCCCGCAGCGGAGACGCCGCAGCCACCCAAGCGGCGGCGGCGGCCTCATCAGCCCGCGCGGACCCAGGGAGGATCGCCAGCTCGGCTCCGAGAGCCCGCAGCCGCTCGCCCACCGCTGCGCTCTCGTCGCCGGCCAGAGCGACGCGCCGACCGGCGAGCAGGCCGGGGCGCAGACTCACGATCCGGCGCTTACCCGGGCGGCTCGGCGGTGACCGCGCTGCTGCAGCTCGGTGTGGAGCGTCCGGATCCGCTCCAGGATGTAATCGGCCGCCTCCTGCTGCTGTTCGCGCGTGGGGTGCGCGACGACGGGGAACTGAAACGGCTCGCCGTAGCACACGGTCACGCGCGGGAAGCGCAGCCGCTTCCAGTTGCGCACCTGATGAGAGCCGAGGATCGCCACCGGGACCACCGGCGCGCCCGACTCCAGCGCCAGCCGCCCGATGCCGGGCCGCGCCTCCTCGGCCAGCTTGCCGGTGCGCGAGCGCCCGCCCTCGCAGTACATGCCGACGGCACCGCCGCGCTCGAGGATCTTGAAGGCGCTGATAAAGGCCTCCTCATCCGCGTAACCGCGACGGACGGGAAACACTCCGCCGTGACTGAAGATGTACTGCGGAATGCCCTTGGCAAACAGCTGGGACTTGGCCATGAACTGGATCCGCCGACGCACGAAGGCGCCGGCGAAAAAGTGATCCATGAACGACGCGTGGTTGGGAGCGATGATGACCGGGCCGCCCGGAACGTTCTCGCTGCCCAGGCCACGGGCGCGGAAGGTGACGAGCGCGTGCAGTTGGGTGACGACCCGCACGACCTCGTAGACCTTCGCCTCCGGCTCCCCGCAGCGCACCCGTTGGTGGTAGCGCTCGAAGTGCTCCCGGGGCCGCTCGTCGCGGTAGCGCTGAGGCTTGATGTCCACGTCGGGCATGACGCCTCAAGCATGGCGCATTCAGCGGCGCAGATGTTGCGCGAACAGGTCCAGTCCGCCCTGCCACCCTCCTTCAGAGTCGACGGCGTCGCGCATCGCCTCCCAGCCGGCCCCATGACGCTCGATGTTGCGGTGCTCGAGCTCGACCCGCGTCCGCGTGGACGTCTCAGCGGTGAAGCGGATCTCAACCTCGCTCGTGGCCTCGGGATCGGGCTCATGCTTCCAGTTGAGGCTGATGTCCCAGCTGAACGTCACCCGCTCCGGCGGCTCGTACACGAGCACGCGCGCCCAGCGGCACTCACTGCCGTCGATGCCCTTGTCGATGATGCCGCCGCCGGCCCAGGGCTCGAAGACCATGTCGGCCAGCTCGGCCTCGAGGATGTGATGGCTGGCCGGCCACCACTCGTTCATGCCTTCGGTGAAGACCGTGAACGCGCGCTCGATCGGCGCGTCGACGACGACCTCGGCGCGGACGGGTGCCGCTGTGGACTGAATGCTCATGGGTGTTCCTCCTGTCGTTCGGCGGCCGCCTTAAAGCCGGCCAGAGCCTGATTCCAGAACTGATCGAGATACGAACGCAACGCCCCCACACCGTCGTGGTCGAGCTCATAGATGCGCCGAGCACCGGCCGCCCGGTCCCGCACCAGCCCGGCCTCCTTGAGGACCTTGAGGTGCTGAGATACGGCGGGGCGGCTGACCGGCAGATCACCGGCCAGCTCACCGACCGAGCGCGCCCGCTCAGCGACCATCTCAAAGATCGCCCGCCGGGTTCCGTCACCGAGCGCGGCGAAACCGCCGGCTTCATGGGGAAGAGATACGTAAGCCATCACTTACGGTAAGTCTAAGCTTACGTGTATGGGTTTGTCAAGCCCGGCACCGGAGCCCGCCAATGTCCGGCGCCGCAGTCACGTCCGCGGGGCCAGCAGGGCTAACCCTGCAGCGGCAGCACCAGCGCGGGCCGGTCGATCGTGTGGTCGGTGCTCGTCGACACGACCGAGGTTCCGATGGCGAAGAACTCGATCACGTGCGAGCCCCAGCCGTGGCTGCGCTCGATGATGCGCGCGCCGACGATGCCTTCGGACTGCAGCTCGTCAGCCTCCTTCTGCATCCGCTCCATGGCCAGCTCGCGGGCCTCGTACAGGGCCTGGGTGAAGTTCGGCATCTCGACGTTGCGACCCATCTGCCGCAGTGAGGCCATCATGCCCTGACGCGCGACGTGATAGACGCAGTTGCCCATGACCAGACCGGTCGGCCGGTAACCGGCCCGCAGCAGCGTCGCAAAGTCCTGGCCGTTCAGGTCTGAGGTGAACGGGCGGCCGTTGGGCGCCCGGTGAAGTTCGCCGGCGGCATGGCGAACGGCGGTGCCCACGGCAATGAACTCGGCCAGATCGGCGCCCCAGTCGTAGCGCCCGATGTCGAGCCTGACCCCGACCACGCCGTCGGCCCCGAGTTGATCGGCCTCCTCCTCCATGCGGGTCATGGCCAGCTCACGCGCGTGGTACATCGCCTGGGTGAGAACCCCCATCTCCTGGCTCTGATTCCACATCGCCTGCTGAAAACCGATGTGGTAGATCGAACTCCCCAGGACCAGCCCGAGCGGCTCGAAACCCGATTGCTTGACGAGCAGAAACTCGTTCACCGACAGGTCACTGGTGAAGAACCCGCGGGCCACGTCCTGTTTCATGCGCGCGATGCGGGCGCGCCCGGACTCAGGGATGCCGGCCAGGCTCCCCGCCTCGTAGGTGGCCGCGTGCGGCGCATCCGTCGTGGTCTGCCCCGCGGGGTCAGGCGTCTGGGACTGGGGATCATCGTCGCGCTTGAGGAAGCCCATGGAAAACTCTCCTATTCGTTGAGCAGGCGCTCGAGCACCTGCCGGGTGCTGCGGCTGCGGGCCGCCTGCCGGGCCAGTGCCGCACCGAGCCGTTGCAACCACACGTCGGTCCCACATGTCTCCCGTTTGAGCACGATGCCTCCCGAGAGTCGCGAGGCGCTGGTCTCGACGCGCTCACCGTCGCGAATGAGCTCGAGACGCTCGTCGTCGGCGTCGAGGGCGATCCGGCGCACGAGCTTGGGTCCGAACAGGCCATCGCGGCGGCGCTGGACCACCACAAATCCCGGGACGGCCTCCTCCAGCTTGACCGCCAGCGCTTCCACGAACGTCCCCAGCTCGCTGGTGTCCGCTCGGAGGGCGGCGGCGAGCAGGTCGATGTCGAGCCCGCCGGGGTCGTGCGCATCCAGAGCCATCGGGTGGACTGAGCCTACGCCTCCTCCCAGCCCCGCGCACGTTCCAGCGCTCGAGCCCAACCGTGCAACAGGCGATCGCGCGTATCCGGGTCCAGCTCGGGCTCATACCGATCCTTTTCGCGGTCGGCACTGCGCAGCTGATCGATCGTCCAGGCACCAATTCCCACTCCGGCCAGGTAGGCCGCGCCGAGAGCGGTCGTCTCCGCCACCTCGGGCACGCACACGGGGACATCGAGAACGTCGGCCTGAAACTGCATCAGCCACCGGTTCGCCGTGGCGGCGCCGTCGGCGCGAAGCTCGGTCAGAGCCGTCCCCGCGGCGGCCTCCATGGCCCGCACCGCGTCCACCGTCTGATAGGCCATCGCCTCCAGGGCGGCCCGCGCCAGGTGGGCCCGGGTGCTCCCCCGGGTGAGGCCGACGACGGTCCCGCGCGCATAGGGGTCCCAGTGAGGAGAGCCCAGGCCGGTCAGTGCGGGGACGAAATAGACGCCGTCATTGCCCTCCAGCGAGCGGGCCAGTCCCTCGGTGTCCGACGCCGATTCGATGATGCCGAGCCCGTCACGCAGCCACTGAACCGCCGCTCCGGTGACAAAGATCGCGGCTTCGAGGGCGTAGGTGATTTGACCGCCGATCTTCCAGGCCACGGTGCTGAGCAGCCCCTCAGCCACCGGGGGCACGGCCGCGCCGGTGTTCTGGAGCACGAATGATCCCGTGCCGTAGGTGTTCTTGCCCAGCCCGGGATCGACGCAGGCCTGCCCGAACAGGGCCGCCTGCTGGTCGCCGGCGACGCCGGCCACCGGCACCTCGTGACCGTGCAGCGCGTCGGCCCGGGTGCGACCGATCTCGCCGCTGGAGGCGACGACCTCCGGGAGCGCCGCTACGGGCACCCCGAACAGGTCCAGCAGCTCCTCGTCCCAGATCCCGCGGCGGATGTCGAACAGCATCGTCCGCGACGCATTGGAGACGTCGGTCACCCGCTCGCCGGTGAGCCGGTGGATCAGCCAGGCGTCGATCGTCCCGAACATGGCCCGCCCGTCCCCGGCCCGTTCGCGCAGACCGTCGACGTGAGTCAGCAACCACTCGATCTTGGTGGCGGCGAAGTAGGGATCGAGCACGAGCCCCGTGCGCTCCCGGACCAGTTCCTCATGCCCAGCCTCGCGCAACTCGTCACAGCGAGCGGCCGTGCGCCGGTCCTGCCAGACGATCGCGCGGTGAAGTGGCTTGCCGCTTTCGGGATCCCAGACGCACACCGTCTCGCGCTGGTTGGTGATCCCCACGGCGTGGAGGTCCCCGGGCCGGACCCCGGCATCGTCCAGCGCCTCCCCCGCGACCGCCGAGGTGACGTCCCAGATCTCGTCGGCGTCGTGCTCGACCCAGCCCGGCCGCGGGAAATGCTGGGTGAACTCGCGGTAGCCGCGGCCGATCAACTCGGCAGAGTCGTCGAAGACCAGACAGGTGGTTCCGGTGGTCCCCTGGTCGATGGCGAGGATCATCGCGGCATGCTATCCCGGCCGGCCGTCGAGCCGAGGGTCGCTGTCTGCCCGGGACGGCCGAGGTTGCCGTGTGCGCCGACGTGGGGATCGCCGTGTGCAGTTGAGAGTCGGATGCGTCGACACGCGGGTCTATTCTCCCGCGGGTCCCGCGAGCGTCCAAGGAGTCCCCCTGTGCCCGAGGTCGAAGCTCACATCACCGGCACCGTCTGGAAGATTGAGGTCGAGGTCGGTGACAGCGTTGCCGAGGGCGACCCCGTGGTGATCCTCGAGTCGATGAAGATGGAGATGCCCGTCGAGGCCGAGGATCCCGGCGTGGTCACGAAGATCCTCTGCAGTGAGGGACAGTCCGTGTCTGAGGGCGACCCGCTCGTTGTGCTCGAATAGGGGCGCAGTGAGCGCCGAGGGAAGCGAAGGACAGCTGCTGATCGACGAGCCCGCCCCCGGCGTGGTCAGGCTGACGATCGCCAATCCCGGCAAGCGGGGAGCGCTTGACCAGGCCATCCTCGACCGGTTCGCCACGCTCATGCCGACGCTTGACGCCCGCTGCGTCCTCATCACCGGCCAGGAGCACATCTTCTCGGCCGGCTACGACATCGGCCACCTGAGCGGATGGGGACGGGATGCCTTTGCCGCCGAGGCGGAGAAGCTGATCGCCCACCCGTTTGCCGCCGCCATCGACGCGATCGCGGCCTACCCGTACCCAACGCTGGCCGCGCTCAACGGCCACGCCATCGGGGGCGGCCTCGAGCTCGCCCTCTCCTGCGACCTGCGCATCGCCGCCCGACCGGTCCAGCTCGGGATGCCGCCGGCCAAGCTGGGCCTCGTCTACTCCCATACCGGCATCCGCAAGTTCATCGACGCCATCGGTGCGCCGCGGACCCGACAGCTGTTCCTGGTCGGGGACCGCATCGATGCTGACGAGGCCCGCCTGTGGGGACTGGTCAACTCGGTCTTCGCGCCCGAGGAGCTGAACGACGCGGCCCTGGCCCTGGCCGCCGAGATGGCCGCCAACGCTCCCCTTGCCCAGCGCGGCAACAAGCAGGTCATCCGCGCTGTCCTTGATGGGATTGGTGCCCAGCTCGACCCCGCCGTCGAGCAGGAGCTGATCCAGCTGCGCCGGGCCTGCTTCTCCTCCGCGGACTTCCACGAGGGCGTGCGCGCCTTTGCCGAGAAGCGCGCTCCGGAGTGGCGCGGCCGCTGACCGCCCGGGCCCGGCGAGCGGGGCGGCGGGGACGCGGCTAACGCGTCGCTCGGGCCTTTGACCACTCGGCCTTGTGGGCCTTCTTGGACGCCTGATAGTCGGCCAGCGCCTGGGCCGAGTCAACGTCGCCCAGGGTGGGATGCCACGGGATCAGCTCCCCGGCCGCGCTCACCCCGAACTGCTTGGCCAGGACGGCACCGAGCGCCTTGATCTTCATTTCGCCGAAGCCGGGCAGACCGGCGAGATTGGCCCGCAGCGCCGCCGGATCGCCGGCGTCGGTCCAGACGCGGGCGGCATCGCCGTCGTACTCGTCGCGGATGTGGACGGCCAGGTCATGGACGCGCGCGGCCATCGAGCCCGGGAAGCGGTGAATGGCCGGCCGCTCGCGAAATACGGGCTCGAGGTCGGCGTCGGCGACGGTCGCGGCGTCGATCGAGCCCAGTCGCTCGCGCAGTACCAGTGGCCCTGAGAAGGCCTTCTGCACCGTCACCTGCTGGTCGAGGACGAAGCCGATGAGCAGCGCCATCGGGTCAGAGGCGATGAGCGTGTTGGCCTCGTCGTCGGGGGTGAAGTACAGGCGGTCGGGCATGGGCCGATCATATTCCTCTCACAGCTCCGTCCGCACCGGGCTTTAGCGTGCCGAATCGTGCCGCCGCTCATCACCCGTGAGGAAGCCCTGCGCCTGGGGGAAATGGAGGACCTGACCGAGATTGAGGCGCTGGTGGAGCGGGCCTGGGAGGCCCGCGTGCAGCGCTTCGCGGACTCGACCGACATGTGCTCGCTCGTCAACGCCAAGTCGGGTGGCTGCGCCGAGGATTGCGGGTTCTGCGCACAGAGCAGGTACGCCGAGGCCGAGACCCCCATGCACGCGATGATGGAGCCCGAGCAGATCCTCGAGCACGCCCGGGCCGCCGAGGCCGCGGGCGCCCATCGCTTTTGCATGGTCAGCCAAGGCCAGGGGCTGTCCAAGCGCGACTTCGAGAAGGTGCTGGCCGGGGCCCGACTGGTGGCTGAGCAGACGAACCTCAAGCGCTGCGCATCGATCGGCCACATGTCCGTCGCCCGCGCCAAGGCGCTCAAGGAGGCCGGCATCCAGCGCGTGCATCACAACGTCGAGACGGCCGAGTCCTACTACCCGGAGGTTTCGACCACGGTTCGCTACCAGGGCCGCCTGCGCACCATCGACGCGGTGCGCGAGGCCGGTCTGGAGACCTGCGTGGGCGGAATCCTCAACCTCGGTGAAACCCGCGAGCAGCGGGTGGAGATGGCCTTCGAGCTGGCCGCCATCGACCCGACCAGTGTGCCCATCAACCTGCTCAACCCACGCCCGGGCACGAAGTTCGGCGATCGCGAGCCGATGGATCCCTGGGAGGTCGTCAAGTGGATCGCCATCTTCCGCCTGATCCTGCCCGAGGCACTGTTCCGGCTCTGTGGCGGTCGCGTGGAGAACCTGGGTGAGATGCAGGCCACCGCCGTCCGCGCCGGGCTCAACGGCGTGATGATGGGCAACTTCCTCACCACCCTCGGCAACACGCCCGAGCAGGACCGCGGCATGTTTGAGGAGCTGGGCCTGAACGTCGCCCCCCAGCCTGACAACGGCGCCAACCCGCGGCCTGACAATCGCTCTGGGTGGCTGAACGGGGAGACGCCTGATCTGGTCTCAGCGGCGCTCGCCGAGCCCCCGCCCCCGCCCGCCAAGCTCGAGATCCGTCTCTGGGATCCCTCGGCGCAGCTGCGCTACGCCGCCAAACGGGCGGTCCCCCCCCGGCCGGATGGCGCCCCGAACCGGACCCCGAGCGGACCGGCCCCCACACGTCGCGCGGCATGATCGAGCTCGAGGCGCGTCTCGCTGAGCTCCGGGCCCTGGGCCTGCAGCGGCGGACGCGACTCGTGAGCGGGCCCCAGGGCCCGCACATCCTGCTCGACGGCAAGCCCGTCCTGCTGCTCTGCTCCAACAACTACCTGGGTCTGGCCGACCACCCGCGGGTGCGCGAGGCGGCGGCCGAGGCAGCGATGCGCTGGGGGGTGGGCGCCGGCTCCTCGCGACTCGTCTCGGGAACCATGACCGTTCATCGTCGCCTCGAGGAGCGCCTGGCCGCCTTCAAGGGGCGCCAGAGCGCCCTTCTGTTCGGGTCCGGCTACCTGGCCAATGCCGGGGCGATTTCGGCCCTGGCCCGCCCGGGCGACGTGATCTTCTCCGACGAGCTCAACCACGCCTCGATCATCGATGGCTGCCGCCTGGCTCGCGCCGAGGTGTTCGTCTATGACCACTGTGACCCCGAGCACCTGGAGTGGGGCATCAGCAGGGCCGAGGACCGGGGGGCGCTGATCGTCACCGACAGCGTGTTCTCGATGGACGGCGACGTCGCGCCGCTGACCGAAATCGTCGATCTCGCCCAGCGCTACGGGCTGCGGACGCTCGTCGATGAGGCTCACGGAACGGGCACCCTGGGCCCCGGCGGCCGCGGTGCGCTGGCCCAAGCCGGCCTCGAGGATCAGGTCGACGTGATCGTGGGCACGCTGGGCAAGGCACTGGGCTCCTACGGCGCCTTCGTCGCCTGCGACGAGGTGATGGCGCGGTATCTCATCAACGCGGCGCGCACGTTCATCTTCTCCACCGCTTTGCCGCCGCCGGCAGTGGCCGCCGGGCTGGCCGCGCTCGGCCTCCTGGAAGCCGATCCGCGCCGGGTGCAGCGCCTGGCCACCAACGCCCGGGTGCTGCGCCGGGCGCTGGAGGCCGAGGGATTTGACGTCGGGTCGTCGCGTACGCACATCCTGCCCCTCATCGTCGGCGATCCAGCTCAGGCCATGCGCACCTGCGAGATCGCGCTGCAACGGGGCGTGTTCGCCCAGGCGATCCGGCCGCCGACGGTCCCGCCCATGACCTCCCGCCTGCGCCTGGCCGTGATGGCCACCCACCGTGAGGGAGAACTGCTGGCCGCGGCCCGCACGTTCGCCGCCGCGGCCCGGGCGGCCGGGCTGGACCCGGCCCGGCCGCAGATGGCCATCCACCCGGCCGCGTTCAACGAGCACGACCGCGCACCCGAGATGGCGGCCGCCGGCGCAGTGCCCGCTCCGCCGCCGGTGGCCCGCGCGGGCGTGTTTGACTTCGAAGCCAGCGGGCCGGCGCGGCGCGCGGCCTGAGCGCCGGCGCGCGGAGCGCCGAGGACGCGGCGGGCATCACGATGCGAGGCTGTTTTGTCACCGGGACCGATACCGGTGTGGGCAAGTCGGTTCTCACGGCGGCGATCGTGGCCTGGCTGCGGTCCCGGGACGAGCCGGTTCGGGCGCTGAAGCCGGTGATCACCGGGCTGGCGGAGGAGCCCGATCCGGTCTGGCGTTACGACCATGAGCTCCTGGCCCGGATGGCCGGCGCCGCCGCCGAGGAGACGATGCTGGTCGGCTACGGGCCCCCGGTCTCCCCTCACCTGGCCGCTGCCCTGGCGCAGCGGCCGCTCGAGCTCGAGGCGCTGGTGCAGGCGATCACGGTCGCCGTGGCGCCGGAAGAGGCGCTGGTCGTCGAGGGCGTTGGAGGCCTTCTCGTTCCCCTGTCGGAGGCAGCCGATGTCCGCGACCTGGCCCGGGCCTTGGGCCTGCCCATCGTGGTCGCGGCGCGGCCCGGCCTGGGCACGATCAACCACACCCTGCTCACGCTCGAGGCCGCCCGGGCCGGGGGGCTGGAAGTGGCCGGGGTCGTCCTTACCCCGTGGCCGTCGGCCCCGAGCGAGATGGAGCGCTCCAACCGGGACACGATCGCCGAGCGCGGGGGCGTGGAGGTGGCCACGCTCAAACTCGTCAGCGACGCTCAGCCGCCGGCCCTGGCCGCCGCCGCGGACGCGCTGCCGCTCGAGCGCTGGCTGCGCTGACCGTCGCGCCGGGCGTGACGCGGCCTGGCCCCAGCGAGCCCCGGGCGGACACGCCAAAGGGCGCCGGGATTCCGACCGGTCCCGGGTCTAGCGTGCCGGGCCTGATGCGCTCCACTGACGAGCTCCTGACCGCGGACCGCCTTCACGTCTGGCATCCCTTCACCCAGCAGCAGGGCTGGTGCGAGGACGACGATGAGGCGCTGCTCATCGACCGCGCGGAGGGCACCAACCTGTTTGACCGGGAGGGCCACGCCTACATCGACGGGGTCTCCTCGTTGTGGTGCAACGTCCACGGCCATCGTCACCCCGCGATCGACGCCGCGATTCGCGCCCAACTTGACCGCATGGCGCATTCGACGATGCTCGGACTCGCCCACGAGCCGGCCATCGCGCTGGCCGAGCGGCTCGTCGCCATCGCCCCGGCCGGCCTGACGCGGGTCTTCTACTCCGACAGCGGCTCGACCGCGGTGGAGATCGCGCTGAAGATGGCCTTTCAGTGGTGGGCCCAACGCGGCGAGACCCAACGCACCCGCTTCATCGGCCTTGAGAACGCCTACCACGGCGACACGATCGGGTCGGTGTCGGTGGGCGGGATCGAGCTGTTTCACTCGCTGTACCGGCCGCTGCTGTTCGACACGCTCAAGGCTCGCGCCGGCGACGGCGACCATCTCGAGGCGCTCCTGGCCGAGCACGGCCATACCGTCGCGGCGGTGATCATCGAGCCACTCGTCCAGGGCGCGGCGGGAATGCTCATGCAGCCCGACGGCTATCTGCGTCGCGTGCGCGAGCTATGCGATCAGTACGGGGTGCTCCTCATCTGCGATGAGGTGGCAACCGGTTTCGGGCGCACCGGGGCCATGTTCGCCTGCGACATCGAGGGGATCGGGCCAGATCTGATGTGCGTCGGGAAGGGCCTGACCGGTGGCTATCTGCCCCTCGCCGCCACGCTCGCCACCGAGCGCATCTACGCCGGCTTCCTGGGCCGGCCCGAGGACTCGCGAACCTTCTTCCACGGCCACACGTTCACCGGCAACCCGCTGGCCTGCGCGGCCGCCATCGCCACGCTGGAGACATTCGAGCGCGAGGCGACGATCGCCGGACTGGGGCCGAAGATCGACCTGCTCACCCGGGGCCTGGCCGAGCACATCAGTCCGCTCCCCGCCGTGCTCGAGATTCGCCAGCGCGGCTTGATGGTCGGAATCGAGCTCGGCGGGCGTGCGGAGGGTGAACGCCTGGGCCACCAGGTCACGGTCGCCGCGCGCCGGCTCGGGGCCGTGATCCGCCCGCTCGGCGACGTCATCGTCCTCATGCCCGCCCCGGCCATGTCGGCGCCGGACCTCCGCCGCCTGGTGGCGATCACCGCCCAGGCGATCGCCGCGGTCACGTCGGCAGGGGTTCTGGCCGGCGCTCCGGGCAGCGTTCTGGCCGGCGCTCCGGGCGGGGTTCCGACCTCCGTCCCCCTATCCGCAGCCTGAACCCCGGCCCGACCTCCGTCCCAAGGTTCTACATATCGCATCGATGGGACGGAGGTTCCACACCCCGCCCGGCCCGGGCCAGGCGGATCTCGTCGGCGCGGGCCCGGGACTACTCGTCGTAGGGGGCGAAGTCCCGCTTGCGGGCTCCACACACCGGGCAGAACCAGGTGTCCGGGATGTCGGCGAACTCGGTTCCGGGCGGAATGCCGCCGTCGGGATCTCCCTCCGCGGGGTCGTAGATGAACCCGCAGGACTCACACATGTATTTCACCCGCGCAAGCGTACCGGTAGGGTCGCCGAGATGAACCCTCACCGCCCCGAGCCCGGCGCCGAGCTGCACGAGGGCGAAGCCACCGTCCCCCGGCTCGCGGCGACGGTCATCGTCCTGCGCGGCGCGGAGCACACCCTGGAGGTTCTGCTCGCCCAGCGGACTCCGAAAGCCCGGTTCATGGGCGGAGCCTGGGTGTTTCCCGGGGGTGCCGTGAGCGCCGAGGACGGGGAGGGCGAGCCGGCCCTGCGCGCTGCCGCGGCCCGCGAGTTGCGTGAGGAGGCGGGCATCACCCTGGCCGATCCCGAGTCGCTCATCCTCTTCTCGCGCTGGATCACGCCCGCCGAGGTGAAGATCCGCTACGACACCTGGTTCTTTCTGGCCTGCCGGCCCAACGGCGCCGAGCCGGTCGTCGACGGCGAGGAGGTCGTCGATGCTCGCTGGTACACGCCGCCCGATGCGCTCAGGGCGGCTGAGGCCGACGAGATCCTCCTTGTCTTCCCCACCATCAAGCACCTCGAGCAGCTGTCGGCCTTCGCATCGGCCGCCGAACTGCTCGACTATGCGGGCGAGCGCACCGTCCGTCCCGTCCAGCCCCGCGTGATCGGATCCGGCGAGCAGGTGCGGATCGTCCTTCCCGACGACCCCGGTTACAACCGATGAGCCCCCAGCCCCCCAACGCCACCCCACTGACCGTCGCCGTCACCGGCCCAACCGGCGACATCGGGCGCTCATTGCTCCGCGCGCTGGACCGAAGCCGCGAGGTGGGCCGGATCACCGCGATGGCGCGAAGCCCCTTTGACCCCGCACAGGCGGGCCTGCACAAGACCGAGTATCGCCAGGCCGATGTGCTCGATGCCGATGCCGTGGCCGAGGTGATCGCCGGCGCCGACGTCGTCGTGCATCTGGCCTTCATGATCATGGGCGACCTGGAGGAGACGACGGCCGTCAATCTCAAGGGATCGCGCAACGTCTTCTCGGCCGCGGTCGAGTCCGGAGCCCAACGTCTCATCTACGCCTCCTCGGTGGCCGCTTACGGCTTTCACGGCGACAATCCCAAGCTGCTCTCCGAGGACGTGCCCGCCCGGGGCACCCCGCGCCACTACTACTCGGCTCAGAAGGCCGAGCTCGAGGGGGCGTTGTGGGAGCTGCTCGAAGCCGGCGGCCCCGACGCGTACGTGTTCCGGCCCTGCATAGTGGCCGGGCGCGATGCGTTGGCCATGCTCGAAGCCATTCCGTACATCCAGCTGTCGGACCGGATGCCCGCCGCCGTGCTGCGCGCGCTTGAGTTCATGCCCGCGCTCAAGCCGGTGATCCCCGATCCAGGAATCCCCTTCCAGCTCGTCCATCACGATGACGTGGCCAGCGCGATGCGCGCCGCCGTCCTCGGGCACGGCGATCCCGGCGTCTACAACCTGGCCGGTCCCGGCACGATCACGATGTCCGACCTGGCCCGGGCCCTCGGGTGGTACAGCGTGCCCGTCCCCGACCTCGCCGTCGGCGCCGCCGCCGAACTGGTCGCCCGGCTTCCTTTCGTGCCCGCCGAGGCGCAGTGGATCGAGAGCGTGCGCCATCCGGTCCTGATGGACACCGAGCGGGCTCGTAAGCAGCTTCGCTGGCGACCGAAGCACGACGCTGCCCAGACGCTGGCCGAGATGGTCGCGGCCGGACGCTCGGCCTCGACCATCCGCTGAACGCGACGGGCTCAGCCGCCGCCGTAGGCGACGGGCTCAGCCGCCGCCGTAGGCGACGATCAGGTCGGTGAGCACCCCGACCATGAAGCCTGCGGTCAGCATCAGCAGCTCCAGCTCACGGTAGCCGTAGCGGCGCATGCCGTTCCAGACCTCGCCGATCACGAACAGGATCGCCCCCCCGGCCACGGCGTAGAAGGCCGTCTCCAGAGCGTGGCTGGTCACCTCGTAGCCGACGATCGAGCCCAGGAAGGTGGGGCCACCCCCGATCAGCCCGGCCAGCCCGAGCCACTTCCAGGACGGGCGTACATCACCCAGCGGCCCGACGATTCCGAAGCCCTCCGTGGCGTTGTGCAGGGCGAAGCCGATGATCAGGACCGTGGCCAGACTGATCGCCCCGGCGCGGGCCGATACGCCGATGGCCAGACCCTCAGCGAAGTTGTGCACGCCGATGGCCGAGGCGATCGTCAGCCCGGTTCGCAGCGCGCTGCGGCGCTTGGCCTCCAGCTCGCTGGCCACGACGTCGGCCTCGACGCCGGCGACAGCGGCCACGCCGGCCCCCCCGGCGATCGGTGGGCGCCGCGCCCCCAGGGGCCGCATCCGGCGCTGGATCATGGCGAGTCCGGCGCTACCGGCTCCGAACCCGGCACCCAGCAGCACGACCAGCCAGACCACGTACAGGAAGGATCCGTGGTGGTTTTTGAGGGCGTCGACGGCGGTGTGGACGATGCCCAGACCGTGGGAGAGAACGTCGACGAGGATGAAGGCCAGGATGCCGACGGCGAACATGGCCAGTGCGACCCGGGCACGGGCGCCGAGCAGCTGCATACGGCCCACGGGAAGACCGAGGTAGATGGTTAACCCGGCGAGGGCTCCGAGGATGACGGTCTGCGCGAAAGACACAAGAAGCGGTGTTAGGGGACCCTAATACCCAGGAGAGCCGGAATGTACCACGGTGCGAGAAGGTGGTCGGCGGGTCGACGGGCCGAAGTCCGGTGTCCGCTCGACCAGGGCGCCCGCGGGCCCGTGCGGACCAGTACGACCTAGGTGTCGGCGTTGAAGTTCGGCAGACCAAGCGACTGCAGCCAGTTGCTCACGGTGATGTTGAGCGTTGTGAACTCGCCAGTCCAGATGAGCACGCCCATGGCGATCAGGACGGCGCCGCCGAGCCCGATGATCAACGGGTAGTGGCGCTTGATCACGGTGAAGGCCGACGTCGCGGTGCCGAAGGCCAGGCCGGTGACGAGGAAGGGAACGCCCAGGCCGGCGCAATACACGGCGAGCAGAACAGCTCCGTGTGAGGCCGAGTTCGATGTGCCGGCCGCAGTCACGATCGCTCCCAGCGTCGGTCCGGTGCAGGGTGTCCAGGCCAGCGCGAAGGCAGCTCCGGCCAGGGCCGGACCCCCGCGGCCGGCTCGCTGCATCAGCCGGGGAAAGTGCCATTCGCGGCTCAAGGCGGGGACGAACGGGGCCAGCACGAACAGCACCCCCATCACCACGATCACCGCCCCCGAGATCTTCAGCGCCGTGGGTCCGGTCAGGGTCGAGCGCAACGCCCGCTGCCCGAGTAGGCCCAGGACCATGAAGATGAAGGAGAAGCTACCCACGAAGGCCAGGCTGGGCAGGATCACCTGGCGGCGCTGGATCTCCCCCGGCACGCCACCGGCCACAGCCGAGATGTAGCCGGGCACGAGCGGCAGCACGCACGGCGACAAGAATGAGATGAGACCGGCGCCGAATGCCACGGGAAGCCCGATGCCCGATGCTGCGTCGATCATCTCGACCTCAGCGTACTGCTGCCGTTGGCGCCGGCGACGTCCCGGGTCCGGCGATCATTCGCGCCCGAGCAGCAGAGCGATCCCCTGGCCACCGCCGATGCACAGCGTGACCAGACCGAGCCCGAGATCCCGGCGCTCCATCTCGTCGAGGATCTTGGCGGTGATCGCCGCTCCGGTGGCGGCGATGGGGTGCCCGAGGGCGATTGCCCCTCCGTTGGGATTGACCTTCTCCTCATCGAGACCGAGGTCGTCGATGACGGCCAGCGCCTGGGCGGCGAACGCCTCGTTGAGCTCGATGACATCGAGCTCTTGCCGGGAGCGCCCCGCGCGCTCCAGCACCTTGCGCACCGCGGGAACCGGGCCGATGCCCATGATCTTCGGGTCCACTCCGCAGCTCGCATAGGCCAGGATCCGGGCCCGCACGGGTGCACCGAGCTCCGCCGCGCGGGCGGCGCTCATCAGAACCACAGCGGCTCCGGCGTCATTCATGCCCGACGCGTTGCCGGCGGTCACGGTGCCGTCCGGCTTGAACACCGGCTTGAGCTTGGCCATCGTCTCGGGGGAGGCGTCCTCGCGGATGTGCTCGTCCCGCGTGAAGGCGACGGCCTCGCGCTTGACCGTGACCGGCACCGGGACGATCTGCTCGTCGAAGCGGCCCTGGTCGCGGGCGGCGGCGGCGCGCTGATGGGACCGCACCGCGAAGGCATCCTGGCGCTCTCGCGAGATCGAGCCGCGCTCAGCCAGATTCTCAGCGGTCACGCCCATCAGGATGTCGTTGAACGGATCGGTCAGCGCGCCCATGACCGGGTCGATGAGGTCGGCCTCGCCCATGCGTGCGCCCCAGCGTGCGCTCGGCATCCAGTACGAACCGCGGCTCATCGACTCCGCCCCCCCGGCCAGGGCGACGGCGGCCTCGCCGGTTTGCACGGCCTGCGTAGCTGAGACGATGGCCTGCACGCCCGTGCCGCACAGACGGTTGACCGTGTAGGCAGGGACCTCCTTGGGCACACCGGCCTTCATCGCCACCACGCGCGCCATGTACGCGTCACCGGGCTCGGTGTGGATCACGTTGCCGAACACGACATGGTCGACCTGGCCGGGCTCAATGCCGGCACGCTCGATGGCGGCCGCGCTGGCCAGGGCGCCGAGGTCGGACGGGGGAACCCCGGCGAGGCCCTTTCCGTAGGAGCCGATCGCGGTCCGCGCGGCCGAGGTGATGACAACGTCCGTCATGAATGTCCTTTCCTGTCCAGCACGAGCGCCGAAGCGTAGAAGCCTGACCGCTCGGATGCTCCCCGCCGGCCTCGACCGAGTGGTAGCTTGACGGCCAGGATGACTGCTACCGCCACCACACTCCACAACTTCATCGACGGCCAGTTCGTCGATCCGGCCGATGGCCAGACCGAGCCGATCCTCAACCCGGCCAACGCCGAGGTGATCGCTCACGCCCCGCTGTCCAGCGAGGAAGATGTACACCGTGCCGTCGCTGCCGCCCGCAGGGCGTTCGGGGGCTGGTCCACGACCACCCCGGGCGAGCGCGCGCTGGCCATGCTCAAGCTCGCCGACGCGATTGAGGAGCACGCCGACGAGATCTCCGAGCTCGAGTCGGCCAACGCCGGTAAGCCGATCAACGCCTTTCGCGAGGACGAGATCCCGTTCATGGTCGACAACCTGCGCTTCTTCGCCGGGGCGGCCCGCTGTCTCGAAGGCCGCGCCGCCGGCGAGTACATGAGCGGCTACACGTCGATCATCCGCCGCGAGGCGGTTGGCGTGATCGGCAAGATCGCTCCGTGGAACTACCCGCTGATGATGGCCGTCTGGAAGATCGGTCCCGCGCTCGCGGCCGGCAACACAGTGGTCCTCAAGCCGGCCGAGACGACGCCGCTGTCGATCCTCAAGATGGCCGAGTACGCGGCGGAGATCTTCCCCCCCGGCGTGTTCAACGTCGTCACCGGCCACGGCGAGCCAACGGGATCCTCCCTCGTCACCCACCCCGACGTGGACATGGTCTCGCTGACCGGATCGGTGGGCACCGGCAAGTGGATCGCCAAACACGCCGCCGACACGCTCAAGCGTGTCCACCTCGAACTGGGCGGCAAGGCACCGGTGGTCGTCTTTGATGACGTCGACCTGGAAACCGCGCTGGAGACCATCGCGGGAACCGGCTACTACAACGCCGGACAGGACTGCACCGCGGCCACGCGCGTCCTCGCTGGGCCCCGGGTCCACGACGACGTCGTGGCGGGGTTGGCCGAGCAGGCCAAGGGCCTGGTGCTCGGAGACACCCGTTCAGCCAGCACGACGCTGGGCCCGCTGAACTCCGCCCGCCAGCGCGAGCGCGTCGAGGGCTTCCTTCAGCGCAAGCCGGACAACGCCGAGATCGTCACCGGCGGCTCCGAGCCCGATGGCCCCGGGTTCTTCCTGCAGCCCACGGTGGTGGCCGGCCTCGGCCAGGATGACGAGATGATCCAGCAGGAGATCTTCGGCCCGGTGATCACGGTGCAGCAGTTCTCAGACGAGGCCCAGGCGATCGCTTGGGCCAACGGAACTCCCTACGGGCTGGCCGCGTCGGTCTGGACGCGCGACGTGGCCCGGGCGATTCGCGTCTCCAACGCGCTGCGCTTCGGGTGCGTGTGGATCAACGATCACATCCCGCTGGCCTCCGAGATGCCCCACGGGGGATTCAAGCAGTCGGGCTACGGCAAGGACCTGAGCATGTACGCGCTCGAGGACTACACCGAGGTCAAGCACGTCATGATCTCGCTGGCCTAGCCAGTTCGTGCCTCGGCGTGCGATCGAGAAGCTCGCTGTCGGTGCCTAAACCGGCTGAAAACTCAAGAATCGCTGCGTAACTTTCGGCCGAGGCACCCGTTAGAGTGTCGGCAAGGGTTACCTGGTGGAAGCCTCCGCAATCCCCGCATCGGTAGGGCTCGCGCGCACGCGGATCGCGATCGGCGCGTCGCTGCTGCGGATCCGTACCGATGAGCAGCTCGTCAGCCTGTTCCGCGAGGGCAACGATGAGGCGTTCCGAGTCATCCACGATCGCTACCGCGCGCGCATGTTCGCCTACGCCCGCCAGATGCTGGGCACCAGCGGGCAAGACCCAGAGGACGCGGTCCAGGAGATCTTCATGCGCGCCTATCACGGGCTGCGGGCCAGCCACCGGCAGCTGGCGCTGCGCGCCTGGCTGTACCGGATCGCGCACAACCGCTGTATCGATGACCTGCGCCGGCCCCAGCCCGTCACCATCGACGCCCGGGAGTCCCCGGCCGGCGGATCGCAGGACCCCGTGTTCAAGGTCGAGCAGCGGGACGCGCTGCGCCGCCTGATCTCCGACGTTCAGCGGCTGCCCCACCAGCAGCGCTCGGCACTGCTCATGCGCGAGCTGAGCGGCATGTCCTACGCCGAGGTGTCGGGCGCCCTGGGGGTCTCGATTCCCGCGGTCAAATCCCTGCTGGTCCGCGCCCGGGTCGGCCTGGCCCAGGCCAGCGAGGCCCGCAACACCGCATGCTCGGAGATTCGCGCCGACCTGATCCTGGCCAGCCACCGTGGGGTCCGGACGAGCGGTCTGGCCCGGCGCCACCTGCGCGAATGTCGCGGCTGTCGCGAATTCCGCAGCGAGGTGCGCGGCGTACACCGCCAACTGGCGGCGCTCGCGCCCACCCTGGGGCCGATCGGGATCATCGCCAACCTGCTCGGATGGGGCGGTGGTGGGGCCGCCGGCACCGGCGGCGGTGCTGTGGCCGGTTCGGGCGCCGCAGTTGCAGGCGGTTCGGCCCTCACCGCCGGTGGCGCGACAGCGGCCGGAGCCGCCTCCGCCGGCCTCCTTGCCGGGGGCGCCGGCCATGTGGCGACATTGCTGGCGGCTGCGGTCGTCACCGCCGGGGGAGCGGTGGAGATTCAGGACACTCTGTCCGCGGCCACGTCCCATCATTCTCCGCGTCACGCCCTGGTGGCCAGCGCGGCCCGTGGCTCGGCACCGAGCCCGGCGATCGCCACCAACGCCGCCGCCACAGGACCGATCGCCCCCGCGGCGGCGGGGGCTTCCGGCGCCGGGCAGTCAGGCCAGGCCGGTTCCTCGGCAGCCCTGTCCGGAGCAAGCCCCGTGGGCGCGACGGGTCCGCGGCACGCCGCCCGGGCCACGCCCATCACCATGCTGCTCGACCCCGACATGGCGCCGCAGAATCTGACCGCACCGCCCGCCCCGTCGGCCGCGAGCACACCCACGACGACCGGGGGCACGACGGCGCCGACGGCGCCGGCCGCGGCCTCCGGGAGTGGCACCGGCTCGCCCAGCGCCGCCGGCACATCCACCGCCGGTGCGACGCCCTCCTCCTCGGACTCGAGCCCATCGACCGCGCCCGCCTCGGCCGGAGGCAGCGCCGGCGCAAGCTCCGCTACCCCGGGCACGGCCTCGTCGTCTGGCTCGACGGCTCCGGCCGGCAGTCCGAGCTCGACCTCGAGCCCAGCCAATCCCTCGAGCGCCACCAGCACGAGCACCTCGAGCAGCGTCGGCCAGAGCACGAGCGCAGCCGGCTCCAGAAGGGTGAGCAGCTTCATCCATCACCGACGGTCACGGCACCATCGGATGATGGACTCTCTGGTCGGCCGCTGAGTGGGTCACCCGGCGCAGGCCTCCCGGTTCGCACGTTCGGGCACAGCCTCGCGGCGACCGTCTGCGAACGCTCCCGAGACGACCAACCGCTACCTCGAGACGCTCGACCACGAGGAGCTGTACGTCCGCCGCGGCGGACGTTCGGATCTGTACACCGTCGTCGCTGTGCACTCGACGACACGCGGGCCGTCCCTCGGAGGCTGCCGCATGTGGTCCTACGGTGACTCCCGCGCCGCGGTCCGTGACGCGCTGCGCCTCTCGCGGGCGATGACCCTCAAGGCAGCCGTCGCCGATCTCCCCCTGGGCGGCGGCAAGGGCGTGATCATGCTCCCCGTCGGGGGCCGGCTGTCGGCCGAGCGGCGGCGGGCCGCGCTGCTCGACTTCGCCGACACCGTGGAGTCGCTGTTTGGGCGCTACATCACCGCAGAGGATGTGGGCACGTCGAGCCGGGACATGAGCGTGATCGCCCAGCAAACCACCCACGTGGCCGGCCTGGCCCGCAGCCGCGGCGGGTCGGGAGATCCAAGTCCGCTGACCGCACTCGGCGTCGAGGCGGCGATCCACGCCGTGTGCGACCGCGTCTTCTCGAGGTCCAGCCTCAAGGGCCGCACGATCGGGGTGATTGGCCTTGGTCACGTGGGATCACGGGTGGCCAAGCGCTGCGCCCGGGCCGGGGCCCAGCTGGTCGTCGCCGACGTCGACGACAGCAAGCGCGGGCTCGCCGCGGAGCTGGGCGCGCAATGGCGCAGGCCCGGAGACGCACTGCTGGCCGAGGTCGACGTGCTCGTCCCGTGCGCACTCGGCGGCCTGTTCGATGATGAGTCCGTTCCCCGCCTGCGCTGCCGCGCGGTGGCCGGCGCGGCCAACAACCAGCTGGCCGACGACCACATCGCTGACCTCCTGCAGTCTCGAGGCATCCTGTGGGCACCCGACTTCGTGGTCAACGCGGGCGGCCTGATCAACATCGCCGAGGAGCTGGGTGGCTATGACGCCGCGGTTGCCCGGCGCCGGGTGGGGGCGATCGCCGACACGCTGCAGGAGATCTTCACCCGCTCGGAGGCGCAGTCAACGACACCGCTGGCGGCGGCCATGGACCTCGCCCGGTCCCGGCTGGCCGCGGGTAACGGCCGCATCGCGGCCAGCCGCGGGTAACGGCCGCGTCGCCCGCGCGGTGCCGCCCGCCGCTCAACCCTCAGGCGACCGGGGCTGCGTGAGCCGGAACGGCGCCGGCCGCTCGACACCGTCCGGAAGTCGTTGCTCGGCTTCGAGTTTGTCCAGGTGAGCGGCGAGGGTCACGGTCGCCGCCGGACGCAGATGCTCGGGGACGTCATTCCACGCGGCGTCGAGCATCTCGGGGATGGAGCGAGCGCCGGCTCCCAGCGCGGCGACCAGCCGCCGCTCGCGATCCAGGCGGTGGGCCACGTACTCGTCGAGCTTGTCCAGCGGGCGCTCAATGGGTGGCCCGTGGCCGGGCAGGATCAGCTCGGGATCGTGATGGCGCAGCCGGGCCAGCCCCTCAAGATACGCGGACATGGCGCCCGGGTCGGGAGCGATGAACACGCTGCCCTGGCCGAGCACGGCGTCACCGGAGAAGACGGCGGCTCCGTAGACGAAGCTGAAATGGTCGGGCGCGTGGCCGGGGGTGAATACGGCCTGGAGCGGACCGACCTGAGCGCCGTCGCGCAGCGTCTCGTCCGGCTGGCCGCGTCCGGCCGCCAGCCTCGCGGCGGGAAATCGCTGGCGCAGGATCGGGACGGCCTCCGCGTGATCGGCATGGTCGTGGGTCAGGGCTATCCCGGCCAGACCACCGCGGGCCTCGATCTCGGTGCTGAGGGCCTCGAGATGCTCGGGCCGCGCGGGCCCGGGATCGATGACCCAGGCCGGTGCGCGGCCCACGAGCCATGAGTTGGTCCCCGTGAGTGTGAACGGCCCCGGGTTGTCGGCCCGGATGCCGACCACGTCGGGCCCAGAAAGGGCGATGCGCGTCACTGCTTGAATAGTCAACCATGGCGGCCACCGCGGACGGCGATCGCTCACCGGGCGGGGAGTCAGGCGCCGAGGCGGAGAGTTCTGATCAACACCTAGAGGCGTCGAGCCGGAGCCTCTGGCGCGGCCTGATTTCGCTGGCCATCCTCGTGGCGATGGTCGTCTGTCTGCTGCTGGCCGTTCCTGGCCTGCACGGGGTGGCCGAGCGGGTGGGCAGCATGAACGCGGGATGGCTCGCGGTCGCGGTCGGGCTG
>JAXDGI010000246.1:0-3471 GCA_034665145.1 Solirubrobacteraceae bacterium
CGGATCGTTCCCGAGCCCCAGACCTCGCCGGCGAAAATGCTGCGGGCCTGGCTGAGGTCGGCAACTACATGCTTCCACGTGAAGTTCGCCTCGGCGGTGCTCCCTCGGGACCACTCCTCGCCATCGACGCGGACCCATCCACCGAGGGCGTTCGGATCGACGATCTCGTCAGCCGTCACGATGCATGGACCCAGCCCGTTCGAGCCGTCGAAGTCCTTCGCGTCCTCGTTCAGCCCGGCACCCATCTTGTGGTTGCGCACCTGGCGGTCGCGAGCCGTCCAGTCGTTGAAAATCGTGAAGCCGAAGATGCACGACTCGGCCTCTGCCTCGTCCACACCACGAGCCGTTCGCCCGACGACCATGCCCAGCTCGAGCTCGAAATCGAGCTCCGCCGAGTACGGCGGCGCCACCACTTCGTCGTCCGGGCCGCTGATGTAGAGGTGATCGCGCAACGTGTTAGGACTGCGACGGATGGTGCGGTTCAGGCCGAACCGGTGCTCCATCCGCCGGTACTCGGCCTCGATGTCGGCCTCGCCGGGACCGGCCATCCGTCGCGCCATCTGGCGGAAGGCATCGGGCAGGTGTGACGTGAGCACGCCGAGATCCCGGATCCGCCTCGGCCACTGCAGCGGTGCGAGCAGGCGCACGCTCTCAATCGCGGCCACGCGATGGTGACCGGGCTGGGCGGCGGCCGCGGCGACGGCGTCCAGTGCGGGACGCCCGGCCTCGATCAACTCGAGCATCGTGGCCAACTCATGACCGCCGTGCATGGTCCCGGTGACGTCAACGACCGCCTGGTCGCCGTCGACGAGCACGCCGAGCCGAGTGTGACCCGAGCCGACAGCGCCCCGCGGTACGAACGTGACCAGACGCATGACGAGCACTGTACGGCTATCACAGGATGTTCTCAATGGTAAGCGATCTCGCCGCTGGGCTTTCCGCCAGCCGGGATAAGCTCTGATCGATAGGGCGCTAGGACTGAGCGTCAGCGAGGTGGTGGGATGATCGGCGCTGCCCAGGCGCGAAGGACGGCCGCGACAAGCCGGCAGGTGTCCGCTGCGGCGACGCGACGCGGGCTCCTCGACGTCGCGGCGGAACTGATCGCCGAGCGCGGTCCAGCGGCGGCCTCGGTAAAGGCGATCACCGAGCACTCTCAGGTGAGTCGCGGCCTGATCGGCTGGCACTTCGGATCAAAGGATCAACTGGTCATCGAGGTCATCGAGCGATCCATGAGCGAGGTCGAGAGCGCACTGCGCCGCTCAGTGTCGAACCCGGCGTCCGCCTCCTTCGCGGCATTGAGCGCGGGGTTCGCTGCGACGGCGGGGAGCGTCTCCGGCCGGGTACTTGTGGCCACGCTTGCGCACGTGCTCGCCCACCGCGACAACGTCGCGGTGGCCTATGACCGTGGCGTGCGGCGGCTAGTCGACGTGGCTGCCGCCGTAGCGGGTTCCTCGGGCGTTGCCGAGCCCGAGCGAACGCTGGTCGCGTCGATGTTCGTGGCGTCGATGCTCGGGTTCGGGCTCCAGTACGCGCTCGATCCCGAGCTCGACCGGCGAGCCGGTGCGACGATCGGCCACGCGTTCGATCACTGTGCAGGCGGGGCGTGAGCCCAACCCGGCGCGAGGAGATCTCGGCGGAGAGCCGTGCCCGGATCCTGCGGGCCGCCACCGACCTGCTGGCCGAACAGGGCCTGCGGGCGGCCACGGTGCACAAGGTGGCCGAGCGGGCCGGGATCAGCCACACCTCGGTCGGGTGGCACTTCGGCTCGAAGGACGGGCTGGCCTGCGCGGTGACCGAGGCGGCGTTCGAGGCCGTTTTCGCGCGCTTCGCCGCTCTGGCCGACGACGATGCGCCGCGAACCGTGGCGCGCTTTCTCGAGGCGCACCGCGACATCACGGCGTCCACGCCCGGCCGGGTCTTCGCGCGCATCCTGCCCGAGGTCGCGCTCAGTGACGGCCGTCTTCGCGAGATCTACGTCGACGGCTACCGGCGTATCCGTGAGCTGGCCACGGCCTACCTCGAACCAGTCGTGGCGGCGGCCGGAGTCGACGTGGACGCGAGCACATTCGCCAGCGCGCTCTTCGCGTCGGGAGCCGGCGTCAACCTGATGCGCGGGCTCGACCCAACCTCGTCGCGGCGATCGGGCTTCGCGGTCGTCGGCCAGGTATTCAGTTGCATGCTGACGGCCGGACCGAGCACCGGGTCAGTCGAGGAAGGCCACGGCCCGAGCGGGTGCCGCGCTCAGGCCGACCAGGCGCAACGGGAACACGCCGAAGGTGAAGCCGGTCCGCGGTAGCTGATCAAGGCCGTGCAACTGCTGCACGACGAAGGCTTCCCGCTCGCGGATGGCGCGGTGCCCGTCCCACAGCACCGCCGCGTCTCCGGTCCGGCGGTACTCCTCCCGCATCCGCCAGAACGGCCGGTCCCAGCCGGCGGCGTCCGTGCCCAGCACGGCCGCCCCGAGCCCGGTCAGAAAGAGGGTGGCGTCGCGCGACATGCCGGGATAGTCGAAGTACTCGCGGTCGCGGACGGTGTAGCGCTCCTGTCCGGTGCGAAGTAGCACGGCGTCACCGGGCCGGATCCGGATGCCCGCCGCGCGCAACGCCCCGTCGAGGTCGCTCGGCTGGAACGCCTGGCCGGGACGCGCCGGCTCGCGCAGGTCGAGCATGTGCGCCGGCCGCACGAGCTCGTCGAGGGCAATCTCGTCTATCCGCCGTGCCGGCCGGCCTTCGCACTGGCTGCCGCTATGCAGCGGCGCGTCCACGTGCGTGCCGCAGTGTGAGTTCATGTCGTCGAGGAACTCCTCGGCCCAGCCCTCGGCCCCGGGCAGGTCCTCGACCGGGCAGCCGAAGGCCTCGCTCATCCGGATGGCGCCATCGCCGGCCGGGCTCAGCGCGCGCACGCGCGGCGCAAAGATGTTGCCAACCTCAGGCGGCAGTAGCCCGCGGTCGGCCGAGTCGATCGGGCGGGTCAGGTCCACGATCCGCCTCATCGGCGTTCCAGCAGCCGGCGCAATTCTCGCGTGCCGTCGAGCGCAGCGGGAAATCCCGCGTACAGCGAGACATGGAGGAACGCCTCCGCGAGTTCCTCGGCACTGATGCCGTTGTCCAACGCGGCATTCAGGTGCGTGCGCAACTCGGCGGTCCGTCCGGTCGCGGCCAGCACCCCGATGGTGATCAGCATCCGCGACTTCAGGTCGAGCCTGCCCGAGTTCCACACCTGCCCGTAGCCGTAGTCCACGACGGCCTGGCGCAGCCGGCGCTCGTACGGCGCGCACTCAGCCCGAAATGCCCGGGCCGAGTCGGGCCCAATCAACTCGCTCAGCTTCGCCACTCCGGCGTCGGCCGCGTCGACCACGATCACCACCACCCGCTTCGGTCCCGATGACTGGATGGCCATCACAGAGTAAGACAGCCGTGGATCCCCACTGTGCCACCTCTTGTAATTTTCTGGAAATGAATCCAGACTCAG
>JAXDGI010000247.1:0-16771 GCA_034665145.1 Solirubrobacteraceae bacterium
ACCGGCCTGCCGCCCTGCCCGGGCTTGCGGGGCGAGCCCTGCCGTACCTACCAGCCGCTCGCCAACCGCCGCGCCAAGCCCTGATCACCCGCTCTGCGTGCCACCCGACGCCGATCTCCCGTTGGCGAGAGACGGCGGCAATGGTTGCCGCGGTCCATCCTGCGATCAGCACCCCGCCCCAGCGCACCGCGAGATCGCTCTCCCACACACGACTACTACGAAGTCGGCGCCGGTTGATCACGTCCTGGTCGGCTCTTGGTCGCCGGCATCGGGCCTTGGAGGACCGCCGTTCAGCCTGAAAAGCTGGCCGTCCAGCGGTCCTCCCGACCCTTGCCAGCGGGGGCTAGCTCAGGCCGAGGCCCGCCCCGGTGGTTGCTCCGACGCCGATGGCCCCCGGGAGTCCGGCGGTGGCTCCGAGGTTGAGGCCAGTGGAGGCGCCGGGCAGGGAGGCGCCGCCGCTCACGGAGCCGGAGGCGCCGAGGTTTCCGTAAGCGCCGTTGCCCTTGTTCCAGCCGTTGCCGTAGCCGTGGCCCTGGTTCCAGCTGTAGCCGTGGCCATGGTTGCCCTGGCTGCCGTAGCCGTAGCCATGGTTCCCCGGGTTCAGGGAGCCGGTGAGCCCGGCCGAGGCTCCCACGGTCGCGCCCGCGTGGGGCATCGATGCTGCGTTCGCGGTGTGCGGCGCCGCGATCGCGATCATGCCCGCGATCGCCGCGGCTGTGATTGTGCGCTGGGGTGTGAACACTTTCGTTACCTCCTTGCCAGACCAGGGGTTGCCTGGCACTGGTGGTTGTTTCCGAGCCGAGCCAAGGCTGGTGCTCGAGCTCTCAGCATGTTTTAGAACGTCGACCTAAATCAAAACTAAGCGTCTCGTTTTGTTTTGCCCGGCAACCGGGACGCTGAGTTTCCAAGCGCTCAAGATGGGAGCAAGGCAACACAAACGACTCGACTCGTTTCTGATAGGGTCGGGGACGACGGTGGCTGTGTCAGCGGCACGGCGCACGCGAGAGAGCACGACCAAGATGACGGCCGCAGCCAAGACCAACGACCCGCCGCGGCGCGGGCGTCCACGCAGCGAGGCCACGCGCCAGGCCATCCTCGGGGCGGCGCGCGAGCTGCTGCTCGAGCACGGTCTGGACGCGGTCAGCATGGACGCACTCGCGCAGCGCGCGGGAGCGAGCAAGGCCACCATCTATCGCTGGTGGCCCTCCAAGGAGCTGCTGGCGCTCGATGCGCTCTTCAGTCAGTGGGATTCCGGAGCGCCGCAGGTGCCGGACACGGGCTCGCTCGTCGGTGACCTGCTGGCTCTTGTCCGTCCCTGGGCCCGGCAGCTTGCCAGGAAGCGCTACGGGCGCATCATCGCCGCCCTGGTCAGCAGTGCCCAGAACGATCCAGTGTTTGGCAAGGAATATCGCACCCGGTTCGTACAGCCGCGACGCGAACCGGCCAGAACCATCCTGGCCCGCGCAGGCGCGCGGGGGGAGATCCCCGCAGACGTTGACCTCGAGGCGGTCCTCGACCTCCTCTACGGCCCCTTCTACCTGCGGATCCTCCACGGCCATGCGCCAGTCGACGAGCGCTTTGCTCGCACAATCGTGGGCTACGTCGTGGCCGCGGTCGCCGGGCCGGCGGAGGGCCGGGCTGGATCGGGACGCCGGCGCAGCCGCGTGCGATCGGCCTGACGCGGCGGCTCGGGCACGCGGCTCGGCTCGTCTTTTCTGAGCGAAGCGCTCACCCCCCGACCTTCTCCTGGGCCAGGGCAATCGCCCCGAGCACGCCGGCGCGATCTCCCAGCGCGGGGGGGACGAGATAGGAACCGATGGCGTCACCGAGCGAAGGCGACTCGAGGTACCCCGCCAGCAGTTGGCGCAACCGTCGGCGAACCATCCCGGGCAGCCCAGGCCGCTCCATGACCCCCCCGCCGGCGATCACCCGCTCGGGCGAGGCGACGAGCACAATGCTGAGGATGCCGAGCGCCAGATAGCTGGCCTCGAGCTCCCACGCCGGATGGTCATCGGGCAGCTCTTCAGGTAGGCGCTCCCACCGCTTGGCCATCGCCGGACCACAGGCGAGCCCCTCCCAGCAGTCGCCGTGCACCGGACAGGTTCCGGCGAAGGAGTCGCCGGGATCGCGCGGGATGCGGATGTGCCCGACCTCCGGATGCACCAGCCCGTGCCACGGACGCCCATCGATCAGCAGCCCGGCGCCGATGCCGGTCCCCACGGTCAGGTAGCAGACCGATCCGGCGCCCCGGCCCGCACCCCATCGGTATTCGCCCAGCGCCGCAGCGTCCACGTCATTGTCGAAGGCCACCGGCACGCCGAGTTCGTCACGGATGACCGGCGCCACCGCCACGTGCTGCCAGCCCGGCTTTGGCGTGGTCGTCACGTGGCCCCAGGTGGGGGACTTCGGGTCGAGGTCGACGGGACCGAACGAGCCGACGCCGATCGCCGTGGGCGTGCGGTCGGCGCGGAAGAAGTCGATGATCCGCTGGAGCGTCTCCTGGGGATCGGTGGTGGGGAACTGGTCTTCGCGGACGATGTCGTTCGGGCCGCGACCCACCGCGCAGACGCACCAGGTGCCGCCGGTCTCGACTCCGCCGTAGAGGTCACTCACGGCCGGGATGCTACGGCTACCGGGCCCACGTTTATTCACCCCGGCGCCTGGAAAGAGCCAAGGTGTGCGTCAGGTTGTCCTCGTGGCGGCAGGCGAGTTACGAATCGAGGACGGCCCGCTGCCCGAACCAGGCCCCGGCGAGCTGCGGGTACGCGCCCAGGCCGTCGGGATCTGCGGCTCTGACCTCCACGCCTTCGCCGACGAGCACCCGTTCATCGAGCTCCCGGTGGTGCCCGGCCACGAGGCCGCCGGCCTGATCGACGCGATCGGGCACGGCGTGGACGGCTTCATGGTTGGTGAGGCGGTCCTCCTCGAGCCGAACCTGGTCGACCGCAGCTGCTTCTACTGCCGCAGCGGCCGCTACAACCTGTGCGAGCACCTCCAGGTGGTCGGCTGTCAGACCAGCGGAGCATTGGCCGGCGCGTTCGTGGCTCCGGCGGAGCGCTTTCACGTCGTGCCCGCAGGCATGAGCATGGCGGAGGCGGCGATGGTCGAACCGCTCTCCACCGCGACGCACGCGGTCCGCGTCGCCGGCGGCGTCGCGGACCGGACCGTCGCCATACTCGGCGCGGGGTCGATCGGGCTGCTGACGATGCTGACCGCCCGGGCCGCTGGGGCCGCCGCGATCGCGGTCACCGATCCTCTCGCGGCCAAGCGGGCTCTCGCCCTTCAGCTCGGCGCGGACCTCGCCGTCGACCCCACGTCGGCCGCCGCCGTCAGTGAGATCCGCGACCGCCTTCCGTGGCGACCCGACGTCGTGTTCGACTGTGTCTCGACTCAGAGCTCGGTCGAGCAGGCGGTCGAGCTTGCCCTCAAGGGCGGGACCGTCGTCGTCGAGGGTGTGCCGCGCGGTCCGGTAACGATCCCGCTGCACCTGGTGCAGGATCGCGAACTGCGACTGCAGGGAACCGCGATGTACGTGCGCGAGGACGTCGAGCGGGCGATCGCGCTGATCTCGGCCGGACAGGTCCCGGCCCAGCGGCTGGTCACCCGCTCGTTCCCGCTGGCGCAGGCAGCGGACGCCTTCCGGGCCGCCGCAGACGGGATCGATGGGCAGCCGGCGGTGAAGATCCAGCTCGAGCCGCAAAGTTGATCCTCACCGTCACGCTCAATTTCGCCCTCGACGTCACCTACACCGTGAAGCGCTTCGAACGTGGATCGACGGCGCGGGTGCAGACGGTGCGCCGACAGGCCGGCGGAAAGGGCGTCAACGTGGCCCGGGTCCTGCACGCACTCGGGCGAGACGTGGCGGTGACCGGCCTGGTCGGCGGGTTCAGCGGACGCTCGGCTCGCGCCGAGCTGCAAGCCGCCGGTCTCCGCGATGAGCTCGTGGACATCGACGGTGAATCGCGCCTGACGGTGATGGTGGCCGAACCGGACGGGCAGGCGACGGGGTTCTCCGAGCCCGGGGCGGTGGTGGCGTCAGCGGAGTGGGCGGCCTTCCGCGCGGGGTTCACGGATTTGATGAGTGGCGCCGACGCTGTGGTCCTGGCCGGCAGCCTTCCGCACAGCCTCGCCCCCGATGCCTACGCCCAGCTGATCCAGGCCGCCACCGCTGCCGGCGTGCCGGCCCTGCTCGACGCCGACGGCGAGGCCTTGGAACAAGGCATCGCCGCGTGCCCGGCAATCGTGAGTATCAACCGGGCGGAGCTGGCCGGGGTGGTCGGCGACGGCGACGGCGACGCGGTCGCGGGGGCGAAGGCGCTGCGCCGTGCCGGCGCCGGCGCGGTCGTCCTGTCCCAGGGGGCTGCGGGCCTCACCTGTGTTACGGATGACGCCGTCTGGCATGCCGCTCCGCCCGCGGCGCTGACCGGCAACCCCACGGGCGCGGGGGATGCCGCGTCGGCCGCGCTGGTGATGGGGCTGCTCGATGGCATCGGCTGGCCCGAGCGACTCGCCGAGGCCGCCGCCCTGTCTGCGGCGGCCGTGTCCGCCCCGGTCGCGGGCGCCTTCGATGCCGGCCTCTACCAGCGGCTGCGCACAGAGATCGTCACGAGGAAGCTGGAGTCTGGCTAGCGCCGCCGGCGCTCGACCCGTCTCCCAGCCGCTCCTCGGACTCCGCGTCGAAGCCGAACATCCGCTCGGCGTCGATTCGCAGCCGGACGTTGGTGCCCGGCTGCCGGGAGTCATAGCCCTCGGTTCGGGCCACGAACGTCGACTCCGAGCCCTCGATCGAGGCGTGGACATAGGAGTCGGCGCCAAGCGACTCGACCAGCACCACCTCCGCGGGAATACCCTCGCCCGCCCCGTCGTCGACCGTCACGTGCTCGGGGCGGATGCCCACGATTATCTCTCGCGAGCCGTTCTCGCCGGCCGCCTGGACGAGCTGCCGCGGCAGCTTGATCGTCTGATCGCCGAGTCGCACCGACCCATCGCTCAGGGGCAGGCGGATCAGGTTCATCTGCGGCAGCCCGATGAATCCGGCCACGAATGCGTTGACCGGGTTGTCGTAGAGCTCGCGGGGCGGCGCGTACTGCTGCAACGTCCCGTCCTTGAGCACGGCCACCCGGTCACCGAGCGTCATCGCCTCGCCCTGGTCGTGGGTGACGTAGACCGTGGTCGTCTCCAGTCGGCGCTGGAGCTCCGCGATCTGGACTCGCGTCTGGACGCGCAGCTTGGCGTCGAGGTTGGACAGCGGCTCGTCCATCAGGAACGCCTTGGGCCGGCGGACGATCGCCCGCCCCATGGCGACCCGCTGGCGCTGGCCGCCCGAGAGCTGGCGCGGCTTGCGATCGAGAAACTCGTCGATGTCGAGCATCTTCGCGGCCTCCAGCACCCGGTCGTCACGCTCCTGGCGCGAGACCCCGTGCATCTTGAGCGAGAAGCCGATGTTCTCGGCGACCGTCTTGTTGGGGTAGAGCGCATAGTTCTGGAACACCATCGCGATGTCGCGGTCGCGCGAGTCGACTCCGCTGACGTCGCGCCCCTCGATCTCGATCCGCCCGTCGCTGATCTGCTCGAGGCCGGCCAGGAGGCGCAACGCAGTGGTCTTCCCCGAGCCCGACGGTCCGACCAGAACCATGAAGCCACCATCGGGAACGTCCAGGCTCAGATGATCCACCGCAAGCTTGTCGCTACCGGCGTACCGGCAGCTGACGTCCTGATAGCTCACCTCGGCCATTGTCTCCTCCTGGAGGTCGGCATCACTTGATCGCGCCCATCGACAGGCCTCGGACGAGCTGGCGCTGGGCGATCCAGCCGGCGATCAGCACCGGCACCGAGGCCAGTGTCGCCGCCGCGGCCAGCTTGGCCCAGAAGAGACCTTCACTGGTGACGAAGCTGACCAGGAACACGGGCATCGTCGCCGAGCGGATCGAGGTCAGGTTCAGGGCGAAGAAGAACTCGTTCCACGCGAAGATCGCGCAGATCAATGCGGTGGCGGCAAGTCCGGGCGCCACCACCGGCATCACCACCTCGGTCAGCTCGTGGCGCAGGTCGGCGCCGTCGATCCGCGCCGCCTCGAGGATCTCCCCCGGCACCTCGAGGAAGAAGGAGCGCATCATCCACACCGCGATCGGCAGGTTCATCGCGGTATAGAGGACGATCAGCGTGGGGATGCTGTCGAGCAGCCCGATGTCCCGGACGGCGAGGTAGATGGGGACGATCGCCGCCACCACGGGCAGCATCTTGGTGGAGATGAAGAAGAACAGCGCGTCGCGCCAGCGGCCGACCGGCCGCATCGACAGCGCATAGGCGGCGGGCGTGGCGAGCAGCAGCACGAGCAGCACCGAGATCACGGTGGCGATCGCCGAGTTGGCCAAGAACGGCCCCATCCCGGTGCTGAACACGGCCTTGTACTGATCCAGCGTCGGATTGAAGAAGAACTTGGGCGGGTTGGTGTAGGCGGCGGACTCCGGCTTGAATGAGGTCAGCACCATCCAGAACACCGGGAAGAAGAAGATGATCGCGGCGAACCAGGCCACCGTCCCCCAGGCGATGCCGCCCAGGCGCTCGCGGAGCCGACGGCGCGGACGCCCGCTGCCCGGTGCGGTGGCGGCAACCGTGGCCATCAGGCCCGCGACTCGTTCTCGATGAACACGCGGAACACGGTGCGCAGCGCGATCGTGGCCACGATGATCGTGCCGACGACGGTGACCACGCCAAGCGCCGCCGCCTGGCCGATGTCGAAGCCCTCGAAGGCGCGCTGATAGATGTAGAAGGGCAGATTGGTGGTGGCCGTTCCCGGACCTCCCTGGGTGATCATGTAGATCGTGTCGAAGGTGTTGACGACGTAGATCGAGCCGAGGAGCACGCCGAGCTCGAGGTAGGAGCGCAGGTGGGGGAGGGTGATCTCCCGGAAGCTGGCCCACGCGCTGGCTCCGTCGACCCGCGCGGCCTCGAGCACGTCACGCGGCTGTCCCTGCAGACCGGCGAGCAGGATCAGCATCTCGAACGGCGTCCACTGCCACACCACGGTGGCGATCACCGAGCCAAGCGGATGCTTGGACACGAAGTCCACGGGCGCCGCCCCGAACCAGCCGATGACCCAGTTGACGATTCCGTACACCGGGTCGAGCATGGTGGTCTTCCACAGCAGCGCGGCGGCGGTGGGCATGATCAAAAACGGCGAGATCAGCAACGTGCGGACGAGACCGCGGCCGAGGAACTTGCGGTCGAGCAGGATGGCCAGGCCGAGGCCGAGCAGCGTGGCTATGAGCACCGAGCCGAAGGTGATTTCGATCGTGTGCAACAGCGCGCCGTAGAAGACGGGGTCGGAGAACACGTCGACGTAGTTGTGCAGGCCGACCCAATGGGGCGAGCCGGGCTTGGCGATGTTCCAGGACTGAAGCGAGTAGTAGAGGGTCAGCAGGAACGGGATCTGAGTGACGACGATCGTGAACACGAGCGCCGGCATCAGCGGCAGCCGACGAATCCAGCCCTCCCGAGAACGACGGTCCTGACCCCGCGCTCCGGGCAGGTGAACGGCTTGGTCGGCGGTCGCGGTGGCCATTACTTGCGGTACCCATCGCCGACGGTGCTGGCGTACTTCTGCGATGTCGAGAGCGCACTCGAAACCGACTCCTGTCCGGCGATCGCGGCGGTGACCTGCTGGCTGACGCGCGTTCCGAGATCCTGGAACTCCGGGATGTCCAGGAATTGGACACCCACGTAGGGCACGGGCTGTACGGTCGGGTGGTTCGGGTCCGCGTGCTCGATCGCCTGCAGTGTCGGGGAGGCGAAGGCTTTCGCGGCCTGGCGGTACTGCGGGATCTGGTACGTGGACAGGCGGCTGCCGGGCGGTAGGCTGGCCCAGCCGAGCTTGCTGCCGACGAGCTTGATGTAGGCCTTGGAGGTCGCCCACGAGATGAACCGCCAGGCGGCCTGCTGATTGGGCGAGGTCTTGGGGATGGCGAGCGACCACGTGTAGAGCCAGCCGGAGTTAGGGGTCTTCATCACCGGCGCGGGGACGTACCCGTTCTTGCCCACCACCGTGCTGGTCGCCTTGTCCTCGATCGTTCCCGCCGTGGACGTGGCGTCGTACCACATCGCCGCACTGCCCTGCCCGTATTGCGTGGCGCACTCGGCGAACCCGCTGCCGGCAGCACCCGGCTCCCCGTACTTGGTCACCAGGTTGACGTAGAAGGAGACGGCCCGTTCATCGGCGGGCGAGGTCAGCTGCGCATGCCAGCTCGGGTCATACCAGCGCCCGCCGAAGGTGTTGATCACCGTGTCGAGCGGGGCCAGCACCTGCCCCCAGCCCGCCTCGCCCCTCAGGCAGATCCCGGCGATGCCCTTCGCCTTGTTGGTCAGCCGACGGGCGAACCCGGCGATCTGGGTCCACGTCGGGTGAGCCGGCATCTTCAGGCCGGCCTTCGCGAACAGGTCCTTGCGGTAGACGAGGAATGACGATTCGCCGTAGAAGGGAACCGAGTACATATCCCCGCGATAGGAGAGCGATTTGCGAATCGAGGGGATGAAGTCGCTCTCGTCGTATCCCGGCGTCTTGCTCATGTACGGCTGCAGGTCGGAGATCCAGCCGAATCGCGCCCACATCGGCGTCTCGTAGTTCGAGATCATCACCACGTCGAACTCGTTGCTCTGTGTCGACACCGAGGCGGTGATCTTGGCGCGTGACTCGTTCTCGGGCAGGGTCACGTAGTTGACCTTGATGTCCGGGTTCGCCTTCTCGAACTCGCTGGTCAGCTTCTCCACGTCCTGCATCTGCGGATTGGCCACGATCGCCACCCGCAGTGCGACCCCATGCGGTCCGGCGCCGCCCCCGCCGCCCGCGCCGGCCGCCGAGCAGCCACCCAGAGTGAGCGCTGCAGCGATGGCCGCGACACGTCTCCTCCTGGCGATGGCAACCTCCTCCAGATGGTTGGCGCTACCAGTCCTCGGGTATGTGATTTCCGTGACATGACTTTGGTAAACCCCCACGAGCGATATACGCGGGGCCACTGAATGCGGGCCGCGGTGTGGGAGCGACCCGGCGAGCTCCGAGTACAGGAGCGCGCCGATCCCGAGCCGGGCCCTCAGGAGATCATCGTCCGAGTCGGCGCGTGCGGGATGTGTGGCACCGACATCCATGTCGCCGAGGGTGAGTTTCCTCCCACTCCCTACCCGATCGTCCCCGGCCACGAGTTCGCGGGCGAGGTGGTCAGTATCGGCAGCGAGGTGGAGGATCCTGTGGTCGGCTCTCAGGTCGCAGTGGATCCTTCCCTGTTCTGCGGCCACTGCGACTTCTGCCGCGTGCAGCGGGGGAATCTGTGCCGGAACTGGAACGCGCTTGGCACGACCGTCGATGGCGCGTTCGCCGAGCTGGTCAGGGCGCCGGCACGCAACGCCTACCAGCTACCGGACGGGACGTCGCCGCGCACCGGCGCGCTGGTCGAGCCGCTCGCCTGCGCGGTCCACGGCATGCGCCGCCTCGACCCGCAAACCGGCGATTCGGTGCTGGTGACGGGCGCCGGCACGATGGGCCTGCTGTTGCTGCAGCTGCTGCACCATGGGGGAGCGGCCGGCGTCACCGTTGTCGACCGCAACGAGCGGCGGCTGGAGCTTGCCCAATCGCTGGGCGCAGCGCAGGTCGAGACCGACGTGGATGCGCTCAGGCGCGATCACCCCGAAGGCTTCGACTGCGTCGTCGATGCCACGGGAGTCTCCGTGGTCATACAGCAGGGGCTCGAGGCGGTTCGGCGCGGCGGCAAGCTGATGATGTTCGGCGTCGCTCCCCAGGACGCGCGCGTCGAGGTCTCGCCATTCCGGATCTACAACGAGGAAATCACCCTCGTCGGCTCGATGGCGGTCCTGTACACGTTCGTGCAAGCCATCGAGTTGTTGCGTAACGGCGGTGTGCAGACCGAGCCAATGCTGACCAGCACGTTTCCCCTTGACGAGTTCGAGGACGCCCTTGCGGCGATGCGGGCTGGAGAGGGCGTCAAGGTCCAGGTGCTGCCGAACTCGTGACTGCTGAGCCGCGGATCGGCCGCAGGACCGAGCCGGCACGACCTGCCTTGTCGCGATGGCGGTAACCCGAGGGCGCCACGTTCGCCGAGGGCCGAGATCACCTCCGCGACCAGCGGACCCGACCCGGCGCCGTTCACCTTTGAGCTTCATCGCCACCTGCGTGACTTGACCGTCCGGACGGCGGCTCGGTCACCCGCGAGTCACCTGCTTGCTGTAGCTGCCGTGGCGGAACTCGTCGACGAGTCCTGGATGAGTCGGGTGCCAGCCGAGCTGGTCGCGAGCCCTGGCCGCGACGGTGCCCTGATCGAGCAGGAGGACTTCGGCGAAGAAGTCGCCCACGCGCGCCCGAGCCTCATCATCGGAACCACGCGCCGCCCCCGGAGCGTCCACCGCGACCGCGGCCGCCTCCGTGAGTTCGGCAACGGTCGGATTCAATCCGTCACCGATGGCATAGCGGCCACGAGCCGAGTCGTCCTCCAGCACGCGCCGGAAAAAGGTCGCCAGGTCGGCAACATGGATTGTCGACCAGTGCTGCTGCCCTGTGCCGAGCATGATCAGGTTGCCGTCCTCATTTCGGGGTGAGGCGAGGAGGAGGCCAGGAATCCCTCCCCCGCCGTCCCCGTAGGCGACGCTGGAGACGATCACGACCCCACGCATCTGTTCGGCATCGAGCACACGTCGCTCGATCGGCTCCTTCCATGCCACCAGCGGGGGCGGATTGGCTGAGGACTCCTCACTGATCGAGCTGTTGTCGCCGTAGATCCACAGTCCGCTGATGTGGAGGTAGGGCTTGCCAGTGCCGGCGAGTGCCTCGATCGCCGCATCGGCCACCGCCGAGTCCAGGTTTGCGCTGGTTTCGTCGCCCGGACTGGCCGTATGGATCGCTCCGTCCGCGCCCCTGAGCAGGGCTACGACCGTGGGGCGGTCGTAAAGGTCCACCACTATCGGGGTCGCGCCACGCGCCGCGACGCTGTCGGCCTGGTCGTGGTCGCGGACGAGCGCCGTCACCTCGTGGCCGTGCTCCAGCAGTTCGGTGAGGATGTGGGATCCGACGAATCCGGTTGCACCGGTGACTGTCACTCTCATGACCGGAGAGCCTCCTGTGTGGTACTAAGTAGATCAAGCAGTTGATTGATAATACCATCGGCGGACCTTCTGTCAAGCACTCGCTTGAATTGTTTAGGACCGCCGCCTGCGGTGGGTTTAGACCGCTAGTCAGCCGGTGCTCGTACCGCGGAAGGTGCCTGCGAGCACGGGTACGAGCAATCGCTCGATCTGCTTCTCAGGCTTGTTCCTGAGCTCGGCACCGACCGGCGCGACGGCCAGCCAGTTCAACAACCCAGCTGCGCAGCGCGTGCGGAAGATCAACTCCTGGTTCCTGACACCAAGAAGGTTGGCCTTCAGCACCCGCAGGACATCGGCACGAATCCGATCGAAGCTGGCATCAAACCGATCCCATCCCGGTGGAGGATCGATGCTGGCGCGCGCCACGATCCGCATCAGGTCCAGCTCACGACCCCCCAGGGCCAGCGCGCGCATCATCGGCCGCGCGAAAGCCGCAGCCAGCGTCTCAAGGGAGTCGCCGGTGCCCAGCGCTCTTACCGCCTCCTGCTGAGCGTCCAGGTAGCGCTCCAGTGCATACGCAATGGCGGCGTCACAGAGCGACTTCAGCGAGCCAAAGTGGTAGCTCACCGCCGCGACATTGGCCTGCGCAGCATCCGTCAGCTCTCGGAGACTCACGCCGTCCTCGCCGCGATCGGCGAGCAGGTCCAGCGCAGCGTCCATCAGTCGTGTCCGCGTCCGCAGACCGGCCTCGCGACGCTGGTCCACCCTCGCTGATTCCATGCGACTTATTCAAGCAGACGCTTGAAAACCGGTCAACAGCGGTCTCAACACCCAACCGCGGCCGGAGCGCTCCCTTGCGTGGACACCCGGGTGTTGCAACGGTCAGTGGTCGCTGAGCGTCCGAGCCTACTCGGCGAGTTGTCTGGACACTGCTAGCAGCGTGTGCTCCGATATTTCAGGCGAAGTAGTGGCCCGTCTCCACGTCCTCGACCCAGCCAGGATGGGTCGGCTCCCAGCCCAGTAGCTCGCGGGTCTTGTCGTTTGAGGTCGGGTTGTCTAGGCCGGCGAAGGCGGCGAGGAAGCCGAGGTACTGCGGCGCCTCCTCAGCGGTGATGCTCTTGGTCTTGATCCCGAGCTTGCCGGCGATCGTCTCGGCGATCACCTTGCGCGGGATACCCGTGTCGCCCACGCCGTGCAGTGTCGAGCCGGCCGGGGCCTTCTCCAGCGCCAGGCGGTAGAGCACGCTGATGTCGTAGGTGTTGGCCGCCGGCCAGACGTTGGAGCCGTCGCCGGTGTAGGCCGCGGCCCCACTCTCCTGGGCAGATCCGATCAGCGCGTGCGTGAAGCCGTGGTGGTCGAGATCGCTGTGCACCATCGGTGCGAGCCGGACGACGGAGGAGCGTACGCCCCGTTGGCCGAGAGCGAGCGTATAGTTCGCCGCGTCGGTCCGGGGACCACCCTCGGACTGGTCGTCCTCGGTGCCAGGACGGCCGGTGATTCCGGCCAGGGCGAGCATCAGGGTGCCGCCGGTCGACACGAAGGGCTTGTCAGTGCCGACCAGGGCCTCGCCGATCGCCTTGTGGGCGGCCATGTCTGAGTCAACCGCACCCATGAAGTCGCCGGTACGCATCGCCTCGTGCTTGAAGGCGAGATGGATGACGCCGTCGGCCTCAGCAGCAGCGGCCGCCAAACCGTCGAGGTCGTCGAGATCGCCGCGGCGGACCTCGGCGCCCATGGCGGCAACAGCCTCGGCCGGAGCGTCGGAGCGAGCGAGGCCGACGACCTGGTGGCCGTTTTTGAGAAGTTCAGGGATGACGGCGGCGGCGATGTGGCCTGAGGCGCCGGTTACGAATACGCGCATTGCAATCTCCAGTGGGTCGCATGTCACCTGGTGTCATCACCATAGCAACCTCCATGGCACTTGGTGTCATCAACTACGCTCAGAGTCGGTGTCACGCTGGAAACCTGACGCACAGGGCCGCCTGATGAGCGCTGCGATCGAACTGTTCGACGAGCAGGGATATGAGGCGACGACCGTCGCTGAGATCGCCGAGCGCGCCGGGCTGACCAAGCGCACCTTCTTCCGTTACTTCTCGGACAAGCGAGAGGTCCTGTTCAGCGGCAGCCACGAGCTCCAACGCCTCTGGCTGGAAGGGCTCGCCGCCGCACCAGCGGAGGCGAGTCCGCTCGCGATCGTGACAGCCGGACTCGATCCGGTCGCGGAGATGTTCACCGAGCGCCACGACTTCGCTCGGATCCGCGCGCAGATCATCGAGGCCAACCCGGAGCTACAGGAGCGTGAACTGATCAAGCTGCAGAACCTCGCCGCCGCGATCAAGGGCGCGCTGGTGGAGCGGGACGTCTCAGCGAACGCGGCGATCCTCGCCGCCCACGCGGGCGTGACCGTCTTTCACGTGGCATTCGCCCACTGGGTGCAGCAGAACGATCCGACGGCGTTCCGGCGGCTGATGGACGAGTCGCTGGACGAGCTGCGGTCGGTGACCGCCGCCCAGTAGGTCCTTGGGTCGCTGAGCAACGCCCGGCGGCCGCGTGCTCGACGCGCCAGGCGGACCGGGCGAGAGGATCGCGCCGAGGACGAAGAACGCGAGCAGCGCGATCTGCAGGGCGTAGGCTGACATCATGCCGATGCCCAAGCGCTCGAGCGTCGATGACTTCTTCGCGCAATTAGACGACGCCCAGCGGCCGCACCTCGAGGCGCTCAGGGAGCTGAGCCTTGATGCCGACTCGGAGGCGCGAGAGGAACTGAAGTGGAACCTGCCGGTGTACGTCCGCGGCGAGAACACGAACCTGTGGATGCTTCAGAACTTCAAGAACCACTGTTCGCTGCGGTTCCCGCCACCTTTCTTCGCCACCCAGAGAGCCGCGGTTGAGGCCGCCGGCTTTGACGCCGGTGAGGGCTTCATCAAGCTCCCCTACGAGCGCGAGCTGCCCACCGAGCTCCTGAAGACGCTGATGCGCGAACGGGTCGCGGAGTACGAAGCGACCGGCGCCGGCTGGAGCGACCGCTGACCCGGCTACGTCCAGTGACGGTCGCGGTCGTTGACGGTCGCGACCACCTGGTCGTGGGCGCTGCGTCCCCCCCGGAGCGCAGGAGCTTGCGCTCTACCGTCTGTGCTGTCCGAATGATTAGCCTCACTGGCAGCGCTCAACTATGACGCGGGACGGCCGATGCGATGGGGGGTGAACCGACGGTTTGAAGCTGGCAGTCCACGCTGTCGCGATAGCACGAAGCCGCAGGAACGAACAACCAACTTGGGGTGTCGAGTTCCGCCGACGCTGCCCCACAGGGCCAGCAACCGGCGGCATCCTACTTCACCCGCGACAGCGACCGACAACTCATCGACGAGCGGACGCCCAACGGGACGTATTACTACGTTGAAGACGCCAACGGGTCCGTCGTGGCCCTGACCAACAGCAGTGGCGCGGTCGCCAACAGGTACAGCTACGACCCCTGGGGGCCAGACGACCTCAAGCTCTGGAACTGCCCCCGACCCCTTCGGCTTCGATGAGGGTACGCAGGTGGCAGGCGGTCTGTACCATTTTGGAGAGCGGTACTACGACCCGAGCACCGGAAGCTGGACGCAGCAAGACCCGATTGGACAGCAGTGCGACGTTAATAGTGCGGACCCGTTTACCTTCAGCGGGGATGCCCCGGTTAATCAGACGGATCCGAAGGGTACGTACTGGAGCTGGCGATCGTTCTTCCACTGTATCTTCGCTACCCTTCACGCTGAGGGCCTGCGTGATTGTGATCTACAATGCGCCGACTGTGGCCAGTAGATTGCAATGTTGGCGAATAACCCACATTTTAAGGTTACCTCGCTCCCACAGCTGGGGTATCAGTGCGCAAGGTGCGGACACTGCATTAGAAAGAAGATGTCCGGACGAGACTTCTTCCATCTCGTCGGCGAGTGCAGTTACGCAGCGAGGACGCCTCCTCACTCGCATTAGCGCTTCTGTGGGATGACTCCGTGGATATAGCGGAAAGAGGAGATTGGGTCCCCGTTGTCGCAGCGGCTCCGGCGAAGACCATTGCCGCACCGAATGCTCGGATCCTGCATGAGCTTCGTCTTGGCAGCGCTGCGGGGCACCCCACGGGAGTGGAGAGGGCAGAACCTGGCATTGTCGATTCCGTGCAGATGAAGGTGGTTTACCCTTCAACATACACAGTCGGTGGAGTCGACTTGCCTGGCGAAAACGTGTGGTGCGGCGTCGCAGAATTTCAGCGGGAGCGCGGGACCGAGTCATGGTCTCCGGTCCCAATGGGGCGTCCCGGGTCAGGCGCGGGTATGCGGTTCGGAGCGCCGATGTGGCTGCTCGGCGCCCGCGACGGGGCCATCATCGGTAACGAAGACTGCCGGGGTATACCGACCACAAGAGTGCGCTTAGCGGTAAGCCGTGAACTTGCCGACCGGTGCAGTCCATGGCCTCTGCGTTGGCCCCGTGACTCTGTCACGGCCTTCCCCGCGGAGGTCTGGATTGACACGCTTGGACGAGTCCGCCGGATGGGCTGCGACTGGGTGCCTCTCGAAAAGGGTCGGCTCCAGAAGGTCGTTGAGCGACTCCGCGGTGAGTCGCCGCGGCTCTGGACCTCGACGGAGTTTTGGGACTTTGGAGCGGCGATGCTGTGAACAGGAACCGAATAGTGCGCCAGTATCAGGAACCGAAAAGGGGTCCTGGGATTCGCTGCTGCCGAGGCTGGGTCTGCTACTGCGGTCCGCTGCTCCGTTCTTGGCGGGCGGCACCCCCGGGCGTCTCCAGACCTGCAAATAGCGGCGTTGCCGAGACATTCAAACGGGTAGCGACGGGACTCGAACCCGCGACCTCCGGCGTGACAGTGCGCGTGACACGGGTAGGACGGCGGGCATCGGGCGGCTCGTTTGATGCCCAAAGTTGATGCCCAATCGGCGTAGACCCGGAGAGGTAGGTCCTTCGAAACGCTGAAACGCCCGCCACGACGGGGGTTTCGAAAGTGGAGCTAGCCGGGCTCGAACCGGCGACCTCCTGGGTGCGATCCAGATCTGTTTGTCCCGCCGTGTCCCGTCGTGTCCACAAAATCCCTGCATGTTTGGGTAGTTGCTTGGTCACGAGAGGACGCTGAAGGACACGAGGAGACAAACTGATGCACCCCAAATGCACCCTCGCGTCGGCCCGGGGCCCGGCGCGGGGGGCAGGGATGGTCATCGCAGCAGCCGGATCGACCAACGCGGACCCGGAGCGCCCGCGAGCCGCGCGTCGCCGGTGAGCAGCTCGCAGCCGAGGCCCTCGGCGAGCGCCACATAGATGGCGTCGTACGCGGTGAGGTTCGCGCGGAGTCCGTACGCACGGGTCGTCAAAGGGAGCGTGGGGTAGCGGTCGAGGTCGAGCGCCTGGAGGTCCTTGATCGCCGTCGCGAAGCGGCGGTCGGTGATCGTCTTTGCGAGCCAGCGCTTGCGGAGCACGGCCACGGTCTCGACGTCGACGAGGTCCGGTGCCGCCAGCGCGCCGGCTTGTGCGCGAAGCTCGCTGCGGGCCAAGTGACCGTCGGCGCCGTCGTCACCGATCGCGTTGGCCAGGATGGAGGCGTCGACGACGATCAACGGCGCTCGTCGTGCAGGTCCTCAGCCGCCTGGGCGAGGCCAACCTTGCCGCCCCGCCGCCGGTCGATCCGGTCAAGCAGTTCGTC